>CALGIG010000132.1 GCA_937915865.1 uncultured Prolixibacteraceae bacterium | reverse complement strand
GACGACCTCCTGGTCCCAAACCAGGCATACTACCAACTGTACTACACCCCGATATTTTTGCAATAATTTATTAAGCGCGGAGAGAGGGGGATTCGAACCCCCGGTACAGAATGACCCGTACGACGGTTTAGCAAACCGTTGGTTTCAGCCACTCACCCATCTCTCCAAAGCTTGTTGCAGAATAAATTATTATTCCAAATTTTCAATTTTTTTGTGTCAAAAATCATGTTTTAACACCACAATTCGCCTTTGCAAATGTGCGTGCAAATATAGAACTACTTTTTTCTTTAGCAAAAAAAATTCTGATAAAAAATTAGGTATTTTAGTTGTTCTTTCAGGCCAAAAGACACATAATAAAATGCAGATAACACAATCTCACATTTTTTTTGTACGGTATTTATGCAATAAAGTTTTCTACCTAAAAAATGTTTGGCTTAAGAACTCTGTAAATCAACACGATATTGGCAATATGTTATTAAAACCCTTGATTTTATTGGAAAATCGAAATGCACCATTTATATTTGAATCAGAAAATCGTTCTGAAACATATTGAGCAAAGATATTGTCCGCATTGGTTCTACGTTTGGAAAATTCAACACTATAAATTTTGCACGAGTATGCTTTTGGCTGCTAAAACAGGCCTAGTACCACATAAGTGGGAGTAACACAGGTTACCGTTGGAAGTTTGATCAGACAGGCACTCAAATCCTATTTATTTGGGATTTTTACAATCGAACTAATGCGGATTTTTTATATATTCAATTTTCGTCGATTAACAAACCCATATAATATTACAGTAAAAGATAATATTATTGAGATTTCTCCAAGGTAATCGCCATAAATAGCATAAAACGTTACTTTATTATTCATTCTGATTTTACTCCGAAGATAACAAGTTTGAGACATTGTACTTTTTGATAATATTTCGCCTTTTTGGTTAATAAAACCTGAAATACCTGTATTTGAACTCCTCACAATACTTCTTCTGGTTTCAATTGCCCTAATTCTGGAATATCCGAAATGTTGCCAGACTCCAGAAGAATGTTTCCACCAACCATCATTGGTAATAACGATTAAATAACTAGAGCCTTTTAGAGCTAACTGACGAACAAAATTTCCAAAAACTGATTCAAAACAAATAACAGGACCAACGTACTCGCCCGATTTCATTTGTAGGATAAAAGGACCTTCTCCTGGAGTTAATTCGCCAATTGCTCCTCCTGGATCAATTATAAATCGCGGAAGAATGTTTAAAGATTCCTTAAAAGGAGCTCTTTCGACTCCAGCAACCAAAATTGTTTTACGATATACCTGAATCTCAGGCAAACTATTGATTACTAATGCTGAATTATAATTTCTGGAATCATATTTCGTGTTCTTTAAAGGCTCAGGAATGTTATTTCTTTTCGTTATTGCTCCTGTGATGAAATTTGCTTTAGGATAATATTTTATCGTACTCTTTATGGAATTTATTACTTCATTATTTGTTATTAAAGAATCTTCCCAAAGTGTTGGCAATGCTGTTTCAGGTGCGACGATCAAATCAACAGAATCAGAAATTGATTGTTTGGTTAATTGTATTAATCGTTGAATTTGTTCTTTTTTGCTCAAGCCTTTAAATTTTTCGGTATACGGGTCAATATTCGGCTGTAAAACCACAGCATAACGCTTTTCGCCTGTCTCAAAATAATTAAAAAACATATAGGCAGAAATTGAAAGGGGAAATAAAAATATTGTAAAAAACACAAAAGTATTTACAACAAATTTCAACGAATGAATATGCTTTATTTGTTTTGTTAATTCGAACAGTAATATATTTATCAATAAAATCCAACCCGATCCACCTAAAACTCCTGTGAATTCGTACCATTGAATAATTTGAATTGCATTAGAGAAACCATTACCCAAAGTTAGCCATGGCCATGGAAGTAATCCACGATGGCTTATGTATTCGAATGCAATCCAAAATACAATTAACGAGAAATACCCTGAAACAACACCCAAAATGCTTCTTATCTGATTTGATGTCCACCAAACTAAAGTCATAAGTAAAGCATTTGATATAGCAATAAACAGCATTCCCCAAAATGAAACATAAGCTATCCACCAAGTAGCCAATAAATTCCAAGTTAAAAACGAAGAATAAAACAAACCCAACAATAAGTTACGATTGTATGATTTCAAACAAGATTCAGCATAAAATAACGGGACAAAAGCAAAGAATAAAAGTGGCCAGCCCCAAGGGAATATCCATGGAAAACTTAAAAAGATACCCGACAGTAAAGAAAAGGAAAATGGATGAATGTTTCTCATCATTATCCATCAAGTTAATTTAAACCGTTAACAAAACTCAGGAATTACGGATTGTAGTAATTATTTCTTTCTTTTTTCCAGAGTGATCAAGAATAAATTCAATTTTTCCAACTTCGAGTGCAGCCCATCCAACTTGATTAACAATTATCGATTTTCCGAGAGCATTGTTTAGCACAATAGGTTTGTCGACAAATGAATGTGTATGCCCTCCGATAATTAAATCGGTGAATTTAGTTTGAGGTGCCAGAGATTTATCACTTATTTTGTTGTGTTCGTATGAAAGACCTAAATGAGATAAAGCTATAACTAAATCGCAATGATAATCGTTCTTCAAAACTGCTTCCATTTTTAAAGCAGTTTGTAATGGATCATTATAAATTGTTTTTCCGTAATTAGATTTTCCAACCAAACCGTCAAGTTCGATACCCAAACCATATATACCAACCTTGATTCCACCTTTTTCAATAATATGATGATCTTTAACAAATCCGTTCAAAATTGTATCTGAAAAATCATAATTACTTGACACCAAAGGAAATTTAGCTTTTTTTATGGCCATCAAGATATCACTTAACCCATTATCAAACTCGTGATTTCCAATAGTTCCTGCATCATACCCAATCTTGCTCATTAGTTCAGTCATTATTTCACCCTTGAAATAATTGAAGTATGGCGTACCCTGAAACATATCGCCACCATCAAAAACAAGCAAATTTGGATTTTCCTTTCTGGTTTTACTTATTATTGATGCGATTCGCACCAGGCCACCTTTCCCAGGGTATTCAGCATGATCGGCAGGAAAAGGGTCAATATGACAATGCATATCATTGGTATGCATTATTGTAAGGCGTATTAATTCGCCTGAAGCAAAAAGTTCTTCAGGAAACAAGCCAAATGAAAGAGCGCTGCAACCTAGTATTGTTTGTTTCAGAAAAGTTCTTCTATTGCTCATTATATATTCTCCCATCCAATTTTACATCAATTACTCCATTTTTTTTGTATATTTCACCAAGCGATTGGATCAAATAATCACGTATTTTTTGCTTTGTTTCGATTTTTTCAAGTGGGTCCAGAAACATGTTCATCTGATCGCCGCCATTTGCTATATAATCGTTGGTTACTAACCAATAAGAGCTTGTTCTATCAACATCCTTTCCATTTATTTTCAATGTTTTCAGGCTTCCTCCCTGAATCCCTATCTTCAATCCAGAAACTCCTTCACCTCCACGTCCGGCAACTTTTTCAGCCATTTTTTCGATTGACTCACCTGATATTTTGATCAGAACTATTTCATTTTCGAAAGGCATCAATTCAAAAATATGACCAACAGTTATTTCGCCTTGCGGTAGTGAAGCCCGAAGTCCCCCATAATTAACGTACGAAGCTACAGGCTGAATTTCCAGTTTATTTTGACGACAATAATCAATTCCGCAGTTTAAAATAATATCAGCAACTAAATTGGTAAGTTTACTTTCAGGTTTACCTTTAATGAAAGGCGTAGCAGTTACACAAACTAATTTATTCATTATAGTACTAATACTGTCGCGATATGGTTTTACCAACGACTCGATAGCAGAATCACGACCTACAGAACTGTCAATTATAGAATTGGACGTTGTATTGATTTGACTTACAAAAAGATGACTGGAACAAGAAAATAATGTTAAAACTGTCAGAAAACCGAATAAAAACCGCCGCATTGAACTAATTTTAGAATAATATTTTTGAGAAATTTCAAGAGTAAAACTAATTTAAAGATAAAAACATTTTTTTGAAATTCATTTGAATCAAAAAATCATTACAATGATAATAACAGCCTTTACAGAATATATTCCAATTAAACCACTTATAGTACTGTCAGCTTTTTTTATTTGTAATAGCTTATCCGCCCAAGATTACAAAACCATCAAAGCAAAAAAAGGTGATGGGATTTATTCTATTTTAAAACAACACGGGTATTCATATTCCCAATATTACGGGCAGTTTATTGAACTAAATAAAAAGAAACTAGGAAAGGGTAATAATCTGATTATTGGTGTTTTATATAAACTTCCATTAAAAGCTGACTCGATGTCAAATATGTCAGTAAAATTAAAAGCACAACTCAAGACAAATCCAGAACCAGAAAAAATAAATTATGAAGTATTTGGATCAAAATATCGGGAAGTAACAATTAAGAGCAAAGAACTCGCCGGAGCTGTTTATTATTTGGAAAGCGGACATGGAGGACCCGACCCTGGAGCTATGGGTACTTTAAACGGATACACACTTTGTGAGGATGAATATGCTTATGATGTTACTTTGCGGCTTGCTCGCAACCTTGTTGAATGCGGTGCAACAGTTTACTTGATTTTAAGAGATCCTGATGATGGAATTCGAGATGAACAATACCTTACTCCTGATAAAGATGAAGTTTGCTATCCAAATAATGAAATACCTTTAAACCAACTTGCTCGTTTAAAGCAAAGTACTGATGCAGTAAACGACCTACATACTTTAAATAAAAAAAAGTTTCAACGTTTGATTGTCATTCATGTTGATTCGAGAGACGAAAAAAAGAATATTGATGTTTTCTTTTATTACGATAAACGGAGTAATACAGGGAAACGTGTTGCCAATACTTTAATGCAAACTTTCGAAAAAAAATATGCCATGCATCAACCTAATCGTGGTTATTCAGGAAGTATTTCCGACAGAAATCTTTATGTAATGAAAAACTCTCTTCCACCAGCCGTTTTTATTGAATTAGGAAATATCAATCATACCCGCGACCAACAACGCCTCATAATTCCAGATAATAGACAGGCAATAGCAAACTGGCTACGTGATGGATTAATTGAAGATTTTAAGAAGAGTATCAAGTGATGAACCAGGTTCAAAACTCGAAATCGTCATTTTCATATTGAAGATAACGGACTGACAAATGTCCAACCAAACGAGCCAGTTGTTCGGCAGTGATCCTAGTTTGATCTGAAATCTCAGAATTCTTTATTTTTAGTATCATCAAACCATATAGAGCCAGAAAACAAGCTTCAATTTCATTAACAGTATTGCTTTTCTGAACCAATTCAATTATTGCCTGCCTATTTCTTTCATATAAATACACATAATCCATATCTTTCCTGGTTTCAATCATCTTAATATGAAATTCATACAAGTCGTTAACGAGATTAGTGAAAACCTGGAGATGTCCTTTTTCAAGAACATGTTCCTTTTCCATCATCAAGGACAAGTTGGTATACCAGGTAAAAATTTCGCTTGAAAGTTTTTCATCTGTGTTAAACCTATCAACCAATTGCTTTTTAATAAGCTCATTATTAAATGAAAAAGCACGTAATAAATCCTCAATTTGCCACATATACAGAATATACTCAGCAATATTTGTTTTACGCAACTCCCTGGCAATAAGCATATAGACAAAAATTTTAAGTTATAGCCAACCTATGATTTCAATTTATGAATTGAAAAAATCATCGAGGTCACGGCGTTCTTTTTTTGTTGGCCTTCCTGTACCTTTTTCGCGATTAAAGAAACTCATGTTTTTCTGCATTTCGAGTATTTCAAGCTCCGACGCCGGAGTTATTTCGAGCACAAACTCAGGAACTAATTTTGCGGCCATCCTATTTTCTGTTAATGCCAGAACCTTATAACTTCTGGAAATAGGTGGGCGCCTAATTTGAATGGTTTCGCCAATCTTAATCTCACGCGATGGCTTTACAGGCATCCCACTAATAGTGACTTTCCCCTTCCTGCATTCTTCAGAGGCCTGGCTTCTGGTTTTGTATAGCCGAACAGCAAAAAGCCATTTATCAATTCGTACATTTTCCGCCATTCTATTTTTTCTTATTAAAGAAAGTCATGGTTTGAGCTACACCTATTGTTCCGAAACTCTTAATGATTTCAACCGATGTATCAACCAGCGCCGGAAGTTCAAGTTTTTCTTCTTTTGTCCATTCACCCAGAACATAATCGACCTGCTGCCCCTGACTAAAATTATTTCCGATTCCAAACCTTAATCGGGCATAATCTTGTGTCCCAAGTATTTGATTAATGTTTTTAAGACCATTGTGACCAGCATCGCTTCCCTTTGCTCTTAAACGAAGGGTACCAAGAGGTAATGCCAGGTCATCAACTATAACCAAAAGATTCTCAATAGGAATGTTCTCTTTTTGCATCCAATAATTAACGGCCTTACCACTAAGATTCATAAAAGTGGTAGGTTTCAGCAATATGAACGACCGGCTTTTGTATTTATATTCAGTTATCCATCCGTGACGGCCATCGCTAAAAACAATATTGGACGCATCGGCTAGAGCGTCCAATATTTTAAATCCTATGTTGTGCCGGGTATTTTGATATTCGCTTCCCGGATTTCCAAGTCCTGCAATAAGATATTTCAAGACAAAAAGCTTAGGTTAAATATTTTATTACTTTTTCGTAGCCTTGGCAGCCCTTGTTGCAATAATAGCTACAATTGGAATAGCCTTAGCGTTAAGAAACTCAATATTTTCGCGTTGTAATGAACCAACTTTGATAACCTGGCCAAGATCCAAATCATCAACATTAATTGAAATAGTATCTGGAAGGTCTTTAACCAACGCTTTAATTTTCAAAGTACGAAGATTCTGTTTCATTTTACCCCCTTTTCGGATACCTTTAGCAAAACCTTCAATTTTGATCGGAACATCAATCTTTACTGGTTTGTCTTCTGAAGTACGCAGGAAATCAACATGCAACAGTTTTTCTTCAACCGGATGGAACTGAGAATCCTGAATAATTGATTGATAAACTGTTCCATCGATATCCAGGTCTACAATGTAAACATTGGGAGTATAAATGATCGGTTTGAATTCTTTCTCAGGAGCATAGAAATGGATTGGTTCTTCTCCACCATAAAGTACTCCGGGTACTAATTCTTCTGTACGAAGTTTTTTGGCGTCCTTTTTGCCAACTACCTCTCTTTTAGAGGCTTTGATCGAAATTGATTTCATTTTTCTTTTTTAAATATTTGAATTATGGTACTCAGTCCTCCCTTTTCAATGAAAGGGCAAACAGCATGCATAACGTATGCTTTAGGAAAAAGCGGTGCAAATATATAAATTAACCGTAATACAACGAACTAATTGATTGATTTTTATAAACTCTTTCTATAGCTTCGGCAATTGCTCCTGCAATTGGAATATATTTAATTTTGGGTGACTCTTTTTTTGCAGGTATCGAATCGGTGAAAAAGACTTCAGTTAAAGCCGATTTTTCGATATTCTCATAGGCATTACCTGATAAAACTCCATGAGCGGCAAAAGCACGTACACTGTTAGCTCCCTTTTCCATCATCAAGTCAGCAGCTTTGGCAATAGTGCCTGCAGTGTCAATTAAATCGTCCACCAAAATTATATCCTTGTTTTTCACATCACCAATCAAAGTCATACTATCAACAACATTAGCCTTAGCTCTTGATTTATGACAAATAACCATATCGGTAGCCAACATTTTTGCATAAGTATTTGCACGCTTGGTACCACCAACATCGGGCGAAGCAACAACCAGATTACTTAGGCCCATTTTCCCTATAAACGGAATGAACTGTGAAGAGGCATACAGATGATCAACCGGAACGTTAAAAAATCCCTGAATCTGATCGGCATGAAGATCCATGGTAATAACACGGTCGGCCCCAGCAGTCGAGAGCAAATCGGCAATTAATTTTGCACCAATTGAAACGCGGGGCTTATCTTTACGATCTTGGCGAGCATAACCAAAGTAAGGAATTACAGCAATAATTTTATAAGCTGAAGCTCTCTTGGCTGCATCAATCATCAGTAATAATTCCATCAGATTATCAGCCGGCGGGGGAGTTGATTGTACAATAAAAACATGTGAACCACGAATAGTTTCCTCGAAACAAGGTTCAAATTCCCCATCTGAAAAAACTGGGCAGGATGATCTACCCAACTCTACGCCCAAACTTGTGCATATTCGTTTGGTAAGGTCCATGCTACTTGTGCACGAAAAAATTTTAAGAGGAGCTTTTTTTGACATTTCTTCCGAATATTTGTTTTGTTGTTGGAATTGCCGGCAAAGGTAAAAAAAACTTGTAGATGTATCTTTTATTTATTTAATAAGTTGGTAACAGATGTTGATAAGTACACTTAAATAACTGTAAATAAATAAATTGACTACGATTTATTTACATTTTCTATAAAATCAATAATTTCATCTTTTCCTGTACTGTTCTCAGCCGAACTCACAAATATAGGTGGTAATTCTTCCCAATGGTTTTTGAGTTCATGTTTATATGTTTCAACATTTTTGGACACTGAAACCTTTCCCAGTTTATCGGCTTTTGTAAAAATAACAGCAAACGGTACCTGTTTTTCTCCCAACCAGTTCATAAACTCAATATCAATTTTTTGAGGTTCATGCCTGATGTCGATCAAAACAAAAAGACAATACAAATTTTGTCGATGAAGAATATAATTGATAATAATTTTTTGAAACTTCTCTTTCATCGTTTGCGAGACCTTGGCATAACCGTATCCGGGCAAATCGACAAGATACCATTGTTGGTCGATAACGAAATGATTGATTAACTGGGTTTTTCCAGGTCTGACCGAAACTTTCGCCAGCCCATTTTGTCCAACCAGCATATTGATTAGTGACGATTTTCCAACATTCGAACGCCCGATAAAAGCATACTCTGGCTTATCTGGTGGAGGACATTTCTTAATATCTGTATTACTGGACAAAAAAAGAGCTTGTTTTATCATTCCTGAAAACAGGTTAAGATTATTCAGAGATTTGTGTTATAATTATCAATTACTCTTCAATATATACTTCTAACAACTTGGCTTTCGCTGAAACCGGCTTTAGTATTACATTTTCAATTGTTGCAGGTAAAAGAATTGTTTCTCCTAATTTCAAGGTTTCATTACCCAATTCAGTTTCAACAACCAATTCCCCATCTAAACAAATATAAATCACAAACGAATCGAGTTTGTTATAATCTTTCTCTACGAATCTGTCCAATTCCAACACATTGGTTGTAAAATACTGACAGCTGGCCAGTTCAACCGATTCGTTGACTTTCCGTTCGTATTTACTTTTATATTCTGTAAAAACAGTATAATCAATGGCATCTAGTGCTAAATCAGTATGTAATTCTCGGGTATTACCTTTATCATCACGCCTATTGTAATCGTAAATACGATAGGTTATATCCGATGTTTGTTGTATTTCGGCTAAAAGAATTCCCTTCCCTATTGCATGAACACGACCTGCAGGTATAAAAAATACATCGCCTGAAGTGACTTCCTCAAAATTCAGAATATCAGTCAATTCTACCTTCTCAAGTTTTTCGAGGTACAACTCCTGATCAACCTGTTGATTAAAACCAGACTGAAGTTTTGCGCCTTGGTCGGCCTGAATTACATACCACATTTCAGTCTTACCATAAGAGTTATGTCTTTCGGCAGCCATTTCATCATTGGGATGCACCTGGATAGAAAGGTCATCGTTTGCATCAATGAACTTAATCAGAAGTGGAAATTCATTACCGAAATTTTCATATATTGTTTCGCCGACCAAATCGCCCATATATACTTCAATGAGTTCATTAAGGTCATTTCCAGCTAAATAACCGTTGGTTACAACTGAAACGTTTCCTTCTACACCCGAAAGCTCCCAGCTTTCGCCACAATTAGGTAAATTTCCATAATCTTTATGCAGAACTGATTTGATTTTTTTTCCTCCCCAAATTTTATCTTTATAAATAGGGGTAAATTTTAATGGATATAATCCTTCCATGCTTTAAGGAATAATTAAATTTTAAAACTGAATGGTGAACGATCCTAAAAACTATTAAAATTCAAAGTCAACGGCAGCCCTTTCAACAGCATGTTGGCCGATAAGTTCAGTAACTTTTAGATGTTCCGGATGCACACGGTAAACATCAAGCCCTTCAACTGAATCGAAATGAGTAATAAGACAAATATCGAAGGATTTGGCAGCCAGTTCATAATTTACGCCTACTTCAATGTGTTTCAGCTCTTTAATCTTGTCCAACAAACCCAGAAGGGCATCTTCTATCGAACAAATAACATTTTGCTTTTCGCTATCCGACTCGTATTTCTTCAGTTTAAACAATACAACGTGGTTAATCATAATTGACTATTTAAATTTTCTGAACGCTAAGTTAACATTTTCCTCCCTCTGTTTCACAACGTATTTTTTCGTGAATAAAAAACCACCGACAACATTATCTTTGAAAAAAAATAAGTCTATGTTAGTTATTGGTATTGCCGGAGGTACAGGTTCCGGGAAAACAACAGTTGTACGAAAAATAATTGAAAACCTGCCCGCCGGCGAAGTCGCTGTAATTTCGCAGGATTCGTATTACAAAGACAATAGTCATTTGCCTTTGGAAGAAAGGCAAAAAATAAATTTTGACCATCCTGCGTCAATTGAATTCGAACTTTTGGTTGAACATATCAAGCAATTAAAAGCAGGTAGTTCTGTTCAGGAACCAATCTATTCCTATTTAACTTGTACCCGGTCTGAAGAAACAAGAGAAATTCAACCTAAATCAGTTGTGATTGTTGAGGGCATTCTTGTGCTTTTTCCAGCCATCCTAAGAGAACAAATGAGCATCAAGGTTTTTGTTGATTGTGATTCAGACGTTCGGCTTTCACGAGTAATTCAACGAGACATTATTGAAAGAGGCAGAAACGTGCAGATGGTTTTGGATCGTTATTCAAAAACTGTACGCCCAAGCCATCTCCAGTTTATTGAACCCACTAAACAGTATGCCGACATTATTGTTCCTGAAGGCGGTAACAACATTGTAGCAATCAATATTTTAACTAACTATATACGTCAAAACCTAAAATAATATGTTCGAACAAATCTCTTCGGAAGATATTCTTTTCATTGATATTGAAACAGTTCCTCAAAAAGGAGATTTCAACGAACTTTCTGAACCGTTTCAAAAACTATGGGACAAGAAATCATCGTTTTTCAGGAATGAAGAACAATGTGCATCAGATGTTTACGAACGTGCTGGCATTTACGCCGAATTTGGCCGGATAATCTGCATTTCGGCAGGAGTTATTATTCAGAAAAATGGTGAAAGATATTATCGTGTTAAATCGTTTTACGATCAGAACGAAAAAAAACTTTTATCTGGTTTTAATGATATGCTCGACAAATTCACTGGAAATCAGACAAAAAAAATATGTGCCCATAATGGATTGGAATTCGATTACCCATATATAGCCCGCCGCTCACTGATTAATGGCCTGAAACTTCCGCGAATTTTAGATATAGCGGGAGCTAAACCTTGGGAAATAAAGTACAAATTATTGGATACATTACAAATGTGGAAATTTGGCGATTATAAAAGTTACACGTCACTTGATTTACTTTGTGCTGTATTCAACATTCCCACACCAAAAAATGATATTGATGGCAGCATGGTTGCAAAGGTTTATTACCAGGAAGGTGATCTTGATAGAATCATCAGATACTGCGAAAAAGACACCCTGGCCTTGGCAAATCTTTTCCTAAGGTATAAATGTGAGCCAATAATTCTGGCAAACAATATGCTGGTTGTTTAGCTATAACTGATGCGAAAGGTTGTTATAAAACGATATTAATTTAACAATATTTACAGTGAAAAAGCTTCTTTTATTCCTGTTTCTTTTAAATCGTACATTTGGCGCTTCGTCTCAGTCAAATGCTGACAGCTTATTACATATTATTCGAGATGCACCTGAAAGTAAAAAAGCCGAATTGTTTTTACAGCTTTCGTATAAATTCAAAGAAGACACTTCCAAAAGTATTGCCTATTCACGTATAGCTTACCAGTTTGCAGTTAAAAACAACCAAATACTCCTTCAAGCTAAAGCATTATGCAATCAAGGGGAAATTTTATACAATTCCTCCGATTACCATTTAGCAATACCTATTATTGAAAAGGCTCTTTTAACCTACAATCAATCGCTTGATACAGTTGATATTGTAAATTGCCATAAACTCATAGGACTTTGCTATTACAATATGGATCAAGGAGATAAGGCTATTATCCAATTTTTGGAAGGCATGAAGCTGTGTGAAAATAATTCCGTTCTTTCAGCCAAACTACTTTCAAATATTGCTGCGACTCATACACGAATGAGAAATATGGTTGATGCAATTTATTACTATCGTAAAGCATTAACAATTAATTCGTCAATTAAAAATCTGGAAGGTATGGCCGTGAATTACAATGGACTTGGCGAAATTTATAAAATTATCAACCAACCTGATTCGGCGTTAATAAATTACAAAAAAGCCAAAAAACTAAACAATAAACCTGAATTTCAAGCAATTACATCATCAAACATTGCTGGTATATACCTGAATTATGCTGACAGCATGTATCTGGCGATTGAATGTTTAAAGGAGTCTTGGGCCCTTTTCCAAAAATTAGGTTTGTACCAACATGAAGCTGAATTCAAGCAAGGTATTGGAATTGTACTTTTTAAACAAAAAAAATATAAATCGGCAATTGATGCGCTAAAAGAAAGTATTGTACTAAATGACAAGTTCAAGAGAGGATATAAAATGAAAGCAACATCAAACAATTTGCTATCAATGGTTTATGAAAGTATTGGCGATTATAAAACGTCGATTAATCATTTAAAACTTTATATCCAATATTCAGATAGTTTGACCCAAAAGGAAAAATACGATCGAATATCGGCCCTTGAAAAACGTTATGAATTTGAACGAAAAGAAAATCAAATTGCCCGGCTAAAAACGCAACAAGAATTAACCTTAGTTCAACTTCGCAAAAACAAACAGCTCAAACAACTCGGTTTGACTTCTGCCCTACTTCTTTTATTGTTGGTATTTTTTATCTGGCTTAAGTACCTCGATAAAACCAAATCGAACAAATTACTGGCCCTTAAAAATAAAGTCATCGAAAAAAGTGAACAGGAATTAAGAATATTAAACGCGTCAAAAAACAAATTCTTCTCAATTATTGCCCACGATTTAAAAAACCCATTGCATAATGTTCTGGGATATTCTTCTCTTCTATATAAAGATTATGAGCGGTTTAATGAAACAGAAAGACGAAGATTTGCAACAGACATTTATCATTCAACCCATAGTATTTACCGGTTGCTCCAAAATTTGCTCGAATGGTCGCGCTCACAAACCGGAGCGTTAAATTTTACCCCATCGGATGTTGAATACCATCGAATCCTGGATAATGCTATAGGGGTATTAAAATCATTAGCTGAACAGAAAAACATTAAAATAAACATGGAAAGCGATCCCGACTTAAAAATATATGCCGACCCAGTTATGATTGAAACAGTTTTAAGAAACCTGATAAACAATGCCATAAAATTTACTCCTGATGGTGGTCATATTGAAGTAAATGCAAAAAAAATAAATGAAGATATCATCATCTCAGTAATTGACAGCGGTATTGGTATTTCAGATGAAGATAGCCAGAACCTTTTTAAAATCGATTCAAAAGTTAAAAGAAAAGGAACTAATAATGAAGATGGGTCAGGACTTGGATTAATACTTTGTCATGAATTTATTAATAAACACAATGGGAAAATTTGGGTTGAAAGCAAACTTGGAAAAGGAAGTGAATTTATATTTACAATTCCTGCAAAAGCTATTGCGTGACAACGTTTTAACCGCAATGGCGTTATTCCACAAGCATCTGGTCAGCAACCTGTTCGGCCTTTTGTACTGAAACAAGTTTTTCTACCAGTTTTAAGGCAAACTTAATAGCTACCCCCGGACCACGACCTGTTGTTATATTACCTGATTCTGTTACCGGAATGTTTAAAATATCTGCACCTTTAAGATATTTTTCGAATCCCGGATAACAAACTGCTCGCCTGCCATTAAGTATTCCAAGATTGCCATAAACAAGCGGTGCAGCGCAAATAGCAGCAAGTTGCTTATTTGCATCATTAAATAGAACAATCTGCGCTCTTAAATCTTTATGTTCATTCAAATTTGACGAGCCTGGCATACCTCCGGGCAAAACGATCATAAAAATTTCATCATAATTAACTTGTTCAAATATAACATCGGCCGAAACCTTGATCTGGTGCGCTCCATAAACATCAAGTTTTCCGGTTATTGAAACCGTCACTACATCTACTCCCGCTCTTCTTAAAACATCAATGATAGTTATTGCTTCAATTTCTTCGAAGCCATCGGCTAAATGAACTGCAACTTTCTTATTCATACCTAACAGTTTTTCTTTCTTCAAAGATAATTCATCCGATACAAAATTGGTTATTCATAGAATTTATTCCTGAAAAAGTGAATGGCTAAAAATCCATAAATACCACAAATAGCAATAATACCTAAATCAATAAAATGGTTTCTCAGTTGTTTTTTTCTCCAATACAGCAGAGCAAAATGGATAGCAAGCAAAGCCAGATTCAAAAGAAACCAATTAAATCCTCTTGAAATAGAGAAATAAAAACGAACGTATTTACTATTTTCGCTTGTCATAGAAACTTGCGCCGGGAAAATTGATGCGAAGATTTTTCCATATTTCAAATCTTCCTTTACATCCCATTTTTCGGAGTACGAATCAATAAATTGATATTTTTTATCCAAAGCTATTACTTTTAAATAGTTATAGCCTTCAATAACAATTGTATAATTAAGCATATCGCCATATATCTTCAAATCGCTGGTAGCGGAATCATAACCCTCAATGGGCCATTTCACTAATTTGTATTCATTCTGGCTCAGAATGTAAATCTCATTTTTGTCGGATAACAAATAAGCATAGAATGCTTTATTTTTAAAATCCACACAACTTATATGCCTGATTATTAATCCATACGGAATCTCAATTTTTCGTATATATGGTTTTCCAATTACCATTTTTAAGTGGAAAAGCTGATTTTTTGAATCCACTATAAAATAGCCTTCATCACATGACTTTTTTTGTGAGGTAATCCCCGAAATCAATTTTGCCGGAAAAACAAAACCGTTGTGGTATAGTGACGCTGAAAACATCTGGCTCTTTTCTTCAAGGATTTTATTACTGGCAGCATCAATAAACTCAATTCGCCAGGTAATTCTGAAAAAGTCTTCAGGCCATTCGAGCATTGCCCTTCCAGAGCGCGATTCAAACAACGGGAATAAATCAGGAACTGGAGCATCAATTTCTCCCTGACGAAGGTGAAAAAACGATTTTTCCCGTGCAAGTTCCTTTAAATCAATAGGAACATGATTTATCGAATCGGGTAAAGTTCCAGATATATAGAGTTGCTTGAAAAAGAATAAAGGAAGTTTTTGTTCATATTCATCTCTTGAATATTGATTTCCCTTTGTATCCTCCCAAATTTTTTCGTTTGACCGATAGATCAAAAAATCGTGATTGACACAACTATACTGAATAAACGGTTTCTTGACAGGCTTTTCAAAGAAAATCCAAAACAATTTAGGTAAACCGATTGAAAGAACAATCACAGTAATAAATACCAAACTATACCTGCTAATTTTTTCCATACCAGCTTTCCCCCTTTCTGAACCTATAACCTGAGAATAAAAGTGCACTACTTAATAAAATACTCATAAGCGTTAATGACAAAATAATAGGTCTGTAACTGGCCGTAATTATTGAAGCAAAGTGTATTGAGATAAAAAAAGCACCATTAAGAAAATAAAAAAACCGATATATCCACATCGGCTCCAGCACTACAAATGAAACAATAAAGTATGACGAAAACCCAGCTAATATCCAAGGGAAAATGGTTATCAAACTATCAAGAACAATCTGTTCAGGTAAAAAATACAGTCCAATAATCCCAAAAAGAATTAAGAAAACCAGGAATGATATAAAAAGACTTAACGCCCCAAAAGCCTGCATCAACAACAGAATTTTATTCTCGTTTAGAGGAAGATGAAACGAAAGCTTAATCCGTTTATTAAGCACTTCGGGCAAATATTGAGTGAAAGCTATAATTGTTCCTCCGATTAACGGAATAAACCTGAACACCTTGAAATACACAATGCTCTGGAATAAAATGGCGCCCCAAACATTCTTGGCTCCTAAAAACATGAAACTATGTTTCAACTTTAAGTATATATATACGATAACAACAAATCCTACCAAAGCATAAAGAAGGATAAACCACCTGATTTTCAACCACTCTTTATAAAAAACTGATCTCCACATGTTCTAATATTTTCCTGTTAAACCAATAAATGCATCTTCAAGCGCCATACTTACCCGTTTGAAATTTTTGACAGAAACGTTTTTATCAGCTAAATATTTATATATCTCATTTTCAGACGAGAAAGTATATAATTCAACCTTATTTTTTACCCGTTCAATGTTTACAAGAATGGCATCTTTTTTCAATTCAGTTTTTGATTCTTCCAATTCAAAATCGAAACGATTAAAATTATCCAGAAATTCATTTAAAGTTGATTGTACCAAAACATTATTCGAACCGATAATCAAAACATCATCGATTAATCTTTCCATATCCTGAATGATATGAGAGGTTGTAAATATGGTTTTATTTTCCGATTTGGCGTATTCGCGTAAATAATCGACAAACAAACGTCGATAACCAGGATCAAGTCCCATTGAAAAATCGTCTAGGATTAATAAATCAGGGTCCTGGGCCAAAATAAGCCCCAAGGCTACTTGCGAACGTTGCCCGCATGACATCGTAGATATTCTTTGACGTGGAGAAATGTCTAACTTCGATATTAATTCCCAAAAAGATGCTGATTTCCATCGGGGATAAAAGCCTCGGTAAAATCGCTCAATCTGTTGAATATTCATAAACGCATATTGGATATGACCTTCTATTAAAAAACCGATTCTTAACTTAGACATGTCACTCAAATATTGCGAATCTTCTCCCCATATAAAGCATTGACCCTTGGTTGGATGGAGAAACCCATTCAAAATATTGAACACAGTTGTTTTACCGGTGCCATTTTTACCCAATAAACCCAGTATGCTCCCTTCCTTAATTCTAAAATTAAGGTTCTCGAAAACCAGTTTATTTCCATAATAATGAGTGAGGTTATGACATTCTATTACATTGTCCATATCCAAATTCTTAAAAAATTAATCCGGTACTGAAACTCAAATTAGTCCGGTTCAGGTTATTTGTTGAATGAAACCAATTAAAATCGGCATTTATGAAATAATTACTCAATATCCTTTTCATCGGAAACTGATAACCTATAGCAAAACCAGGTGAAATATAAGCTTTTGTCAGAAAATTGAATTCAGGAAGGTATATTTTGTCAATCAAATAATTAGTTGTCTCCAAACAAACTTTTGAATCAATTTTATTCCTGTAATTTAGTTTTATTTCAGCTGAGATTTTAGAGTTTTTCAATGGGAATAACTTCAGGAATGATGATTCGAACAACAAGGTTGAATGATCCATTTGCTGGTTGGGAATATGGTATTCTTCCTGGAATGAATAATAGTTTAACCCAACCTGGAACAACGATTTCATCTGGTAATTTTCATCTTTTACCATTAACTGATATTTTATTTCAGCATTGGTCTTCAACGAGTTATATTTTTGCTCTTTGGCGTATGTTATCCAACGTTCAAGGTCAGTGGCACCAATGTTTTCTAATCGCTGCACAAATTCAGTCCCTAATTTCTTGGTTACACAAACCTGAGCACTCAATAAATGAAGCTTTTCTCCCAGATTAATCGAAATAATATTGCCAACATTCCAATTTATCCCATCCATTTTCGAATCATTTTTAACCATAGCCCAAGTTGCCATATCTCCCCCCCTCCCATCGTCAACTGTTTGTTTAAAGTACTGATAACCTGAGAACAAAATATCGGAAACATTATTTTTTTTGAATTGAACCTGAAAACCGCCACCGAACTGATTTTGCTGGTACAACCGGTAAAATGAACTGGAAGAATGGTATACAAATGCTCCCGGGCCATGTAATTGAAACAAGGTATATTGAATCCCTTCCTGAACTACTGAAACATTAATATCCTCGTTGTAATAACCATAAAAAAGGTGCGCTCCCAACTTAAAACATTCTTGTTTGTAAAGGATTCCCGGAGAAATTTTGCATTGCATAACCTTGTTTTCAGGGCGAGGATCACGATTTTGCGAGGCCATCCCTACCTGGTAATCAACATCTAATCCCCAATCAAAATTGCTGGAAAGAGCAGATGCGACAGATCCTTTTATACAAAAGAACTCCCGTTCGTAAGTATCATTACCTATTGTGTCGGCCAATAAATATGGATAATTTATAGCTGGTTCATTTGTATTACTGTAGTTTAAATTTCGTTCGAAATTTTTGCTGTAATTAAATGATCCGTAAAGAATTGTATTCCTGATTCTTTGAAAACTTCTGGAACTGAAATTGTATGATTGATTTGTTTCCCCACTAAAGATTGAATGAAAATTACCTTTAGATTGGTTAAAGTTGAATTTAATTTCTGATGGGAAAAAAGATGGCATTTGTTTTATACCAGCAACATTACCAGCCTGAAACCACACATTTTCCAAATCAATTTGCTGAAATATATTTAAATTATATTTCTTGTCTCCATTTGGACTATTTGCGCCAACCGACAGTCCTATACTCAAAAATAAAATGCTGATAATAAACTTATTCATAAACTTTAGGTTTAGGATCAACATCTTTTAAAAAGTCGTTGGTCGAATTATTTGTATCCTGATAAATGACCCTGCCCGATACAACTTCTTTAATTTTCCGGCGAACACATTTTCCTGAGCGTGAACCAGAAGGCACATAAGTATAACCAGCATCCAAATCAGGAGTAAATCTTTTATAAATTGCATGAGCTTCATCTTCAACTGTTTCTACTGCATCAATCAAGTACTTGTTTGCTACTTTAACGTAATGCGAAGTGTCTGATCCTGAAGAAAATGGTTTAGACACCAAATTTCTTAAGATATAAGCTTTCCGTTCCATCTCAGAACTTCCGGGAAGTCTGGCAATAGCAATTGAACTTCCTCCCTGTACTCTAAATGTTACTTCTTCTATCAACGAATTCCAAAAATAATCTTTGACCATATTGGGGACTAAAGGAGAGTCAACATCCTTGTTGTTATACTTATATACATAAAACTCAAAGTCTGCATTTCCAAGATTCACCGGGCTTAAAGGATTTCCCATTGGATCATCTTTATGGTTAATTCCATCCTGCGCAATAACAATACTTTCCCCTGGTCTAACAGGCACTTGAGTTCCTGTTCCAGGTATTGTCCAAATATATTCAGCAACTATAGTATCTTTTATATTTCCCCATATATTGACTTCTGTTCCATTCGATTCGTGTTCCAACACCGAAATTCCATCGGCATATTGTACTTCCGAAGTATTGTTAAATATTTCAAGAAATTGGTCGGCATAATAAATTTTACCTGCCGGGGTAGTACTGCCACTGTAATAAATCTCTTTAATTACAAACGGATTTGAGATACTTGCATTTACTTTAACAATGTCTGTTACATCTCCAAATACCTTAATATCCGTCAACCCATTGTATGTATAATTTGAGATTCCTGTTTTTATTGAAAGGGTAACTGTAATACTATAAAAGCCAGGCTCGACTGAAAAAAACAAAACAGCGCCACTCTTGTCTGTTTCGGCTTGGCAGGTATAATTTTTAAGTTGATTAAACAAAGTAACTTTGGCTCCGGCTTTATCCTCTAAAGGAAAGTTGGAACCAAAATCAACCGTAAGACTTACTTTATAAGCATGATAATCGGAATCTTTGAGACATGAAACCAATACGAATAATATTGAAACAATAACAAATCCTTTTTTCATACTTACAATATAATTCTTATTTCAGCCCCGAAATATAAAGAGGGATTTCTTCGAATAAAAGAACCCGTCCTTTTTAATTCATATTCAGGACGATAATTAAACAAATTATTCGCATAAAAACTTAATTTTAAGTTATCAGAAATATCTTTCGATAATCTAAAATTGATTTGAAGCAAAGGTGGCATTATTTCTTTGAGGTAATAATTCTGACTTTTAACAATAACGAAATTTTTATATTCGGCATTTACATTCATGTCCGAAGAAAACTCTTTGCTGGTTCCATCAGAATAAACCAGGTATAATGGTATTTCATCAAATTTTGGGAAATAATACATATCGTACCAAATCATCTGGATAGTGGTTGACAAAATCATCCGTAATCGAGGAACCCGCGTTACCATTCTCAAATTGGTATTAAATCTTTCACTTACTTTACTCTCGCCTGCAGGATAAACACCAAAATACAGATTCTGATTTGTAATGGATTCCGAAGGCCGGAATTGATACGGTATTGTGCTTTTTAATCTTTGGGTCCGCAACCAGGCACCATCCAAAGTGAATGATGTATAAATCGGATTTATTTTCCCAAAATCAAGTGTAAATTCAATTCCTGACTTTCGGGTCTCCTGGTTATTGACCGGAATTTGGTAAGAAACCAGAACTGTCGAAGGGATTTTTACCATGTTTCCTAAATCAGTAGTATTCCCTAAAAGAATATCGTCAGCTTGATAACGGTTGTAATTGATAAATACATAATTACTGGCAAAGGCAAAACCATTCAGTAGCTTTTCTTTGAACACCGAAATTGCTGCACTTACTTTCTTAACCTTAAAACTAAGCCCGACTTCTATTTTTCTATTTTCCGAAGGTTTTAAGTCACTATTTCTTGTTTCAAAAATCCGGGTATCGAAAATAGAAGTATCATTGGCCGGATTACCTGAATAATAACTCAATGCATTTAAATCAAAATAAGCTTTATCTGGAAATAAAAAAACCAATGGTGGCGATTTGAATGTTTTACCCACGCCAAACCTTACAGCCATTTTATCAAAAACCGTATTGTTTTTTGGTGACAAGAAACTATACTGTACATTGATTCTTGGTTCAGTAAAAAATCCGATATCGCTTTTAAACAATCCTGAAGATTGAAAATTATTTAACCGGATGCCTGCCTGAATACCAAGAACTGTTTTCCGAAATAACACAGATAAATTATCTTCAAAATAAACAGAAGAATTTTGCAAAGCAGGAATATCTTTATATTTCCTTGGACGAGAGTTATATACCGAAACAAATGGTGGATTGAAAATATCGTATACCTGCCCATTTCCATTATTGGCATCAAACCGATAATCAAAACCATAAATCAGTTTGTTTAACAAACTCTTATGAAAATTTATAACCTTAGTAGCTGTTAGTTGCACAAATGCATTTAACGGTTTTCCATCAACAACATAGGACGTAAATTGCTCAGCCGGCAGAAAAATACCAGCATTCTCGCCTTCTGTTAACGAAGTCGAAATTGCCTGAATTCCATTTAGCGACCTGTATTTCTCCTCTCCACTTTGTTGGTGAGTATATGACAACGAAACCGTATAATCAAGATTGGTCAACAGTTTCATTCCGGCCAACCATTTTCCGTACATATTTAATCGTAAACCCCGCTCTTTTGACAATATTTTTTCTCCTGAAACCATAGCATCTGGATCAGTTTTTACATCATCAACAGTACCGTAGAAACTCACTTTAGCATTGTAGGTTAGCTGTGATTCCCTTAAGCAAAACACTTTTGAAAATCCCAAATTAGTTGTTATCCGGTTAAAACCTTTGTATTTACTACGTAAATCGTCAAACGACTGCAAATAATCGAGATTAAAGTTGATATTACTTTTTGACTTAGTACTAAACCCTTTACTTATGGCAAATTGTTTTATTAACGCATCAGTTTTAAGTTTAACCTCGAACGGTGTATACCCCATTTTGGTTTTAATTAGAACTGCACCCGAAGTTAAATCGCCATAGGTTACTGAAGGAATTCCTTTCACAAATTCAACTGATTCGATATTATCGGTTGAAATTTGTCTTAAATCAATTCCAGATCCGATAGTTGTAATAAAATTATTGTCGGTTTTGTAGGTCGAAAAAGTTTGAAGATTAGCATTATTCGACATTGGAGCGCCATCTATCATTATGGTAGTCCCCATTGCACTGTTATCGTCAGCTCCAATCTCTCTCATGGATATTTTTTGAGCTGCACTAAAATCGGGATTTGTTGAAATATTTCCAGGTAGTAACTGTAAAATATCAGCCAGACTTGATGGCTGAACATGCTCTATTGCTGCATTCCCTAGAATAGAAGAAGTAGTAAGTCCCTGATTATTTTTCGCCAATACCGTTATCTCTTCCATGTCATACGATATTGGTGCCATTTTTATTACAAGAACATCTCCAATTTTTGAAGTCTGAAACCTATCAGAAAAAGTTTCGAAACCCAAACAACGAACCTCAAGGGTAACAAAAGGAAAATCAGAATGTTGTATAGCGAAAATTCCTTCTTTATCTGTCGATGTCCATGAATCATTCTCCACGATATGAATTCCGGCAAAACAAACAGGTTCCCCATTTCGTTTATTAACAACCTTTCCATAAATTAATTGAGTTGATTGGCTAAAAACAGTAAAAACACATAAAATTAATAACCAACCAATTACAATACTCTTTAACATAGCAAAAACAGTACTTTAAATTTATTGCAGTCATAAACTTAACCTGCTCTAAAGTACTATTTAAAAATTACTTTTCGAGTATATTTCTTACCACTAACCAATGCTGAAATTATATATACCCCAGGAGTAAACGAATTGTATTCAATCGAATATGTTGATGACTTAGGATCGGCAATATCCATCAATTGACCAGAAATATTGTAAATATAACATCTGTCTATATCACCTTCAGAACAAGCAAGTACTAATGCCGAAGAATCATAAAGAACTTTTAACGCATCCGGTTTATCTAAATCATATACCAAAGTCTTGATATCCAAATCGGAGACCGCAATTTTGTAGATATTTGACTTTCCTAAAACATAAAGAGAATCGTTAAATACTTTTCCGGCAGCATATATTGCAACACCCAGCTTAATATCTTGCCATGTTTGACCACCATCATTAGTTAATTTATTCAATGTTGATGACCCTAATGCCAGAAACGAGTTGTTATCTAAAACGACAAAATCAAGCCCACCTGTTACTCCATTTAATTTATTAAAAGTACTTCCTCCATCCTTGGTGTAAAAAACACCCTTGTTATTCGAAGTTTGAAAGTACAATTCGTCCTTTGTACGCATGACAATCGAATATATATTCAAATCACCTTCTATTCCATTGCTAATTTGTGGATATAGGTCGATAAACGAATTTCCTCCATCACTTGTCTTTAACAGAATTTTATTACCAGCTATATATCCCGTTTCTCCTGAAAATTTTATGGACGTTATTATTGTACTTCCAAAGTCATTCGTAACAGGGGTCCATAAATCACCTCCATCAACAGTTTTAAATACACGCGAATGTTTCGTTGCAGTTTTAGCAACAGTAACGGTATCGAACCAATTAACATTCATATATGCTATTTTCCCATCAACGCATTCAATCGTATAATTATCCATACCAAAGCACCCCGACATTAAAGGATATTTCGAAGCATCGGTCTGAAAATCTTTTCCAACATTCTTATTATTAAGAACTTTCCAGCTTTTCCAGGCATCTTCTGTTTTAAAAATCAATCCACTCAAATAATAGTCATCTCCCGAAGTATAATCAACCAACTTATATGAACGTGTAATTACAAATCCAGCATCGCCTGATGCAGTAACACTACGAAAATCATATTTTCCACCCGACACAAAAAGCTCGGGTAAGCTTGCATTCGTCCATGTTAATCCTTTGTTGGCAGTTATTTTGGCAATTTGGTCATCACCAATAATTAATGCATTGTCCGAATCAAACACGTACATTTTCTGAAGGCTCGAAGTCCCTTCCACCAGCTTTTTCCCAATCCATTTGTAGTTTCCTGATTTCAGATCAGTTACAGCTATTTTATAAATAAGAGATGAATTAGTCAAAGTGTAAAGCGAATCATTAAAAACACCTGGTATTTCAATAACCGTTTTCCCCGGAGAACAACTAGTCCATGTAGTACCCCCATCAATCGTAGCTTTAGAACTTGATGAAGCGCCCAGGCAAATCATCACTTTATCGTCTAATTTAAAAAAGTCGAAGCCTCCTGAAATACCGTTCATTTTCGAAAATGTAGTACCACCATCCGAAGTATTAAAATAGCCTGACGAAGAAGTAATTATTCCTATTTCATTGGTTTTAAAAGAACGAATTTCATTGATGTAAGCAGTACTTCCGGCAGCAGCTGAAAATGCTGGAAAGATATCAGTCGTGGTATCGGTTGTTGTTGATCCTTTCAGTAAAATTTTATTTCCTCCAATATAAATATCGGTTCCAAAAAGCTTCATCGATGTAACATAAGCGGCTCCAAAATCCTGTGTAATAGCAACCCATTTTTCTCCACCATTTTGTGTTTTAAAAACAGCTGAATGAGTTTTTCTTGCGTCTGACCCAATTTCGTACCATTGTACATATACCAGGGCCGTATTCTCGTCGATACACAAAACCGAGTATGGAGTCAAAGTTATACATCCAGCCAATGATGGGTTTAAAGAAAGACTTGTTCCTTCTCCAATTTTCGAAAGATCGATTACGGTCCAGTTATATCCGCCATCAAGAGTTTTTAATAGAAGTCCATTTACATAAACATCATCTTCAGCTCCATTGGGATTATCTATAAGCATGGTTTTTCGCGCAACCATATAACCAACTTTGCCATTAATACTAATATCGTTAAAATTAAACTTTGGATTTAAAAGCCCAACATCACTCCAGGAAATCCCTTTATTATTCGATATTTTAAAAGTTTTTCCATAACCGGCAATAACAGCAGTATTTTCGTTGTGTACACACATTCCCTGAAGATTATTATCCTTACTTATTTCCTGTAGTTTCCAGTTAAATGCAGGCGCCGGTGTTTGCGATAATGAAATCGCCGGAAAAATAAAAAGAAAAAGTACCAGAATTTTTAACTTTTCAAAGCTTATATCTAAAGAGCTCATACTATCTGTCTTTATATTTCTTAAATTCTATAATTATCTATTTGGTAATAAAAATTCGCTTCAACCTTAACCCTGGATAATTTTCATCGATAAACTTTATAGCTTCAACTCTAGTTTTAAAAAGCTCACCATCAACCTCCATCCAATATTGCCCTGTTTTTAAAGACAATTTATCGCATTGAACATATTTTTTCACCGTAAGATCTTCGAGTGATTCCATTTTAATACCATCTGGTTGTATGCTTACAACTTTTGCATGTACTTCCATCAGTCGGATCGGAAGATCATTATTATCACAGACCATAACTATACCATAACATATAGTTCCTTCTTTTACCCAACTTTCAAGCTTTTTCTTATATAAAACATTTAATGTTCCTTTTTCACCATCATATTTGTATTGTTCTATGATTTTTGATTTATCACGCTGACGACAGTCAGTCAAACATGCCACCAGAGAAAAAACTGTTATTATCAAAATCATCCGTTTCATATATGATTATACTTTATAGTAAAAATTACACCTGAACCCTGAGCTTTTTTTTCTCCTATTGACAAAGATAATATCAATTTGCTTTTCAAAGATTTATATCTACTAAGAAATTCGACTTTGACATATTCAAAAAATCCGATTAATTTTATCCTTGCTTAATAAAAAACAGATTTTTCCACAGTCGGACTAAACAATTAGTTGATCAAATAAAAAATCAGATGGTTATTCTCAATCTGCCAAAACGAACTAAAAAAACAATAAATGTCCGGAGATAACGAATAGATATTACACTAATAAGCAAAAAAAATGGTTCAGCTTAGTGAACCATTTCTACCAATAAAATCAACCTATTTTACGAATAATAAAACTTCTATGCGGCATAATCCTTTAAAGATCTCTCAAGTTTTTTACGAGTGAAAAAAATACGACTTTTTACTGTTCCCAAAGGTAAATTTAGGTCTTCTGCTATTTCTTTATATTTATACCCATCAAGAAACATATTAAAAGGAATGCGGTATTCGTCTTCAAGTGCATTTATACATTTTACAATTTCTTTAGAGCTATAAATAGACTCTGGTGATGGATAACTTTTATCCTTTTGCATTTTTAAATGCAAATCATTATTCGATCCATCAAACGTATTTTTTGCCTTCACGTTTCTACGGTAGTTATTAATAAATGTATTTTTCATGATGGTATAAATCCATGCCTTGAAATTTGTATTTTGGGCGAACTTATCTCTGTAAGTGAGCGCTTTAAGAAAAGTTTCCTGAAGCAGGTCCTGTGCTTTTTCCTGATCGGAAGTCAAACTCAATGCGTAGTACAACAACTTGTCCTGTAATCCTAGAAGAGCGGTGTTAAATTGAAGCTGTGTCATGGCGTTCGTTTTTTAATTGTTAATATGATGGCAAATATATTCAAACCAACCTCCAAATAAAAGATTTTAATGTCTTTTATTCTTAGATATTATTTATTGCTGATAAAAAAAATTTATGTGGAAAAAACAGGCAGCAAGTTAAATATATACGAAAGCAAACATAACCATGTTTGCTTTTTATAACATGTTATTAAACAAATATTTCCGATTAAAACACCATTGACTTTTATCCGAAATTTTCATATATTCTAAGAGAATATCCATTTCTCTATTCCAATTTACAATTTTTAGTACTTTAGCCGCCTCAAATTTTTATTCTTATTTTAAAATGAAAAAAACAACCAGATCCTTGAAAAGGGCTGAAGTGTTTACTTTCAAACGATGGGGAAGAAAATCATATTCGTTGTTTAGTGTATTAAAAAAGCCAGTTCGCATTGGCGTACTTTTGGCTGTATACACAACAACTTTTGAAAATGAATATGTTTCAGCCCAAATTGATACTTCGAAAGTAAGCATGGAATACAACCTCGATGAAATAGAGGTTAGTGCCCAAAGAGCACCTGTTGCTTTCTCGCAGGTAGCCCGGATCGTATCCGTAATTAGCAGAGAAGAAATTGAAGCGGCACCGGTTCAAAGTATCCAGGAACTTTTAGAATACGCGCTTAGCGTTGATGTCCGCCAACGTGGCCCTCTTGGAGCCCAAGCCGATATTTCGGTTAGGGGTGGTTCGTTCGACCAAACACTTATCCTGCTCAATGGCATCAATATTTCCGACCCACAAACAGGTCACCATTCTCTCGATCTTCCTGTAAGTTTAAAAAACATCCAGCGTATTGAAATACTTGAAGGCCCGGCTGCCCGTGTATTTGGCCCTAATGCTTTTTCTGGAGTTATAAACATTATTACCAATACAGAAGAACAAACAAACATAAAAGTTGACCTGGCTGCCGGGCAACATAATTTAACCGATTTAAATGTTTCAGGAAACCTGACAAAAGCTTCATGGAGCCATTTTGCAGCCATTAACCGTATTTCTACTGACGGTTATATAAATAATACCGACTTCAAAAACATGAATGCTTTTTATCAGACTAAAGCAAACCTTAAGTCAGGAACTTTTAATTTCCAAATTGGCAGAACAGAGAAAGCATTTGGAGCAAATAGTTTTTACTCAGCTGCTTATCCAAATCAATTCGAAGAAACAAAAACTACATTTGCTTCAGTAAAATTTGAAGCTGGTGAAAAATTGCATGTAAATCCCTCTTTATACTGGCGTCGCCATCAGGATAAATTCGAATTATTTCGGGAAAACCCTCCAAGCTGGTACAAGGGACATAATTATCATCTTACTGATGTTTTTGGCAGTAAAATCGATGCCTGGATTTCTTCGAAATACGGAAAAACAGCGTTTGGAGCCGAAATAAGGACTGAAAATATTTGGAGTAATGTATTGGGTAATACTCTGGCCGATCCGGTTAAAATACCAGGTGAAAACAATCAATTTTTCACAAAATCGTATTCTCGAACAACGATCTCCTATTTTACAGAGCATTCGCTATATTTAAAAAATATAGCTGTTTCGGCAGGAGCGATGAGTAATTGGATAACCGACCTTGGATTTGGCTGGAATATATACCCTGGAGCAGATATTTCATACGAATTTATAAACCATTACAAAATATATGGCTCTGTCAATTCAACGTTACGAATGCCAACTTTTACCGATTTATTCTATAATGGTCCGACCAATGTGGGTAACCCAAATCTGAAACCTGAAAAATCAAAAACATACGAATTCGGATTAAAAGTTACTTATCCCGGACTTTGGGGACATGCCGGAGCTTATTTTAGGAATGGGAAAGATTTAATTGACTGGGTGAGAACAAGCGATACAGAAAAATGGCAAACACAAAATCTCACCCAAATAAATACTACCGGAATAGAGTTTAGCTGTACCCTTTCTCCTGAAAAATTCTGGAAGACAAAATTATTTCTTACCAAACTTGGAATAAATTACGCTTATAGCCATTTGGAAAAAGGAACAAATAACATACTATCATACTACGTTTTAGATAATTTGAAACATAAACTTGATTTTCAGATTGAGCACAGGATATGGCAAAAACTGGGAGCATCGTGGAAAATTAGTTACCAGGATAGAAACGGGATGAGGACCCAAACTGACACCTACCAGCCATTTTGGATAATAAATTCCAGGATAGCATGGAAATCAGGGCATACAGAAATCTACACAAATGTTTCGAACTTATTAAACAAAAAATATTACGATTTGGGACCTGTTGAACAACCTGGCCGATGGATAAGCCTGGGAATCAGTTATAAGTTCAACTTTAACTAAAACAAATCCTTGTTATTCCGGTATTTGTTTTTTACTCGCAGGAAAATATTATATTCGTGCCCTGAAAAAACAACAGGTATGTTAAAAGGAATATTATCGATTAGTGGACAACCAGGATTATTCAAATTAGTTGCCGAAACGAAAAACAGTATTATTGTTGAATCGCTGATTACCGGTAAACGAATGCCAGCCTATTCAACATCAAAAATCAGTTCATTATCAGATATTTCAGTTTTTACTGAAACTGGTGAAATTCTTTTGACTGATTTGTTTAAGAAAATAAAGGAAAATGGGAAAATTATTTCTGCTAAAGCTTCTTCCAACGAAATAAAAGCTTTTTTCACCGATATCTTACCTGATTATGACAAAGATAGGGTTTATGTCTCGGATATGAAAAAAGTGGTTCAATGGTATCAATTGCTTGATGAACAAAACCTGTTAATCGAAACTGAAGAAGTTAAAGAAGAAGTAAAACCTGAAGAATAATCTGGTTTCAAGCGGCTTCCCGCTTTAAAAAAGCTTTAATTGACCCGGAGGAATCCGGGTTTCTTTTTGTCTTTTCTTTTCAAGAATCAACTCAAAAAGTTTTGTTGTAGCAAAAGCATCTCCGGCTGCCCGATGACGTCCATTTATCGATATTCCAAGTTCACTGCAAATGTTTCCTAATGAATACGACTTGTGGCCAGGCAGAAATTTTCGTCCTAATCTTACAGTACACATGGTTTGCCGCTGGTAATCGTAACCCAGTCTTTTAAATTCCTCCTGAACAAACCGATAGTCAAACTGAACATTGTGACCAACAAAAACCCGGTTTTGAGTTATTTCCACAATTTGACGTGCCACTTCATAAAATTTAGGAGCAAAACGAACCATTTCATTACTAATACCTGTCAATTCTGTTATAAATCCAGGGATATAACATTCCGGATTTATCAAGCTGGAAAAAGAATCGACTATTTCAATTCCGTTATGAATATAAACAGCAATTTCAGTGATTTTTCCTTTTACTGCCGATTGTCCAGTGGTTTCTATGTCAATAATTGCGTACAATATGAATCTTTAAATGTTCTTTCGTTCCTACTTATAGCTAAGATAGATTTATATCCTTCTACGTTCATTAAACCTAGATATAATTCACTAAGATTAATATGACATTTTACGCTATAGTACCTAAAAGTTTTTTCAACGCGACTATCATTTCATTTTAAAATGTTAACTTTAAAAACAAATACAAAACCTAATATTGAGTAATTTTGTTCTTTTATATATAAACACAAAATGATATTTATATTGGTATTGTTAGGTTAAATATGATATTACTTATAACCATACCTTTATTTTTTTGAACGAAATTAAATTATCTTACATAGAATTAAAACACTGAATCATGAAAAAATTTCTACTTCTTTCATTATTCGCAGCATTAATTGCTGTATCCAATGCACAAACAGTGGATAAAAAGTGGGGTATTGGAGCAGGAGTTGGCCCTTATGGCGGACTTAATAAATCAAGCGTTGGTTTCAGCCCCGAATTGTACCTAAGTACTTACCTAAGCTCTCGTTTCGACTTGTTGTTAAAAGGAAATTTAGGATTATTCAATTCCAAAGTAAAGAATGACCTGGATTTTGCCAATGCATTTTTAAATCTTCGAATGAAACTGACAGATGAAAGCACAAAGTTCCGGCCATATTTATTTGCCGGACCCGGTGTAATTGCTGATAATTCTTCTTCAGGAGTAAATTTTAACCTTGGAGTTGGAAGTAAATATTACTTTAGTCCGGCTACAGCCTTGTACTTGGAAGCCGGCTATATTAACGGAATTGAAACAACCAATGCAACTAAAACTGTTCGCGACAATTTCTGGAAAGCAACTTTTGGAATTGAATTTGACTTTGGCAAAGCGAAAGACTCGGATATGGACGGAGTATCTGATAAAAAAGATAAATGTCCGAATACTCCTGCCGGTGTTGCTGTTGATGCAAATGGATGCCCTGTTGACACCGATGGTGATGGTGTTGCTGATTATATGGATGATTGTCCTACCATTCCGGGGCTGACCTCATTAAAAGGATGCCCGGACAAAGATAAAGATGGTATTGCCGATAAAGACGACGCATGTCCGGATGTACCTGGCCTTGCTGCTTTTAAGGGTTGCCCCGATACAGATGGAGACGGCGTTGCTGATAAAGATGACAAATGTCCGGATACTCCAAAAGAAGCTAAGGTTGATGCCAAAGGTTGTCCTGTTGACTCTGATGGCGACGGTGTTCCAGACTATTTAGATAAATGTCCGACAGTTCCAGGAGTTAAAGAAAACAATGGTTGCCCAAGAGAAAAAACAGCCGAAGAACTTGAAGCAGAACGAATGAAAGTTGACCCGGTTTATTTCGACACCAATAAATCGATAGTTAAAGATTCTGAGAAAGCTAAAATCGAAAAACTTGTTAACTTGTTAAAAGAAAACAGTAATTACAGCGTAAAAATCTCAGGATATGCCGATTCTGTTGGTAGCGACACTTATAATCTGGGACTATCAAACCGTAGGGTTAGTTCTGTGGTAAGCTCAATACTACATAAGAAAATTAAAGGGAAAAGAATCACTCAAAAGAAAGGTTTTGGAGAAGCAAATCCGGCAGCAACAAACGACACTGCTGAAGGCCGTGCCCTTAACAGAAGGGTTGAATTTGAAGTAACAAAATAAAGCATTGCATTCTATATTAAGAAAAAATCCTTATCACCACCGATAAGGATTTTTTTATGTATATTTGTGTGACACCCAATGACAAATAATAAGTTAAAACTTTGAATTTTTAAAACTACAATATACCAAAACAAACGGACATGAAAAAAGTACTTTTACTATCATTGCTTCTTGTTTGCACTGTTGCCATACATGCGCAAACTGCTGATAAAAAATGGGGCGTTGGATTTGGGGCCGGAGTTTACGGAATAACCAGTGAATCAAATACAGGTTTTATGCCTGAACTCTATTTTAGCAGGTATTTAAGTAACCGTTTTGATGTATTACTAAAAGGTAATTTAGGATTGTTCAATTCTAAGATTACCAGTAATCTGGATATGTTTAACGGTTTTTTGAATTTAAGATTGAAATTAGCCAACGAAACGCAGAAATTCCGTCCTTATTTATTCGCCGGACCAGGATTTCTTGCCGATAATGCCGATGCAGGTGTGAATTTCGATGCTGGTCTTGGTAGTAAGTTATATTTCAGTCCGGCAACAGCTCTGTATTTTGAGGCCGGGTACATTCACGGAATAGAAACAACAATAGCTACAAAATCAGTCCACGATAATTTTTGGAAAGCCACAATTGGACTTGAATTTAGTGTAGGAAAAACTGTTGATACGGATAAAGATGGGGTGCCTGATAAAAAGGATAAATGCCCTAACACTCCAACAGGTGTTGCAGTTGACGCCAATGGATGCCCACTCGATTCGGATGGTGATGGTGTTGCTGATTATTTAGATGACTGCCCTACAATTGCTGGTCTTACCTCGTTAAAAGGGTGCCCTGATGCCGACGGTGATGGAGTTGCCGATAAAAATGACAAATGCCCTGACACTCCAAAAGGAATAAAAGTTGATGAAAAAGGTTGTCCGCTTGATTCTGATGGAGACGGAATTGCTGACAATGAAGATAAATGCCCAAATACACCAAAAGGTATAAAAGTTGATGCCAAGGGATGCCCTGTAGATACTGACGGTGATGGAATTCCAGATTCAGAAGATAAATGTCCTACGGTTGCCGGATCAAAAGACAACAATGGATGTCCTGTTAAAGAAGCCGAAAATAAAGAAGTTAAAAAAGAAATAACTCCTGATCAAATTATCATTCAGAACATCAAAGTTACTCCTGTCCATTTTGTTTCAAACCACAGTTATCTGACGGACTACTCAAAAGGAAACCTGGACAAGCTCATCGTTACACTTAAATCGGACAAAGCGTTTAAAGTAAATATTTTTGGTTACGCCGATGCTCAGGGTACCGATGAATACAACTTAAAACTTTCTAAAACAAGGATTGAATCGGTAATAAAGTATCTTGAAGAAAAAGGTATTGCACCTGACCGTATTATTCATCAAAAGGCTTTTGGTAAAGCAAACCCTGTTGCAACCAATGACACTGAAGAAGGACGTCTGAAAAACAGGAGGGTTGAATTTGAAATTTTTAAAATGAAATAGCCATTTCAACCAAGGTGAGACAAACAGTAAATAAATGGCTATTCCATAGGCTGATATGCTGTTCAAAAAGATACAATTAATGCCATTTATTGTAAAATCTTACACAAAGATTTATACAGATAAATAATACTGTTTTAAGCAGGTTGAAAAAGTCCTTTCCATTTCTGATCTGCACCCCAAAAGTTTTATGCCTAACTTTTGGAGTGCAGATCAACATTTCTACAGGCTTTTCATTACCATGAATGCGGTAATTTTATACAATTCCGCGTTGTTTTTTGATAATATCCCAGGCTTCGTTCACTTTCTGGAATTTTTCGTGTGCTGCTTTCTGAACATCTTCGCCTAAATATGTCACTTTATCAGGGTGATATTTGACAGCCATTTTACGGTATGCCTTTTTTAGTTCATCGTCGGTTGCTGATGGATCGACTTCCAGAATTTTGTAAGCAGCATCTGTATTAGCTACAAACATCGATTCAATCGATTCATAATCCTTCTGGCTGATTCCCATGTGCTCAGCAATGTGTTTGATCAGCTTATGTTCGTCAGGATGAACAATTCCGTCAGCAGCAGCAATTCCAAATAAGAAATGCAACAATTGCAAGCGCGACGGATGGTCCATATTCTGGCGAATTTGGTGACAAACATCGGTTACAGGGATGTTTTGGTTGAGCAAATCGCGCAGTATGCGTATTGCTTCTTGTGCTGCCGAAACTCCAAATGCATTTACAAAAAATTGTTTGGTGTATTCAAGTTCCGATTTCAGAACTTTGCCGTCGGCTTTCATAACTGCCGCTACCAATACCAAGAGGCTCATAATGTATCCACCTTGTGTGGTTTGCAAGTCGGTTCGGTTGCTTTGATTTCCATAAATAACCTGAGTATTGTCGAACAAAGATCCAACGACAAAACCCAAAATTCCCCCAATTGGTCCGAAGAAGGCCCATCCCAGGCCCCCGGTAATCCATTTTCCTACTTTAGCCATTTATTCTTAGTTGTTTATCTATTTTCAATACCTGAGGAATAATCAGTTCGTTATCGTTATTACCAATAATAAAATCGGCGAGCTCAATGCGTCGCTGGTCATTCCATTGATTTTTTATTCGTTCTCTTACCATCTCAATTGTAACACCATCACGTTTCATAACACGTTCTATTCGTTCGTTTTCGCTTGTGACTACAACGATGGTTTTATCCATGAATTTGTAAAAACCGCTTTCAAATAAAATTGCCGCTTCGTGAATGATGTACGGTACATGTTGTTTATTACACCACTCTAAAAATGTACTTCTAACAACCGGATGTACAACTCCGTTCAATTTTTCCAGTAAAGATTTATCGTTGAACACGATTCCGGCCAAATATTTTCGGTTGACGGTATGATTCGGTAGGTAAACGTTGGTTCCAAACAAGTGGGTGAGCTGCTCAAAGATTTGTTGATCAGTATCCATTAGTTCTTTGGCAACCTTATCTGCTTCGAAAACAGGTATCCCCAGGTACGAAAAAACTCTGCATACAGTGCTTTTTCCACTACCAATTCCCCCAGTTATACCTATCTTTAACATCGCTTTACTTTTCTATCAGGTATTCAATTTCTTCAGGACTAATTTTAATATCGTACAAAAACGGTGGAACTGACAATTTTTTGACTTTCAATTGCTGGTTCCCCTTTTCAATATCATTGTACGATACAGTTAGCTTAAAATTATCAGGACGAATTTCCGAAAACTGACTCAACCCAACCAAAAAAGATATTTTAACCTTGCCGGGGAAGAGCTTTACTTTTATTCCAGAGGGAGCATCCAGTAGTGTAACCTGAACCGATTGCTGACCTTCGGTGTATTCCTCTATCGGAACAGAAAGATTAACTGTCTGGCAGTTATAATACATTTCCTTAATTGGTTCAATTTCGGCTTTAGTCTGAATCGATTTATCAATACCCTCAAATGTTTGTTTTCTGGTAAAAACGTATTGAAGCGTATCGAGCATTTTCTCGGGTCCGCTAACCAGAACTTCTGATGGACTGCTTTTTATATCGCCTGAAATCTGGAATTGTTTTTTTAAAATAACCTGAACAATGGGTTTAACACGCACCATTTTTTGTGTCATTCGCCCAAAACCAAAAAAAAGGGTATCCGGGTTCATATTCAGGATTTCCATATCGCCTGACATTTGGTAGGACAACTCGGATAAAAATTGTCGGGTGGGGAAAGCAAACCTGGTACGCTTATTTTCAGTCATACGGTCGTTGGTCATTTCGTTTACGTTAAATTTAAGTGGACCAAACAGAAAGCCAACTTTTTGCCTAAGTAAAGTAAACCCGTGGGCACGTACAGTGAGGTCAAACTTTTCGGGTAAATGCCCGGCGAAAGTTTTATTGTTCGGAAAATTGTAATACTGTACTGGTACCGACAATTCAACAGTATATGTTTTACTTAATGCATTCAGAAACCAAAACCCAGTGGCAATTACAACGCATACAAGGTAAGCAGCTACTCGTTTATCGTTCTTGAAGTATATCTTTTTCAGGAATTTTACTAGTCGATATATACCGTTTGTTTTCACAGCTTCAAATATAAAAAAATGGGCCGACAAATTGCCGGCCCATTTATTTTAATAAATTAATCACAATAGTATTATGATGCCACTGTGTTACAAAAATCTTATTTATCAGCTTGAACGTCAGAGCTGTCCTTTACAATTGCATTCTTGTCAACGCGTATTTTTACATTGTCGTCAACTTGTAACAAAACGTAATTGTCTTTCATTTCAACAATTTTGCCATAGATACCTCCTGTGGTTACCACTTTATCTCCTTTTTGAAGACTGCTGCGAAAAGCGGCAACTTCTTTCTGCCGTTTCATTTGCGGTCGGATCATAAAAAAATAGAAAACTGCGATGATCAGGATAAAAGGTAAAAATGATAAAAATGGATTAGGCTGAGCGCCGCCTTGGGCTGGTTGGGCCATTAATAAATAATTGATCATGATGTATAAGTTTTAACTGTTTATTTCTATAATATCGTTTATAACATTTGCTCTTATAAAGATTTGTTTCTCAGGTTTATCGGCATTAGAGAACAAAGTAATGGTTTTTAACTGCCTGCCAACTTCACCAGCCGAATTGTAAATCACTTCAATCCGTCCTTCTTGTCCGGGTAAAATGTTTTTAGTTTCAAGTCTTACTTCCGTACATCCACAACCCGAATCAATTCCGGAAATTGTCAAGGTTTTAGTTCCTTCATTCCTAAAAACAAATGTATACGAAACAATTTCTCCGGCCTTAAGCGAACCAAAATTATGGATTTCTTCGGAAAAGACAAATTTGGCAACTCCCGATTCATCTGATTTTTCAGCTGTTCCTGATTTTGTTGGCGATGAATTACATGCAATAAATAAGGTTGGGAATAAAAACCATCCCAATAACAACAACATGAAACTTTGAACCCGAAGTCTTGAACTCATTATTCTTCCTCTTCTCCAATTAATCCACGTCCGGCCTTGTGAATTTTGTCCGTTTTTTTAAGGTCTTTCAGTGCTTTGTCGAGAATACCATTGATGAAATTACGACTTTTATCGGTGCTGTAATATTTCGAAAGCTCAATGTATTCGTTCATCGATACTTTTGTTGGAATTGACGGAAAATAAAGGAATTCGGTCAATGCGAGTTCCAGTATAAGGTTATCGATGAATGCAATACGTTCTATATCCCAGTTTTCAGTGTGTTCTTTTATAAGCTTTTCATTCTCTTTATGGTTCATCACCATTCTACGGTACAAATCTTTGGCAAACTGAAAGTCTTCTTCGTCTTTGTACATGGGCAATAATGCCTGGCGGTCGTCACTATATTCTTTGAATTTCTTAAGCGTTTTAAGGATCATGCTAACTACAAAGTCGATATCGTCGTTCCAATAAATGCTTTGTTCTTCAAGCAAATATTCAATATCTTCATTGTTGAGTATAACGTATTTTAGAATGTTCTCAACAACATTACGGTCATCGGCATACGAGCTTTGTCGTGCATTCATGTATGCTTTGAAGAAATCCTGTTCAGTTGCGATAGAATACAATTTACGAACCAGGTCAATGTCGTCGTTCCAGCTTAGTTTTGCCGACTGGAGGTATTTGTTTAATGAAATATTTGATTTTAATTGTTGAATCAGTCGATTATCAACAAAACGAGTATTTGGATTAAGTTCTGCACTGCTCGGACGAAATTTTTTCTTGCCTATTTCTATTCTTTCTTCAGCAAATTTCTCAATCTCAACCACAAGTGCCATCAGATAGTGATAAAGGTCGTAAGTTTTTTGCAGACTGAAAAACAGTTCTTTTTCAGTAGCATTAATTGAGGTTTCAGGTGTTGTAAAGAACGCGTACAAAATTTGAAGTACTTTGCTTCTAATTATTCTTCTGCTAATCATTGTTTTAGAACCGAATTAAACTTGGGATGGCAAAGTTAGGATTTTTTTCTATTCACCTGTTGATTGGCGAAAATATGTGTCAAATATTAATTCAAAGAATAAAAATACTGCTATCTACCTTTCAATTCCTTTATTTTCTGAAGCATATAAACATCACTAAGATATTGCTCACGGCCAAATTTGATCTTGGAATTTATTAGGTCATCGAAATTTAATACATGAAATTTTCTGAATTCCAAACCATCTATTGAGACCGAAACAGAATCGCTATATGCTTGTTCAAAACTTTTCCCCGGATTGAAACACGTAATTAATTCCAAGTCAACAACAGGGCTAATTTTGACACTAATATTTTGAAGTCCTTGTAAAACTTCATCTGGAAACCTGTCAAACTCGTACCCCATTTGATTTAGAGTTGACTAGTTGACTTAAGCCGATCTAAATTTTCAGGAGTTAATTCAATCCAGAAATTAATGTCAGCTGAATGGCGTTGGTATCCATGAAAATTAACTGCACCTCCACCGACCAAAAGCATTCGAACTTCATTTTTATTAGCCTTTTCGATAAAGTCGGAAACCAGATTCTTATGTAATTCTATCATTTCCCTTGGTTAGCGTGAAGTTTTGTTTTTTTGAATTTTGTGTTTGAGGTAAAAATATAGAGATTTCATCGATCAACGACAAAAAGAACTGGAACCCTTCATCCGGTGTTCGATCAAGCGCTTCGGTCATTGTTCTTTTATTCGACAGCTCCTTTGTTTCAAACCGAATCAAGTTATCAAAATTATCAGTCATATCTCTCATTTAAACCTTTTTACAAAGGTATCAAAATCTATGTTTTTTCAGAATCGTCAAGAGTCAAATTATCGTCAGAAGCCTCATCTTCGTCTTCTTCGGGTTCGTTTTCCCAACTCGAAATTGGGCGAACTGGTCCCTGATGGCGGTAATACCAGGCTAAAACGAGGCCACTGACCCAACCCCAGAAATGGCTTTCCCACGAAATGCCGGGCTTTATTGGGAAAATTCCCCAGAACATACTGCCATATAGGAAAACGACAATAATGCTAATGGTTAACAAATTGGCGTCTTTTCTGAAAACACCGCTAAAAAACAGGAATGAAGCCAATCCGTAGATGATACCGCTGGCGCCTATATGATAAGCATCGCGCCCGCCCAACCACACACAAAGTCCTGAAAGCAAATATATCAGGAATAAAATACGGTAGGCCAAATTACGGTAGAAGTAGAATAGGGCAAACGATAGGACCAGGAAGGGAATTGAATTCGAGATCAAATGATCGTAATTACCGTGAATAAACGGAGAGAAGATAATCCCTTTCAGTCCATCCAGTTGTAATGGCAAAATGCCATATTCGGTTAAATCTTTACCGAGGTAATCTTCAATTACTTTTACCACCCAAAAAGCGCCAACAATCAGAACGGAAAAAAGTAAAGAGTACTTGAATATTTTCCGCTCTGTATCCTTGTCGTGCGGCTCGTTGTTGCGCGGATAGTAATCGAATAAAGACATCTATACCAGCGATTTAATTAATGCTACAAAATTGTAAATATCTTCTTCCTGTGTGTCAAACGAAGTCATCCAGCGAACTTCCGACCGATACTCGTCCCACATATAGAAAAAGTATTTTTCCTGAAGCTGCGGTATAATTTCGGCAGGAACAATGGCAAAAACTCCATTGGCTTCCACTTCCTGTGTGAGTTGAATAGCCGGAATTTTCCTCACTTCGGTTTCGAGCAATTTGGCCATGTGGTTAGAATGACTTGCATTCTTTTTCCACAGGTCGTTTTTGAAATAGGCCAGGAATTGTGCGCTTATAAACCGCATTTTTGAATAAAGTTGCATGCTTTGTTTGCGGATGTATTTGGTATTTTTCGCCAGTTCGGGATTGAAAAACAACACTGCTTCGCCCATCATCATCCCGTTTTTGGTGCCACCGAATGAAAGAACGTCAACACCGGCATCAACCGTAAAAGTGCGGAATGGCAAGCCAAGCGCTACGGCAGCATTGGCCAGGCGAGCGCCGTCTACATGAACGAAAAGGCCGTATTCGTGCGCGAGATTGGTAATAGCTTTGATTTCTTCGAGCGAATAAACGGTGCCAAGCTCTGTAACCTGCGAAATTGAGATTACTTTGGGCTGCGAATGGTGTTCAAAATCAAATCCGTGTAAATATTTTTGAATTCCTTCCGGCGTAATTTTTCCTTTCTGAGTTTCAACAGGAAGCAGTTTGCAGCCGGTAAATTTTTCGGGAGCGCCACACTCGTCAACCTGAATGTGAGCGGTGTCGGCACAAATAATCGAATTAAACGAATGAGTCAACGTCGAAAGTCCTAGCACATTAGCGCCGGTTCCGTTGAATGCAAAAAATACTTCGGTTTGATCACCAAACTCTTGTTTAAACCGTTGACGTGCTTTTTCGGTGAGTTCGTCGCCGCCATAACCTACTGCATGGCCCTGATTGGCTTCAGTAATCGCGCTCAAAATTTCAGGATGAATGCCTGAATTATTGTCGCTTGCAAAACCTCGTTTCATAGTAGAAAATAGTATATTTAAGTGTTGAAAGAATAAAGTGAATCAGGGGACGAAGTTAAAAAACAAAGCTGTTTACACGAACTTCAGGCACTCCGAACTTTAGGCATTTCGAACTTTTTTGAATTTTCAACTTGATCAAAATGGACAGGTCATTAAAACTTAGCGAAAAGTTGTTTTGTCTGGCCGTCAATCCAAAAAATGGTGGTATTTTTCTGAATGCCTCATCAACTTTGGCGATGACGCTGACCGGATCGGTTTTTCTGGAATTGATGAACAAGCAAGTCATTTCAATTGAAAATGGTGTCGTGCATTTGATTAACCCAACGGTTCAGAACGATGAGATTTACGACTTCTTTCTGCACCGGATCAGGGAACGGGCGAAAGACCGGAAGCTTCGTACGTGGATTTCGCGGTTCAATGTTCGTGGCCGAAAAATACAAAAGCATTTTATTCGCACCTTGGTTCGCAAAAATGTGATTCGGACCGAGGAACGACGCATCTTGTTTATCCCTTACGAAAAGGTTTTCATTATGGATCGTGAGCTTGTGGAGAAAATAAGAATGGAAGTGGAAAACACATTTTTGCGACGATCTGAAACAACTGATGAGGCTTTAATCCTGGCGGCAATGGTTGAACAAACGAGTTTGCTCTCCCGAATTTTCCCTGACAGGGCTAGACGAAAAGAAGCCAGGCGTTTCCTGAAATCGTTGCCACAAACACAAATAATAAAAGCCGTTCGGGAAGCCATACAAATGATGCACGCTGCTGTTTTCGCGGCAACTTCATAATTAATTCAATCCATCAGTCCATCAATCTTTCAGTTTATAATGGAAAAAGTCAACATATTTTGGTTTAGGCGCGATTTGCGAACCAACGACAATCATGGGTTATACCAAGCGCTGAATGCTGGTTTGCCCGTTGTGCCCCTTTTTATTTTCGATCCCGAAATCTTACGTCATTTTCCAAACCCTGCCGATGCGAGGTTGACATTTATTCATCGCTGCCTCGCTGAGCTTGACCTCGAATTTCGGAAATTCAATAGCGCTTTGCAGGTTTATTTCTCGTCGCCCGAGGTAGTATTTGGCCGCCTGATAGCCAAATACGAAATTCACGCTGTTTACACCAATGCTGATTACGAACCTTATGCTATTCAGCGCGATGAAAAAATAAAACAACAGCTTCAGGTAAAAGGAATTGAGTTTCATTCGTTTAAAGATCAGGTGATTTTTCACCAAGACGAAGTAGTGAAAGCCAACGGTTCTCCTTACACCGTTTTTACGCCGTACAGCAAAAAATGGAAAGAAAAAATGGCGCAATTCACTATTTCTGAATACCCGAGTGAAAAGCTATTGTTTAGTTTAAAACATTTTACGCCCGACTATTTTCCCGAACTGGAAGAAATTGGTTATCAACCCCAAAATATTATTTTCCCTGAAAGGGATGTCGATGAGTATTTGATTGAAAATTACAGCAAAACCCGCAATTTCCCGGCAATTAAAGGAACTTCAAGATTGAGTGTTCATTTACGTTTTGGTACAATTTCTATTCGGAAGTTGACTATTCAGGCCATGAAGTATTCAGAAGTTTTCCTGAATGAGCTGATTTGGCGAAATTTTTACATGGATATTTTGTGGCATTTTCCATACGCCGCCGAAAAAGCTTTTAAACCAGCCTACGACCATATTGTATGGCGAAACGACCCAACCGAATTCGAACGCTGGTGCGCCGGACAAACCGGATACCCGCTGGTTGACGCCGGAATGCGAGAGTTGAACGAAACTGGCTACATGCACAACCGGGTTCGTATGGTGGTTGCCAGCTTCCTGACCAAGCATCTGCTCATCGATTGGCGTTGGGGCGAAGCGTATTTTGCACAGAAACTGCTCGATTTTGAGCTCACCTCTAACAATGGGGGCTGGCAGTGGGCAAGCGGCTCTGGTTGCGATGCTGCACCATACTTCCGCATTTTTAGTCCCGATGCCCAAACAAAAAAATTCGATCCTAAACTGGATTACATCCGCAAATGGGTTCCTGAGTTCGGGACACCAAACTATCCAAAACCGATTGTAGATCATGCTTTTGCCAGAGAAAGAGCGCTAGAGACGTATAAAAAGGTGCTGAAGTAAGGTTATTTCTCCCGGATACGGTGCTTCAAATCCATTTGTTCGTGCAATATTCGGATGATTTCCACATCATTTTCTTCAATTTTTCTGTAGAAAATGATGTGTCGCCCGGCTCGAAGCCCTTTTAGGTTTTTAGAGATTCCCGTATAATTCTTTCCCAATTCAGGATTGTTGGCAAATTCCTTGCAATTCTCAATAAGCAAAAGGTAATAAATGTCCGCCTGAGATTCAGACCAGTTATCGAATGTGTAATTCCAGATAGTTGTTAGGTCTTCAACTGCTTTATTGGTGAACCTGAACTTATACATTTGATCTCTTGGCAGCCTTTATATGTTCTAAATGCTTTTCAGGATTAAAATCTTGTGCAATTCCGCTGTCAATTCCCTGTTGAATCGCATCTTTTAGTGCGGCAACCCTGTTTTCCTCTTCTTCCAATAACCGTAATCCAGCCCTTACAACTTCGCTTGCATTTTTATACCGACCTGACGAAATTTTATTCTGAATAAAACCATCAAAATAATCACCTAATGATATGGACGTATTTCGATTCATATTCTTCAATTTTCCTCAAAGTTACCAAAAATTGGTATAAATAAAGAGTGTCAATCTATTATTTGTTATTTAAGAGAGTCAACAATTTCATCAGGAGGTGGTGGTGGCGGATAAAACTGTCTAGTCCGACTTTTAAATACAAATATAGAATCAATCGAACTTTTTGATGCAACTGCAATTTTAGATAAATAAGCAATTAGGTCATCCATTGGTTTCAGATGTTCATTTGAAGGATTAATACCGTCAACCAGTGATGAAAATTCTTTACTTTGAGTTTTTATAATCAAGCGATATGCTCCGCAATCAGCACATCTACTATGATACAGAGTATCAAATTTGGTTGCTAATACTTTATCTGTTAAAAATGAAATGCTGTCTAATTCGATTTTTCCAACATTTACTTTATAATAACTGTCTCCCTTCTTAAAATTGTTGTTGAATATGTATATTCTACCATCTTTAAAGACTTTCATGCAATAATAGTCTGTCCAACCGTTATACATCGAAACATCAATAAGCTCAAAACTTAATGATTCGTTCGTTTTTTCCCCTTCACAAGAGATAAGTATCGAAAGTAATACTATTGATATGATATTTTTCAAGGACAATTCCGATTTCAGAAGCAAGTATTATAATCAATGTTTTTGCAATATACAACATAAAATTGACAATACTTAAGCGACTTAATGAATTTCATCCGAAACAAAACAAATCCATTACCTGTTAGATTTTGGCTGCTAAAAATGCTAATTTGCAAACCTTGTCGTTGATTAACGACTAATCAATTCAGCCGAAAACAATTTGCTATGGATTTTAAAATAGTTTCAGAATACAAGCCTACAGGCGACCAGCCCGAAGCCATTCGCCAGCTGGCCGATGGTTTGAACAACGGTACATCTTTTCAGACATTGCTGGGTGTAACCGGTTCAGGAAAAACATTTACAATGGCCAATGTAATTGAGGCTGTTCAGCGCCCCACGCTTATTTTGAGCCACAACAAAACGCTGGCGGCTCAGTTATATAGCGAAATGAAGCAGTTTTTCCCAAAAAATGCTGTCGAGTATTTTGTGTCGTACTACGATTATTACCAACCCGAAGCCTATTTGCCTGTCACCAACACATATATTGAAAAGGACCTTTCAATCAACAAGGATATTGAAAAATTGCGGTTGAGCGCCACATCCTCACTACTTTCGGGCCGACGCGATGTTATTGTTGTTTCATCGGTGTCGTGCCTTTATGGTATTGGTAATCCCGAAGATTTTCATGCTAATGTAACTAATTTGCATGTCGGTGAAGTAATCAGTAGAAATGTGTTTCTTCGCAAGCTGGTTGATGCCCTGTACTCCCGGAACGAGGTGGAGTTTAAGCAGGGAAATTTCAGGGTAAAGGGCGACTCGGTAGATGTATTTCCTGCTTATGCCGATATTGCTTATCGTATTGTTTTTTGGGGCGACGAAATTGATGAAATCAGTTCATTCGATCCTGTGAGCGGAAGCACCATTGAGCAGCTCGATCTGGTGGCCATTTACCCGGCCAACATGTTTGTAACCACCAAAGAGCGCATGCAACTGGCTATCCGGCAAATTCAGGACGACTTGGTGAAACAGGTCGATTTTTTCAACGAAAATGGCAAGCCGATTGAAGCCAAGCGCATTCTTGAACGCGTGGAATACGATCTGGAAATGATGCGCGAACTGGGCTATTGTCCTGGTATTGAAAATTATTCCCGTTATTTCGATGGGCGAGTTGCTGGGTCGCGACCCTTCTGTTTGCTCGATTACTTCCCCGAAGATTTCATTACCATTATCGACGAAAGCCACGTTACTTTGCCGCAAATTCGGGCCATGTATGGGGGCGACCGTTCGCGCAAAATAAACCTGGTTGAATATGGCTGGCGGCTCCCGGCAGCTGTCGATAACCGCCCACTTACATTTGATGAATTTGAAATCGTGGTGGATCAGATTGTTTTTGTCAGCGCTACGCCTGCTGACTACGAATTAGAAAAATCAGAAGGTATTGTTGTTGAACAAGTTATTCGACCAACGGGCTTGCTCGACCCAATTATTGATGTTCGTCCCAGCCTGAACCAGATCGATAATTTGTTACACGAAGTTCATTTGCGTATAGAGCGAAACGAACGGGTATTGGTTACTACCCTGACCAAAAGAATGGCTGAAGAATTAAGCAGTTACCTGGCCAATATGGGTGTAAAAACACGGTACATTCATTCTGATGTTGATACACTCGAACGGATTCAGATTCTGGAAGATTTGCGCAAAGGCGAATTCGATGTGTTGGTCGGGATCAACCTTTTGCGCGAAGGCTTGGATTTGCCAGAGGTTTCACTGGTGGCAATTCTTGATGCCGATAAGGAAGGTTTCCTTCGATCAGAACGCTCGCTTACACAAACAGCAGGCCGTGCTGCCCGAAACCTAAACGGCATGGTGATTATGTACGCCGACAAAATTACAGATTCGATGCAGCGAACTATCGACTCGACCAACTACCGCCGCGAAAAGCAGTTGAAGTACAACGAAGAAAACAACATTACCCCAACGGCCATTGTAAAAGCCAGCCGTGAAATCGTGGGTTACGGATCATCGGGTACTAAGGCAAAAGCTTATAGCGAAGAAGAAACCACCAATCTTGCTGCCGATCCTGTTGTTCAGTATATGAGTGTTCCGGCTCTGGAGAAAGCCATTGCCAAGTTGAAAAAAGAAATGGAGGCTGCAGCCAAAGAGCTCGATTTCTACGAAGCAGCCCGCCTGCGCGACGAGATGTTCAAGTTTCAGGAAATATTAAAGGAAAAGAAAAAGTAGGATACCTGTTTTATTGAGGGCTTCACTTGGAGTGAAACCCTCAATAAATCTCTATAATTATTACTTATTCGCCATTTTGGCCATGGTTTCAGGGTAGCGGGGGCCTGTATCCGGGTATTTGGCAAGGAGGTTTTCAATATCCTGAATGTCTGATTCGGTCAGTTCTACATCTACTGCACCTGCATTGTCAACCAAATATTTACGTTGCTTGGTTCCAGGAATCGGAACAATGTCTTCCCCCTGAGTCAGCACCCAGGCCAAAGCAAGCTGTGCCGGAGTACAATGTTTTGCAGTCGCCAATTCGGCAAATGCTGCCGCCAGTTTCGTGTTGTTTTCCCAATATTTATCGCCGAAACGGGGCAATGTTTTGCGGAAATCTTTATCGCCCAGCGATTTTTGGTCAACCGTGTTGGTAACCAGTCCTCGCGAAAGGGGGCTGAATGGCACAAAGGTTATTCCCAGTTCGCGGCACAACGGAATAATTTCGGTTTCTACATCCCGGGTAAGTAACGAATATTCGCTTTGCAGGGCGGAAATTGGGTGCACAGCATGAGCTTTTCTTATCGAATCAGCCGATGCTTCGGATAATCCCAAATAACGAACTTTTCCTTCTTTCACCAGTTCGCCCATGGCGCCAACCATTTCTTCAACCGGAACATTCGGGTCGATCCGATGCGCGTAATACAAGTCTATGGTTTCAATCTTCAGGCGGCGCAAACTGGCTTCAACGGCTTTGCGCATATAAACCGGCGATCCATCGAAAACCATTTTATAGTCGGCAGTTGTCTGGAACCCAAATTTTGTAGCAATAAAAACTTTGTCGCGGTTGGGCACTAAAACCTGAGAAATCAGTTCTTCGTTGGCACCATTACCGTAAACGTCAGCCGTGTCCCAGAAATTGATACCCAAATCAAGCACTTTATGCAGTGTATCGATTGATTCCTTGTCGTTTTTTTCGCCATAAGCATGGCTCATTCCCATACAACCCAGCCCAATAGCTGAAAGCTGAATGTCGGTATTTCCTAATTTTCGGTATTTCATTTGTTTTCTATTATTTAAACCTTCGAGGTTTTAAAAACCTCGAAGGTTTGATGAATGAATGTTTATTTTTTTCGGTCGCCGCTCTGCCGATCAATCATCCAGCCAGGGTATTCAGGAGCTAATTTGCTAACGGCATCCAACTGGGCCAATTCATCAGGAGTTAATTTCACTTCGGTAGCTTTTAGGTTATCAAGTAATTGTTCCTGCTTTTTAGCTCCAATAATGACTGTGGTAACCACCGGTTGGTGAAGTAACCAGGCTAAGGCAACTTGAGCGACGGTTACACTTTTTAGGGTTGCAATTTCCTGCATCACATCAATAATGTCGAAAGCTTTGTCCTTATTGATAGGTGGAAAGTCGAAATTCACGCGGCGGCCTTCTTCTGTCGAAGCATTGCGGCTGTATTTTCCGCTTAGGAAACCGCCAGCCAGAGGGCTCCACACCATTAACCCAATTTTCTGATCGAGTAGCATTGGCACCAGTTCACGCTCCAAATCACGGCCTGCAATGGTGTAATAAGCCTGAAGCGAAACAAACTTTGAAAGGTGGTGTTGAGCTGAAATACCAAGAGCTTTCATAATTTGCCATGCAGCAAGGTTAGAACAACCAATATAACGCACTTTTCCACTTTTAACAAGCGAATCAAGCGCTTCTAGTGTTTCTTCCATCGGTGTCAGCGGATCAAAACCGTGAATCTGATAAAGGTCGATGTAGTCCATATTCAACCGATTCAGGCTTTCATCGGCTTGTTGCAAAATGTGTTTACGGCTCAATCCCGAATTGTTTGGGCCTTCGCTCATTTGCCCGCGTACTTTAGTCGCAATCACCAGATCATCTCGATTTAAACCCAGGTCGCGAATGGCTTGTCCGGTCATTTGCTCGCTGATTCCATAGCTGTAAATATTGGCCGTGTCAATAAAATTAATCCCGGCGTCAACCGATGTCTTAATCAGCTCATTTACTTCTCGCTGTGGCATTGTTCCAATGGCAGTCCACATGCCACTTCCGCCAAAAGTCATTGTTCCCAAACAAAGTTCAGAAACTTTTAATCCTGTGTTTCCTAATAAATTGTACTTCATGTTTTTCTGTTTTTAGAGCTCCTTCCTATCCCTCCCCGAAAGTGAGGGAATCAGGAGGTGCTTTGATTTTACTTTAGTTTTCCGGTAATAACCATCTAGCAATTAAACCTTGAAGTTGCTATTTGGTTTTCATCTTTAAATTCTCAAATTTCCTAATCTTCAAATTTGGATTTTATCTGATAAAATTAGTCATCACTTTTTGAACTGGTTTTGGCGCAGGTAATACGTTTTTGGTTTGTTCACGCATTTGCATTAACCAGGCCATGTTATTGCCTAAAACCTGCATAATCTGAACGCCCTCGGCATCTTGCTCAACTTCACCAGGAATGCGTCCATGAATGACATTCCAATAATTGGCAGTGGCCAAAAGCATCTCAGAATAAGTTAGATAATGGTTAAGCTGGTCTAAGGTTGATGAACCTCCTGTACGACGAACGGCGACAACAGCCGATGCCACTTTATGCCGAAAAAGTCCACCATTGCTACCGGCTACATAAAAGGCACGGTCGAGAAAACTTTTCATTGTTCCCGGAATTCCTGAATAATGAACCGGCGTTCCTAAAATAATTCCATCGGCATTTTTCATTTGCTGAACCACTTCGTTGACTACATCGCTGGTAATACTACATTTCTCATCCTGATTTTTGCGGCAAAGTCCGCAAGCTGTACAGCCACGAATAGCTTTGTTACCGATATGAACAATTTCAAAATCAATCCCGTTTTCTTTCAGGGCCAAGCCAACCATTTCGAGCGCCAGATGTGTGTTTCCCTTTTTGTTGGGACTTCCGTTTATTGCAATTACTTTCATGTTGATATTTTTAGTTTTTTAGTGTTTTTCGTTTTTCTTTCAGTAAAAGTATTGAAATGACTACGGCAAACAGCAGCATTTGTAGGTTAACCCCGAGCCAACCACCGTATTTCCAGCAGAAAATACCAATCAGGGTACCCAGTGCGCCACCGGTAAAGAAAGAGGTCATATAAATAGTATTGACTCTGCTATGCGACGATTCGTCGAGCGTGTAAATCATGGCAACATTGGTAACCTGGATGGCCTGAGCGCCCACGTCTAGCAAAAAAACAGCGACAACCAGCACCAGAATATTTGTTGGCATCCAAATCATTAGTAAAATGCTGACAACAATCAATCCCAATGCAATAAACCTAACGTTTTTACTTCCTCCACGGTCGGCTCGTTTCCCGATAACTGGAGCCAGCAATGCGCCTGCAATAGCAACTAATCCAAATAATCCGATAATATCACTCGAAAAATTAAATGGAGTGCCACTTAAATGAAAAGTAAGTGTAGTCCAGAATGCACAGAATAACCCAAATTGAAGCATACCAACCACGGAAACTTCCCGAAGCAAAGGAAATCGTTTGATTTGTTGCAACGCCGAACCAAGTAACTGCACATAAGTCCCTGAAAAAGGAGTTCTTACATTGGGTAGTTTAATTTTAAGAAGTATAGTTGCTAAAGTTACGGCAATAGCTGAAATAAGGTAAACAAACCGCCAGCCAAACCACTCTGCAATACTTCCGCTAAAAACTCGTGCAGCCAAAATGCCAATCAATACTCCGGTAAAAATTGTTCCTACATTTTTTCCCCGATTAGCACTGTCAAGTCCGGCAGCCATTGGCATAATTACCTGAACCGATACAGAAAACATACTAATAAGCAGGCTCAAAGCCCATAGTTGAAAAATATTGATGGTAAATGTTACAAGTAAGAGCGACACAATGAGCAAAAGCTGAAGACTGATGATGAGTTTCTTTTTATTGATTTTATCACCTAGCGGAGTAAGGAAAAATAGTCCTAGGCCATAACCAACCTGTGAAAGCATTGAAACCATGCCAGCCTGCGAATCTGTCGAACCCAGATCGGCAGCTATTTCTTTCAGGATAGGCTGGTTGTAGTAAATATTGGCAACAGTTATACCTGCTGAAACAGCCATTAACCCTATCAGAAAACGTGAAACGGGTGGTGAAGAAGTTGCTGGTACTTTAACTGAGTTTGTCATTTCATCGAATCAAAATGAAGATCGTTTAGATAAACCGTTAGATATTCGGTTTATTTTCAATGACAAATTTAGTTTGATAGTTGTACTGAACAGATATAAAAATCAAACAAAAAACTGCATAAATCAAATATTGAATTTATTGCGGTAAAGTTTAGGTGTTTGGTTGGCGTTTTTCTTGAAGAAATTGATAAAATGAGGTAATTCTTCAAAGCCAAGCGAATAAGCAATTTCCGAAATATTCCAGTTGGTTTGTTTCAGCAACGCCCTTGCTTCCTGCGAAATACGTTCAGCAATCAGCTGGCTGGTTGTTTTCCCTGTAACTTCTTTTAAGCTACGGTTCAGGTGATTTACATGAATAGAAAGTTGCGTTGCAAAATCGGTAGGTGTTCTTAATTTCATCCGTTGCATGGGCGATTCAATGGGGAACTGGCGTTCTAGCAATTCCGCAAAAAGCGATGCTATTCTTGCTGTTCCGTTGGATGGAGACAACCTTGTCGCTTCGGTAAGTTGCATTTTCAATGCAGTATGAATCAGGTTAAAAACCAAGCCACGAAGTACATCATACTTGTAAAGATAATCGGATGCAATTTCTTCGAACATTTTTTGGAAGATGGCTTCTATTTCAAACAACTGTTTGTCATCCAGCAAATAAACGAGATTACTACCTGGCTGGTAAATGGGGTAATCTTTTATTGCGCCGTACTGGCTGAAAAATTCCTCGGTGAAAATGCAGAAAACACCCGATTGTTTATCTTCGAGTGGTTCATAGTTGTATGGTATCATCGGGTTCGAAAACATCAGTGCATTGTGTTCGCTAAGTACCGTCTTGTCAGCATAGTGTATTTTATTTGCCCCCTTCAATAAGGTGATTTTGTAAAAATCTTTGCGGCTGTAAGGCACTGTTTTGTTGGCACAACAAAAGTCTTCACGATGAAAAACATTGAAGTGCCCGATTTCTTTTTTCAGGTTTTCGGGAATACAGTTGAACTGATTCTGGTAAAAATCTTCGATTGTTTGTGCTTTTGTCATGTGGCAAAGTTGCAAAAATCAAACGAAAATCCAAACTGCTTATAAGATTTGCGACTAGCTTATTCCCAATAAAAAGTAAATCAGAATCTTCCAATTTGCTTTCAAATTGTATTTTTACTGTGGTCTTTGACAAGAGGTATTGATATGATTTAATTAAAAAGTGTGTTGTGATTTGCTTTCAAATTGTATTTTTACTGTGGTCTTTGACAAGGCCAGAAATGGCGCACGACCCCCGCAACTGGTTGTGATTTGCTTTCAAATTGTATTTTTACTGTGGTCTTTGACAAGATGCAATTATTAACGAATTAATAAAGGACGGTTGTGATTTGCTTTCAAATTGTATTTTTACTGTGGTCTTTGACAAGTCAACGTTCAGTTGATTCTATCTATTGCCCGTTGTGATTTGCTTTCAAATTGTATTTTTACTGTGGTCTTTGACAAGAGATGTTTAGGACTGATGAATAAGAATTGTGTTGTGATTTGCTTTCAAATTGTATTTTTACTGTGGTCTTTGACAAGTAAAGCATCAAAAAAAGTAACTCAGTTTGTGTTGTGATTTGCTTTCAAATTGTATTTTTACTGTGGTCTTTGACAAGTTCTGCAATTACAGCCTTGATCGCGTTATTGTTGTGATTTGCTTTCAAATTGTATTTTTACTGTGGTCTTTGACAAGTATATCTGTTAATGATAATGCTAATTTAAAGTTGTGATTTGCTTTCAAATTGTATTTTTACTGTGGTCTTTGACAAGAATGTGGCTTGAAAGGTCCGGGTAAAGTTTGTTGTGATTTGCTTTCAAATTGTATTTTTACTGTGGTCTTTGACAAGGACAGCTTTAATTCCTTCTATTTCCTGAGAGGTTGTGATTTGCTTTCAAATTGTATTTTTACTGTGGTCTTTGACAAGTTAAAGGCTGTCCATACGTTGTCCGTTTAGGTTGTGATTTGCTTTCAAATTGTATTTTTACTGTGGTCTTTGACAAGGCTGAAGGTATTGGGGCCAAAGGTTACTACGTTGTGATTTGCTTTCAAATTGTATTTTTACTGTGGTCTTTGACAAGATGACGCTCGAAATGTCTGCTTTTCTGCACGTTGTGATTTGCTTTCAAATTGTATTTTTACTGTGGTCTTTGACAAGTGACCGCATCAATTTCCTTCATTTTCCGATGTTGTGATTTGCTTTCAAATTGTATTTTTACTGTGGTCTTTGACAAGCGAACTAAAAGACAAGTATCGTACATTGGTGTTGTGATTTGCTTTCAAATTGTATTTTTACTGTGGTCTTTGACAAGATCGGGTTAAAACAGTAACGTTGGTCAATAGTTGTGATTTGCTTTCAAATTGTATTTTTACTGTGGTCTTTGACAAGTAAAATGTCAACTTGCTTTGCAGAAGCTCTGTTGTGATTTGCTTTCAAATTGTATTTTTACTGTGGTCTTTGACAAGTTTCAGGATGGTTAGAATTAAACAGCTATAGTTGTGATTTGCTTTCAAATTGTATTTTTACTGTGGTCTTTGACAAGCATTAGTCTTACATCTTCATACTTAAAAAGGTTGTGATTTGCTTTCAAATTGTATTTTTACTGTGGTCTTTGACAAGAAGCAAACCTTCTTTTTCCGAACCGAAGAGGTTGTGATTTGCTTTCAAATTGTATTTTTACTGTGGTCTTTGACAAGGTTGTCCTTGATAGAATGTGCCGATTTTAGGTTGTGATTTGCTTTCAAATTGTATTTTTACTGTGGTCTTTGACAAGCCGGTAAGGAATATGCTGATATACTTCCAGGTTGTGATTTGCTTTCAAATTGTATTTTTACTGTGGTCTTTGACAAGTTTCGTAGCAATACCGTGGGTGTAACTCAGTTGTGATTTGCTTTCAAATTGTATTTTTACTGTGGTCTTTGACAAGAAAAAACAAGTTGACAGAATTAAATTGCCAGTTGTGATTTGCTTTCAAATTGTATTTTTACTGTGGTCTTTGACAAGAGCCATTCCACTTCAGTTCCAGTAAAACCGGTTGTGATTTGCTTTCAAATTGTATTTTTACTGTGGTCTTTGACAAGTAACCAACTTTCAACGCCGGATACCTATTGGTTGTGATTTGCTTTCAAATTGTATTTTTACTGTGGTCTTTGACAAGCTACTCATTTCAGAATTCAATATCTGTTCGGTTGTGATTTGCTTTCAAATTGTATTTTTACTGTGGTCTTTGACAAGCTATTTATATATTTTCAATGTAATCTAGTGTTGTGATTTGCTTTCAAATTGTATTTTTACTGTGGTCTTTGACAAGCATGTACATTTTCATTAACAACATGAGTAGGTTGTGATTTGCTTTCAAATTGTATTTTTACTGTGGTCTTTGACAAGTATAACTTCTCTAAGACATTCAAAGCCCATGTTGTGATTTGCTTTCAAATTGTATTTTTACTGTGGTCTTTGACAAGGTATTGGCCGCAATTCGCAAGTTATCAAATGTTTGTACAAAGGCTTAGAAATAAAAAACGGGATATAAATCCCGTTTTTTATTTCCTGCTATCTCGTTATTTGATTTGTAATTTATGGATTTCGCCATTTGGGGAACCCCTAATACGAATGTCCGATTAAAATAATTCGAGTTGTTGCACTGTGGGAGGCCGTTCTTTGGGTTGTTTACTGTAGAATAATTCCATCATACCAAATTGCTTGTCAGTAATGGTTAACAATCCTACATGACCATACTCGGGTAACATATTTTTTACTCGTTTTACATGTACCTCGGCGTTTTCTCTGCTTGGGCAATTGCGGATATATATTGAAAATTGGAACATTGAAAAACCATCTTCAAGCAATTGTTTTCTGAAACGGGTGGCTGCCTTTTGTTGTTTCTTGGTTTCGACAGGGATGTCGAAAAAAACAAGTACCCACATAATACGATATTGGTTTAATGCTTCGAACGACATGTTATCCAATGAAATAATCCTAAACGAAATCAGGATAAATGATTTTTCGACGTACAGTTTCGTAACATTCAACCAGCGAATTGGTTGTTCGTGGCAGTCCTACCATTAGCGGGCTCTTCTTTCCATCAATACTAATATCAACCGATGCTATCGACAGAAGTTTTACTTTTTGTTCTCGGGTTATTTCATCCAGATCAATCTCGTTGTTTTTAACCATCAAAAAAACAATCCAGTCGACAAACGGACGATAAGGTTCCATTATATCGTCGGCTAAGCAATAGGCGTTGTATTTATTACTATGATGTATTCCGAGGGTGGGCAATAGTCCACTGCCAACCAATGCCCTGGCAACCAATGCTCTTAGTATAGCGTAGCCATAATTCAGATGCGCATTGGGTATTTCTCCAAACCGGTTACGGGTAAAGTCGTATTCTTCAAACAAAAGTTTCCAGTAAACCGAAGCCGCACGGCCTTCAATATTATCAGGATCACCACTTTGTATTTGCGGAATAAGAACTGATAACTTTTTGTTGTTAATACCTGCTTTTTCCAATACTGCTGCCTGATTCTCAATTTTTGCTTTTATAGTTTGTGCCCAGAGGTATTTTTTCAGAGGTTCAGAGGCTTCAATTTGAGAACGAAACCTTTCGGTTTGCAAAGTATTGCCATCCAGTGGAAGCATTAACCCAACAGGCAAATGTTTAGAGTCGCAACTGATTATGGCCACATTATGTTCGAGTAGTGTAGCTATTAAAGCGTGAGTGACCGTGATTTGAGGATTGTCGAGCAGTATTGCTCCAATGTCTTCAATTGGAACCGAGCCAATTTCTGTGTTATCTTCAGGTTTAATCACTTTTAGCTGTTGCAGGTTTTTATGCAAATAGCCAGGGTTTCCAAAATAAAGGGTTCGTTTAATCATGGTTAGTTTGTTTTATAATTACAGGTTTCACCCATCGGGCGAATCAGTATGGATGTGATACCTATTCGATCATTATTTCTTTCAAATCATCCAGATCAATGTTTTGAACGTGATAATTCAAATAATTTTCCTTGTTTTTAAACCAGGAAATAACTTCATCTTTCTTTAGTTTCGATGGCCGGTTCTTTATTATTCGTTCATAGCTACTCCAGGGGTATTGCCTGAAATCGTCAATGATGTTATGGCGTTGCGGGTCGGTGTGAATGTAATGCACCAAATTGGCTAATTGCTTTGTCGATTTTACTTCGAGCCGTTTAAATGGTTTTTGAAACAAGCTTCCAGAGCGGTGTTGCTGAATGTTAATAGACTGTGAGTAGGAAGTAAATAATCGTTGAAAAGCCAGGCTTACCGGGTTGACTTTTTTAGAGGTTTCACCTTTGGGTGAAACCTCTAAAAAAGCCGCGAATGCTTTTGTCCTGATTAGCAAATGGAAATGATTGGGCAGTAAACAAAACGCATACGTTTCAGCGACCGGATCAAGGTATTCAGCATACATCCTGATAAAATACTCGTAATTAGCCGAAGTATAAAACAGGTTTTCCCGGTTATTTCCCCGGTTCCAAACGTGATAGAACTTTTCTGGCTCAATGCGGATGCGGTAGTTTATTTTTCCCATTGCGAGAATATTTTTTGTTTTTTACAGGTTTCACCTATGGGTGAAACCTGTATTTGGCATATTACGTGATTAAAATATTGTAGAAATTTTAACTGATATTGTTGTTATTTAATACTTAAATTCAACTTTACCATTAAGTTGTATCTCAAAATCACGATGCTCTATTAGACAATTAAAGCTATTGGCAACCATCGTCAACTTAGGTTGATAAATCTTGCTATTGAAAGTTGTATAATCTTCGGTGATATCCGAATCTTTTCTTGCCTCAAGATGATTTTGTAAGTAGATACAATCCTGACCTTTCAGATTAAATTTATACACGGAGAATAATCTTCGACTTAAATCATAGTCCTGCAATTCATCAGGAGTTTCTTCCCACATTAAAACTCTTGTACCTACTTTTATTATTGCAGAAAGCGAAAATACTTTTTTCTTTTCTTCAAATTCTCGATAATATGGCTCACCCCACAATTGCTCATCGCTTTTAATATCACCTTGAACAATGTCGAAATAGTTTAATAGTTTAAACTTTCTTTCGAGCTTACCTTTATTAATTCCTTCATACAATAGGCATAAATAATTTCCATCATTTTGTGCGTAATATCGTTGCTTGTATCCTTTATCGTCAATATGAATCGTTTTCTTTGTAGAAGCATAAGCTTGATTCTTTATTTCCAAAGCTTTATCTTTTGTAAAAAAACCACGTCCCGCGGCAACTTTACATCTAATATGTCTAATCGGATTTATTAACTTACCATTTTTGTTAATTTTTATTTCATTATTATTTTCATCCAGCATCCATATAGGTTCGGCTATTGCTTGCAAAAACGATTTATTTTCAGCCATCCTTTTCTTTATTGCAACTTCAATTGAATATCGGACATGTGGATCAATAATCTTATCTAAGTCTTTTCCCGATTTCAGACTAGTGATGGATTCTCGCTTTACCATTAACAAAATATCATCACCATTTTTGTCTTTCGGATAAACAAATTCTCCTTTTTTATCTTTTTGAAGAATGTCATTTTCCATCAAAGGATATTTAATCGCTCCGAACCAAGAATCTTTATGAAGCTGACCTCTTATGCAATCACCTGTTACCCATCGATTTGTCAATAACCCATTTTTATCAGGATATAACATTTCTTTTCCCCGTCTCCGCTCTTTTCTATGTGCTGGAGTTAAAGTCTGATCTTTTGAAACATGATTAATAAGAATATGATCCTCGATAAATTGAGTAACACCCGAAACATTCCCCAGATTACAACTTCGTCTTTCTCTTTCAAGTTCATAACGCAACTGCTCAACATCGTCAAATCGTTCTTTTTCTTGAATTTCATAGTATAGTTTAAGCATCTTGTCACGTTTTGCAGATGAAGGGATCATTGTTAGAATTGCTGCATCCACAGCATGATGAGAATGCTTATCTCTACTTTTCTTTTCATCAATACTTTGCACTCCAAGCATTTTCCGGAAATCAGAAGTAATGCGTCCTTTTTGTACATCAACATTATTAAAAACAGATTTTAAATAATGGGTAGCGTATTTCGTAATGATTCGAGTATCTACAAGCTGACTGTTTTTAAAACCACTGGTAACTTCCTGCATTTTAAAACGGCCAAGCTTGTTCTGCCAATAATCCAATTCCATTTGCCACAAATGACGTTGTCTGATTGCATTATCTTTTGTTTCTTTTGTTTGTGCTTGTTTTGCTTTTGCTTTCCAGAAATTTACATTATCAATTAATCGTTCAACCTTATCTTCCCATGGTTTCAGTCGAGCTAGTATCTCCTGATAATTTGAAAGTTGTGATGGAATTTGATTTTTCTTCACATTCCGGTTAAAATGAGCATCACATACAGTAAGATTAGCCAAAGAGTTATCAAAAGAAATGCTTCTTGGAATAGTATGTTCAAAATCAACTTTATTATCAGAGAATAAATCTGATATTTTAATCATTTTTCCAGTATAAATGCAGCGACAACCCTGCTCAAGCCATAGACGATACTTTGTAACATCTTTACTATACGTTACACCTTTTTCTTTTGTTTTCTTCTTTTGCTTATTCTCTGTTATGTCATCTTCAAACTCACCAAATTCTTGAATCTCTGATTGCTCAATTAAAATTCGAGCCTTATCAATCTCATCTTCAGTAATAACCCGTTCTGTTCCTTCGTAAAGTTCCCTTATTGCTTCTTCGAAAATTTTGTTTTCTTTCTCCCTTTCCCTTTGGTAAGCTTCGATTGCCCATCGCATATTGGCATCGTTCAAATCACGGGCAGTTTCAATAACAATTCGTGTATCTTCTGTAATTGTCCCTTCTTTTAACAAATGATTAATTGCCTTTCGAAGAATATGAAGTGTACGCATAGCCATCGGATTTTTGAAAGCTCCGATTTTTGGCGATTCCAATAATTTTAAGGATAAGGTCGTACCTTTCCATTCAATGCTTTGTTCTTTCGCTGGTTTATAAAATTCTATTTGAGAAGGATGATACAAAAGGCCTAACTTTCTACATGCAGGACATTTACAGGGGAGTTTTGTTTTAGGATCAATAAAATCATTCTCACAATGTAGAAAATTAAATTTTGGATCGTTTGAAAGAAACAATTTCAAACTGTCACCCAGCTTAGGTAATTTATAGAAATCACGTTTTGATGAAGAAAAAAATTGTTGGTACTTAATCTCGACTTCCGATAACAGATTCTTCCGTTCCGGATCATCCAATTTATCCCATGATTTTTCACCAATACTGTCAATTGCTGCTTTTTCAATGTCAGAATAATCACTTGAATCTAAACGATAATCTGTATTTTTATGAGCAAACTGTTCATCAAGCTCCAACGATTTATAACTAGCAACTAAATTGTTCACAACATTAAGAATTTTCTTCTCTTTTCGATTTTCTTCAACGACCTTTGAGATATTGTTCAAAAGATATTCTTCATACTGCGACCAAAGTTCTTCACCAAATATGTCTGGTAACTTAGCCAACAATACCGCATCTGTATAAATTAAACCTTTCGTCAAGAATCGATTAATATTTCGAATCGCCTTAAGACTTAACATAGAATAACCTTGCGGAATGGCAGACCAAAGACGAACTAAATCATTTGCTTTACCAACATCAAAACTTAGCGATTCTCTTGCAAACTCCTCAACACGTTCTTGATCTTCAAACGAGAAACAGACATGCCAAATATCTTCCAATGTATATGATATGGCATGAACTTCACCTGTTTTATAATTTGTTCTGGTTTTTGATGTTTTCTTTTCAAAATTCATCCAGTCTTCTCCCAATAAATTTTTTAGTCTGGCAGAAATAGGACATCCGGCGACATTGGTTTTATCCTTATAATTTATAGTCTTATTCTCCGACGAAAGATAATAACCAACCTTTTTTTCAAGCCATTCACGTATTTCTTCGAACTTAAAATTTACTTTTGTTCTTAAAAATTTGTTTTCAAATAACTTTTCTTTCAAGCCGACAGACAAATTCATCCAATTATCCGATGAATATCTTCGGTACTGAATATTATTAATGAATGACCATGCTCTGAAAGTTTCAAATTCAGGATGGTTAATTGGGCAACGCGATTTTGTCGACTCCAATGTACATTTACCAACTAACCCTTTTTGTGATCGTAATGGACGTTTATAAAAAATAGCTTTGTAAATTGATTTGTAAAAATCATCTTCAGGCTTTAATCCATCCTGAAATTCAAAGATATATTTGATTTCTTCCTCATACTGTGAACGAATTGCCTGAAAGTTACTTGCCCGTACCCGAATCCCCTCTTTTAATAATTTGTCAAAGCAACAACCAACAGTTGGCAATTGATGTGCGCTTTTATATTCCAGTAAATCTTTTGATTTCTTCTCTTCAGACTTTTTTAGATCAACTTGGATTTCAATATCTGAAGACAATTCTTTTTCTTCAGCTTCCTTCTCTTGCTCTTTAATGGTCTCACCCTTACTGCTTTTAAATCCACGTCGTTGGGCAATATGGTACAATGCCCGACCTAATTTATATTTGTTAATATGCTTAGTTAAATCACATTGAATTGTTGCTAATTCGGCCCGTAATTGATAAGGACTTGAATAGTCAGCGATCCCATCCCCATCGAAATCAAGTCTAACCCATTTTTCAAAATCAAAAGCATCAACAGGATATTCTCGTTTTAGTCCATTTTTCTTATCGTATTTTCTCCATCGGTCTAATTGCTCCTCTGTTATCGGACAATATCCATTTTTCATTAAGACATCCAGAGTTGCCCAAATACGATATTTTCTTGCTTGGTATAATCGACGGATAGAACGATGCTTAGTGCGTTCTGCCGCATAAGAAAATTCTACTCCTTTTTCAGTTCCAACTCCCTTCTTGAAAATTATAGAGCTAAAAAACTCCAATTGATCAACTACATTATTTCCTTTCTCAGTGTTTCTTTTGGCTAATCCGATCGAATTTGTACCCAAATCAATTCCTAAAATTTCAGGCATGGTTTTGTTATTTTTGTTAATGTCATTATATTTGTCTTGATACAATTTGAAAGACTTATCACAATAAGGCTATAAGCCGAAGAAATTTCTTAATCCTGCGTACTTCCGCAGGATTTTTAATTAAAAAACATTTAAAGCGGCCTTTATGGGTCGCTTTCTTTTTTAGAGGTTTCACCCGCATGGGTGAAACCTCTAATTTAAATGCAATAACCTATTCTTTAGCCTCAGTATCATTTTTATTCATTGCTTCTTTCGTTGTCGTTCGGTAGTGGGTCGTGCGAGCTGCTTTGTATTTGAGATAAAATTCAGGGTCTTTGCGTTTAAATTGTAATGCTAAGCGGTCGAGTTTATTCTTAACGAGCGTGTTTGCTTCTTCAAATAATTTACTCAATCTTTCGGTGGTTCCTGATCTGTCTATAACTGCTTCTTTTTTTGATGATTTAATTGTGTTAAAAAAGTTGATTAATTCCCGGTAATTCGTTAATTCTTCAACGCTAATACCTTCATTGGCTAATTCGTTACCTGATATTTTAGTTGCTTCGTCCAGTATTATTCCTGCAGTAGCTAGTAAGTCAGATTGATTCATATTTCCTATTTTGGTAGGCTTAAAATTAACCCTTGACATAAGTGTATGGTTATTTTGATCGTGTGCAAGCGAATATAAAGCGCCTGCAATTTCGATAGATGAATCAGACAGGTTTTCAAGAGCTAATTCCTTGTCTGTAGTTATACCTGTAAGGTCTTTTTGTTGTACGATCTGGCATGCATCTATATCAGTACAAATTTCCTTGATGCGGTTGACAACCATTGCAAAGTTTGGTATTCTTGCAATACTGTCAGGATTGTTTTCTGATTCTTTTACAATTAATTTTAAAGAATCAAGTTTTGCGATTTGGTGTTTGTTCATAAATTTTATCTATTTAATTATGGATAACTAAATATAATCAATTTAACAATTATTACCAATCGCTTATGAAAATATTTTTTGATTATTAAGATATTTTCATTTTCATAACCAGATACTTATTAATAATGAAAAGGGTTGATCAATCATTGTCCGTTACTTTTCAATCCACGAACGAGCCTTATCAATCCTCAACCTATATTCGTCAATTGGTAAAAGCAACCTGTTAGTTGGCTTGATATGGTTGTCAATCAATGAGAGTGATTTGCTATTTTATGAACTATAGTTTTCATTTAATAAGAGAGAGTCATTAATCTTCGTCCAATAGTTGTCAGCCAACGAAAGATATTTTTCATTCGCCGACCTTCACTCTTCAGCTAATGAAAGAAACTGGACAACGATCAACCCATTTTTTAATTCGAAGAATAACAAATTATTCAGAACAGGTCTTTCAAAACGAAAAATCCCCGGAAACCATTCCTGGCTTCCGGGGATTTTCTGTTTTCCGGTCTTTTTCCCGTTTCCCTTTTTTATAATTTATTGTCGTAATTTGATTACTCGCCTCAAGCCACCTTTCTGAACCTTTTCCCTTCTCTTCTAAGAGAGTGGCGGAAGCAGGCACAGCGAGCCCGGGGTGAGTCATAAACTCCAAATACAACATTATTTTATTCCAATTTTTTACATCCGTTCCGGCACATCAATTCCCAGGATTTTCATGCCGGTTTTTATGGTTTTTCCAACAGTTTCAGAAATAACCAGGCGTGTATTGCGTTTGGTTTCGTTTTCTTCGGCAAGAATTGAAAATTCGTGGTAGAACTGGTTAAATTCTTTTACAAGTTCGTAAATGTAATTGGCAATTACGGCAGGACTGTACATTTCTCCTGCTTCTTTTACCGTTACTGGAAATTGTGATACCGATTTTATCAATTGAAGCTCTTTCAATGCCAATTCGGTTGAGGCCGGAAGTGTGCGGTTAATTTCAATTTCACGGTCAGCGGCTTTGCGCAATACCGATCGGATTCGGGCGTAAGTGTATTGGATAAAAGGCCCTGTATTCCCATTGAAATCGATCGATTCCTGTGGGTTGAAAAGCATATTTTTCTTCGGGTCAACCTTCAGTATAAAATATTTCAAAGCTCCCAATGCAATCATTTTATAGGTTTCGGCAGCCTGTTCGGGGGTATAACCTTCGAGTTTGCCCAATTCTTCCGAAGTTCGGCGGGCAACATCAACCATTTCAGCAACAAGGTCATCGGCATCAACAACGGTACCTTCGCGCGATTTCATTTTTCCCTGTGGAAGCTCAACCATTCCGTACGAGAAGTGGTGCAAGCCTTTACCAAATTCGAACCCAAGTTTGTCGAGCAGAATGGAAAGGACCTGAAAATGGTAGTTTTGCTCGTTTCCAACGACATAAACCATTTTGTCGATGGGGTAGTCCTGAAAGCGTTCTTTGGCTGTGCCAATATCCTGAGTCATATAAACCGAAGTGCCATCGGAACGAAGCAACAATTTGTGGTCCAGTCCTTCGGCAGTTAGGTCAGCCCAAACCGACGAGTCTTCTTTCTGGTAGAAAACGCCTTCTGCAAGCCCACGCAAAACTTCGCCTTTCCCATAAAGGTAGGTTTCCGATTCGTAGTAAATCTTGTCGAAATCGACGCCCAGCTCTTTGTATGTCACGTCGAAACCGTTATAAACCCACTGGTTCATCGTTTTCCAAAGCCCGATGGTTTCCGGGTCTTTGGCTTCCCATCTCAGGAGTAATTCGCGGGCGCCCAAAATTGATGGTGCATTTTGTTCAGCTTCTTCTTTGGTTTGGCCTTGGGCAACAAGTTCGGCAATTTCTTTTTTGTATTCCTGGTCAAACTTCACATAGAAATCGCCAACCAGGTGGTCGCCTTTAATGCCGGTATTCTCGGGTGTCTGCCCATTTCCCCACATTTTCCAGGCATACATCGATTTGCAGATGTGGATGCCACGGTCGTTTACAATGTTGGTTTTTACCACTTTGTTGCCATTTGCTTTCAGAATTTCGCTTAGCGAAAAGCCCAGCAGATTGTTGCGGATGTGCCCAAGATGCAATGGCTTATTGGTGTTTGGTGACGAATATTCGACCATCACCAGTTTCGATTTTTCAGTAGCTTGAGTTAGTCCAAATTTAGGATCAGCATTGGCTGAATTGAGTACCGAAACCCAATACGATTGCGAAATAACCAGGTTGAGGAACCCTTTTACCACATTGTATTTTTCAACTTCAGAAACGTTTTGCTGAAGGTAATCGCCAATCTCGGCAGCAGTTTGCTCCGGCGATTTTTTCGATATTTTTAGAAAAGGAAAGACTACCAATGTAATATCTCCTTCAAATTCTTTCCGGGTATTTTGTAATTGAACAAGTTTGCTGTCGATTTGCTGTTGATAGCAATGATTGATGGCTTCAACTATTTTTTCGCTGATTATCTGTTCGATGGACATTATTTTATACTTTGTAAATTTTTGAGCGACAAAGATATTTATTTTCTCTGTTTTTGAATAAATAAAAAACCCTTCTATGTAAGGCTTTTTTGTTTGATCTTTTTAACAACCTGGCAGAATGAAAACATGAAAATAAGTACAAGTTATTCAGATAAATAGCTTTTATTTGTTATCACTTTTACTCGTGTTTGGATAATTGTGAATGGTTTTATTTTCAACGATTACTTATGAGACAGCTGTTAATCATCCTACTTCTCATTTTTGGAGGAATTGTCCCGGTTTTTTCGCAGATAACGAATAATGGGTATGCAGGAGTTGAAGTCTACTATTTTCATGGAACCCGACGTTGCGACACCTGCAATGCTGTTGAAAAAGTAGCCTCTGAAGCCTTGAAACAATATTTCGGCGATCAACTGGTTTTGAAATCGGTTAATAGAGAGGATGATAAAAACAATGCTTTAGTAAAGAAATACAAGATTGCTGGTCAAGCTCTTATTATTGTAAAAGACGGAAAGAAAATCGACCTCACCAACATGGCCTTTATGAATGCCGAAAGAAGCCCTTTCAGGCTTAAAGCTAAAATAAAAGAAACTATTGATAAACTCTGATAAATTACAATTGATTATTTTATTCCTACATTCAAAATTCTAATATTCAAAGCTCCGTGGACTTTCTCCAAACCTTGCTCGAAAATACCCAGGTTCCATTGTATTCAGCTTTTATCCTGGGCCTGATGATGGCAATAAGTCCATGTCCGCTGGCCATGAATATTACCGCAGTTGGTTATATTGCCCGTAATTTGGAAAACAAACGCCGCGCATTTTATAATGGGTTGGTTTACACCCTTGGACATGCCATCAGCTACTCCACCATAGGACTGCTTTTTTACCTTGGCACCAGCCAATTTCAACTTTCGGGCTTTTTTCAAAATTGGGGGGAACGGCTTATAGGCCCTATGTTGCTCGTAATTGGCCTGATTATGCTTGATGCGTTAAAACTAAACATTCCAGGTTCTGGATGGATAAAGCAGAAGATGGAAAAGCGCGATAATAGTGGCTACCGTGGAGCTTTATTCCTGGGAATTGCATTTTCGCTGGCATTTTGTCCCTACAGCGGAGTACTTTATTTCGGTATACTCATCCCAATGACAGTCAACAGCGCCTCAGGGCTTTATTTGCCAGTGATTTTTGCCATCGCTACCTGTTTGCCAGTGATTTTTTTCTCGTGGCTAATTGCTTTTTCGCTTGGTTCGCTTGGTAAATTCTACAATAAACTGAAAACTTTCGAAACCTGGTTTCGCCGGGTTGTTGCCATCATTTTTATAAGTACAGGTATTTACTATTTAAAAATCTTTTTCTTTAGTTAAACCCTATTTGATTTCTACTCATTATAAATTTTAGACATCATTCAAATTATAAATAGTTTTTCGAAATTTTTAACATTTCCCCAATCCGATTTTGTGCTCAATCTCTTTTAATATCCTGCTGTATTGCTTATATTTAAAAACAACTAAAAAGCAAAGGATCATGAAAACAAAATCATTAGGTTTTATTGGCGGAGGCAGAATTACCAGGATTTTTCTGCAGGCCTTTGTAAATAAAAAAGCCATATTCGACTCTATATCTGTTTTCGATACCAACCAGGAAGTATTGGATGCCCTGAAACAAAAGTTTCCCTTTATCCAGGCTGCAAAATCGGCTGAAGAATGTGCTCAGAAAGATATTGTTTTCCTGGCCCTTCATCCTAATGTTGTTTTAAACGTTCTACAACAGATTAAGGACATTGTAAATGAACAAACCATTCTTATCTCGCTGTCACCCAAAATTACAATCAGTAAAATTGCAGAAATTATTAATTGTCAGCAAATTGTTCGTATTTTACCTAATGCAACTTCAATTATTAATCATGCTTACAACCCGGTTACTTTTATGTCAAGTATGTCTGAAATTCAGAAATGGTATTTGCTCGAAATGTTAAATCTACTAGGACATGCTTTTGAGACTGCCGAAGAAAAGCTGGAAGGATATGCCGTAATTTCGTCGATGTTACCAACTTATTTCTGGTTTCAGTGGCACGAACTGGAAAATATTGGAACCCAGTTTGGCCTGAGTTTAGCCGAATGCCGTGAAAGCTTGTATGAAACAATGAATGCCTCATTAAATACCATGTATCGTTCGGGAATGTGCCCCAATGAAGTAATGGACTTGATACCGGTAAAACCCATTGGCGAAAACGAGGAAGAAATAAAAGGGATTTATAGGGAAAAACTGTCAGCATTGTACCAGAAGATAAAGCCATAGCTGAAAACATTTAGTCCTGCTAGAATTATTGGCAGGACTAAATAAATTAGGCAATATCCCAGAGTTCACTAATTTCCTTAGAGATTAAATGAATTTCCTCATCATATCTATTTGTATCTGTTGAAGCCGAAACAATCCTTTTCCCGAAAACATCAATTGAAAAGCATAGTTTAGGGTCAACTGTTTCCTTTTCGTCTATAGTTTTTACTAGGTAATTATGTAGCTGTGTTGCTACCATTTCGGCCATTTGAAAATCGAAGAATTTATTTTCTTGCTTGCAAATATGAATTTTGAAAGCTCCAATTACAGAATCTCCATTGCTTCTTTTAACCTTAAAGATAAGTTCTGGAGAGAGAAAGAGCTTTACCCCATCAATCTCTACCCATTTCTGCTCAACTTTAAACTTTTCAACTTTATCTGTACTCAAGAACTTTGGCAAATTAATGTTTAAAAAACGTTCTAGCGCTTCAATAGAGACGGTGTTATTTCTCTGCTTAGTCTCGGTATCAGCGGCCCTAATTTTCAGTAATTCAATTCCTCTATAGATTGGCACTAAACTGCCGTTTTCCAAAAGACATCTTCGGATACACGCAAAAGCAGTCTTATACCAGAAAGAAAGGAAATTTTTTGGAAACTTCTGATTTTTAATAAGTGTCAGCTTTGACTTTTTACTTTTCTTTTTACCAAATTCTACAAATTGATTAATAGATATTCTTTTATCCATGTCTTTCTGATTAGCCTTCAGGTGGATATGGATCAGAACCATAACTGTTCTTTTCTCTAATCCTCCCATCTGGACGGTGAATAACTAGCTCAGAATTATTGTTCTTCGCGATTTCCTTAGCAACATTAATCGCCTCTTTTTGTGTTGGAGTCACTTTTGTTGCTTTTCTATTTCCTTCGCCTTTTACGGCCCATTTGTCGTTATACGGAACGACGTGTTGATTCTTACCCATAACTATTATGAATTAATGGATAGTTACAAGCTGCTTATTTGACTCGGCTAGCTTTTTACCGAGCCCACATGAACAAAAGTTGGAAGGTATTTGTAGTATTACCTGAAAATGCTACTTTTGGCATCCAACAAAAGAAAAAAAATGGAACCAGAAAAAAGGAGGTGAGTCATTCTCCTTGTGCGTGTCAGGCAATCTGTTCCAAAGAAATTGAAAAGTCGGTTATGTGGAAATGGCCGGCTTTTCTTTTTCTATAAATTCAAAATGTTGACTCTCATATATTCTATTAACAATTTTTAACACTATCAACTATTATTCCATTTTTTTGCTTTGTTAATTAATTCCGTAAAAAGTTACTAACACTGACATATTTACCTAATAATCATCTCTTTTTATTTATTTTTTTCGTTCCAACCACTCTATACAATTAGCAATTTTCGTAAATGGGAAAAATTCACCAACATGTCCCTGCTCTTTTTCTGCTATGATTTCAATAGAGCGCGTCAATGCAGTTGCCAATTTGTCATTCTGGCATAAACTCTCAACCCATTTGATGTTTTCGAGAAATGAGCGTTCTTTCATAAAATCAGGCATATACTGCTTCAATGCAACCAATACTTCGTCAGCTGAGTGAAAATTTCGGGTTGTTTTAACAAAGTGAAGCAAAAACCAAAACTCGATGGAAGGAAAACTATCGCACAAAAAAACTTGTTTGTTATTAGCGTATTTCCTGCGGAACTTATTTAGGTTTTCTTTTTCTGTGGCCTCTCGGGCAGAAACATCGGCATCAAATACACAAATAACTGTTACTCCGCCCAAAAGAAGTTTCTCAACTGATTTTTGGATTTCAGAAATGCTGGTCTTGCCAAAGAAACGAGGCTTTACCACATAGTTATATTTTTTTAGGCGTTTCAAGTGTGAAAAATAAAACTGCTCGGTTATACCTTCACCTACGATATACACATTTCCACGTAGCTCAAGCTTATTTTGACGACGCCCTCCCATTTTTATCCAATATTTGGGATTGCTCCAAATTTTCCGAAACGGTATGCTTTCTGGATTGATGTCAGTCGATTAACACCAGTAAAGTCGGCAAGCGAGTATAAATTAGTCGAAGCATCTTTCTGTTTTTCGGTAAACCAAACACTGTCTTTTCGCAAAAGATCGTCTTCATCAAGCAATCCATCGTAATGCGTGGTTACCAATAATTGAGCATGTTTCGACTGTTTTAAAAATTCCTCCAACACAAATTCAATCATTCGCGGATGTAGTTTCGATTCCAATTCATCTATCGCCAGAAAAGCATCATTTCTTATCGTACTCAAAATAGCCCCAGACAATCCAAAAACACGTTTTGTTCCGTCCGATTGATATTCAACCGGAAGAGAAAAATGAGATATTGAATGGTCTTCATTAACGACTTCATGCTCAAATGTTGTGTGAACCTGAGTAATTGACCTTTCTTTTTGCAACCGTTCGAGTTCAGTTTTCGGAATTTCCAAAACTTTTAATTTGTTCAGAAATTCATCGGTAATCTCTTCCTTAACCTTCTTCGATTCAATTGCTGTTATGTTTATGTCAGCTTTTTGCAAAAATTCCAGAATTTTATTTTTTGCATCCTCATCTTCAGCAGCAAGACGCTCTGAATATCCCAATAAGCTTGTTCCCGGTTCAATTGAAGGCATAAACTGATTAGTCATCCAATCAGTTGCAATCTGCAAAGCTTCAATTTTAGTATTTACCTGATTATATGCGGCAAAAACCGACATATTAGTCAAGCATTTTATTGCTATTTCATTTTTAGCAACCTGGCTTACTTTTATTTTAGGTCCGAATGTTAAGTCCGATATATTCTCAACGAGTCTCCGTTCAAAAATTACTGCTGGCTGAACTCCCGGATAAAATTCCAGTTTCTCAGACAACACAACTTTATCATTAATTTCCAACGCATAAACATATCGCACTTTCTTTTCTTTCCCGGCAAAAAATGTTAGTTTTAAAACCGATGGTAGTCGTGGTGTTTCTGAATCAAGTAAGAAGGGAATTACATTTGTCTCTTCTTCCTTACTTTCTTTGGTATCAAACCAAAAGTCGCGTAGAAATTCAAATGCATTTAGTAGATTACTTTTCCCTGAAGCATTAGCACCATAAACGACGCCAAGTTTAAGAATGTGTATTCCCTTCGCAATTTCAACAACCTGATAGTCCTCCAGTTTTTTATCCTTTGTTGCTTCAAAACTCAAAGTCACTTCATTTTTGAAGGAAAGAAAATTTTTAATTTTTAATTCGAGTATCATAACATGTATCGATTCAGTATAATGTCAAAATATATCGATACAAATATAATAAATCAATTTGTATTTGCAAAATATGCACTAAATATGTATATTTTTCAAATACAAAGTACTAAATCTACTTCACCCCATACGCCATCAGCGCACTTCCATGCCTGATATAAAGAACGCCGTTACTGATAACAGGGTGCGAAAAATGCTCTTTTTCTCCTTTAGTAATTTTGAATTTAGACACTACTTCAAGTTTTGTTCCAACGCCTTTTATCAGGCTGAGATAACCATTATCCGAATAAAAATACAACATATCGTCGGCAAAAATGATATTTCCTTTCATTCCGCTCAACATCTCGGTAATATTACCGGTTTCGGTATCTAAAACTTTAAGCTTATTGTCTTTCGATGAAGTATAGATGCGATTCCCAATTTTCACAAAGCCACCTAAAGCATTCAAAACTCTACCATTTCGCCAAACTTCCTTAATACCTTTTCCATCAGGCGAAAGTTGTAGTTTATAAGCGCCATTTCCATTGTCGTCGCCCGAAATACAATAAATTGCGCCATCAGCATAAACAGGTGTATTACAGTGCTCGCCTTCAAGTTTTACCGAATCTTCCTTATGCCACCACAACAATTCGCCATTTTCAGCATTTATTCCCTGTAAATACTCTTTTGATATTGTTACCAAAATATTCAGCGGAGGATATTTGACAGTTTTATTCATAGATTCACCATTTTCACTATTCTTAATTTCACGCGCTCCCGTCCTTTCCTGAAGTTTAATCATCATTGGTGAACAAAACGAAACGCCATCGCCTTTTGCCTGCGATTTCCAGATTACTTTTCCAGTCAACCGATCCAAGGCCACAACATTGGTCTCTTTTCCTCCAGGATAACAATAAACCCGGGTTTCATCAACCAGCAACGATTCTGAACAGCCAAACATATTAATTACGCCGTCTAAATCAGTAACCATATTTGTTGTCCATTTTTCTTTTCCGGTAATTGCATCCAGACAGGCAATACGTCCCATCCCCGAACAGATATAAACAAATCCGTTGTACACTGTTGGCGCCGACCGTGCCCCCGGAAAATTGGCGGAATACCCTTCACCAAAAAATTCGGGGCCATTGGCGTATTTCCACATTAACCTACCATTTAAATCAAAAGCAAACAAATGCGATACTTGATTTATTTCGCCATTAACATAGATCATATTGTCTGAAACAACCGGAGAACTGTAACCCAAACCAATCTGGTCGGTTGACCAAAGTAATTGCGGACCATTTGCTGGCCACGATTTCAACAAATTTTTCTCATTGTAAATTCCATCACGGTTTAAACCACGCCATTGAGAAATATTCTGGCATTTAACATTCGATATAATTGTGAACAAAAGGAAAAGAGCAGGCAAATAAAATAAGCTTGTTTTCATAGGTTAATTGATTAAATATCATACGAAAATAACTATTACAAATGAATAATAATTGCTGTTAACTATCATTAAGAAAAGATTCGACAAAGTGAGAAAGATATTGATTTATCTTTACTGCGATTTATTTTTTAGGGATTTGACTGACGTTTTATTTTTATTGATATGTTTGAGCAAAATTTCGTGAACCGGAAATTTTAGTCGAACCTAAAGCCAGCCAAACTTTTGTTAAGTAATTAAATTTTTCAAGTATAATTTTTTTTAAATCACCCAGAATGAAAAAATTTATCGTATTAATTTCGATGATGTTCTTTGTTGTTTCAGGGATGAAAGCACAGGACAAACCTGCAACTTCTCAGGATTCCATTATTTTTGAAAGCACCACACACGATTACGGAACTGTTGTTCAGGCCAGCGATGGTTCGTGCCAGTTTGTTTTCAAAAACAAAGGGAAAGCTCCAATTATTTTAAACGACGTAAAAGCTTCGTGCGGTTGTACAATTCCCGAATGGACAAGGACACCCGTTGCACCAGGAGAAAAAGGATCGATTAAAGTTACCTACAACACCAATAATGTTGGCGCATTTACCAAAACGATTACAATTCAGTCGAATGCGATTAACAATCCTGTGATATTAATTATTAAAGGAACTGTTACCGCTAAACAATAGATTAATATAAATATCAAATATGAAACGGACTAGAATCATACTCTAGTCCGTTTTTTTATCCGTTATAGCAATTTCAATACCCCAGCGCATCCATCAATTTCTCATTCAATCAGCGCTTTTTACCTTTAAACAGGTGGACAGTGAATGTGAATAGCCGGGTTGAAATTCAGCTCAATGATGGCATAATTGTCGCTGGTGACTCCGGCTGAAATATCGGGAATAATCATATCGAGCCTGGGAATTTTCACATTCAGCGCCCGGGCTGCCCGAACAGCAATTTGTTTGTACGAGTCGGGAATTTCACCTTCTCTGCCACTCGTTTAAACAGTAGTGAAAATGAGCGATGTTGGTGTTGCGTCTGCGACGCTGTTTTTGTTTGCTGATCCTCTGCTCTAAAATTATTCCCCTTCAGGCAGCTTACCGGCTTGATGGAAAATCACTATATTTGAAGAAAAATGTTATGCAACAAATAGTTGAAAAGCGGAAAGAAAATTTAAAGAGTTTATGCCAAGCTTTGAAAATCAAAAGGCTTTATGTCTTTGGTTCTGCTTTATCTGATAAGTTCAGCGAAGAAAGTGATCTTGATTTTTTGATTTCATTTGCCGACAATCTGACCGTTGAAGAATACACAAACAACTACTTTTCACTTCATTACGCATTGAGGGAACTTTTTAACCGGGAAATTGATATTGTGACCGAAAGAACTTTATCGAACCCTTATTTCATAGAAAGTATCAACGAAACCAAAGAGTTGATTTATGAAGCGTGAGATTAAAAAGTATCTTTTCGACATTAACATTTCCATTGATTCGATATTGGAATATTTAGGAGATGAACGTAATTTTCTTGAATATCAAAAAAATAAATTGCTTCGCAGAGGAATTGAACGCGAAATTGAAATCATTGGAGAGGCAACAAGCAGAATCCTGAGAATTGATCCTGATTTTAACTTGACAAATGCCCGGCAAATAGTTGACACTCGAAATTGGGTGATTCATGGTTACGACAAAGTTGACGATGTTGTAATCTGGGGAATCATTTCCAATCATTTCCAATCATTTGCCAAAGCTAAAGAAAGAAATTGAAGACTATTTGGATGAAAACTAAAAAGCTTGCCCTCAATCGGTAGACTGCCCGACATAAAACTTGCCGGCTTGACAAAAAATCTTCAAATTTTAATATCCCAACACGTCCATTAACTTTTCATTCAATCTGCGATTTTTACCCTGAAACGGATGACAATGAATGTGTATAGCAGGATTGAAATTAAGTTCGATAATAGCGTAATTGTTGTCGGTAGCTTCGGCTGAGAAATCGGGAATAATCATGTCGAGTCCGGTAATTCTTACATTCAGAGCCTTAGCTGCCTGTACAGCAATTTGCTTGAACGAATTGGGTATATCGTCGGTAAAATCAATACTATCGCCGCCAGTGCTGATGTTCGAATTTTCGCGCAAATACACCACTTCTCCTGCTGCCGGAATAGTTTCAAAATCTTTGCCTTGTTGATTCAGAAATATGGCTTCGGCTTCTTCCAGCCTTATTTTTTCGAGTGGTGTGCGGTAACCTTTTCCACGCAACGGATCCTGGTTTTTGAGTTCTACAAGCTCACGGATTGTTCTGGTTCCATCACCAGTTACATTGGCCGGAACGCGGTGTAAAATGCCCACAACCTCATCGTCCATCACAAAAATGCGAAACTCTTTTCCGGCAATAAACTCTTCAATCAGTATAGTTGAGTCGTATTCAAAAGCAATATCAACTGCCCTTTTGTAAACTTCCTCATCTACATTTTCTTTCAGAATAGTGATGCCCAATCCAAAATTGGTTTGATTCGGTTTAATCACAATTCCTTTTCCCTGGTGAATAAGAAAATCAGCTTTTGCATCTTCTACACACTGATATTCCAATCCTTTCGGAACACGGATATGGTGCTCTTCCAGAATCTTCTTCGTTACCAGTTTATTTTCCATAACCAAAATGCTGGCATAATTGTCGAGCGAGGTTTTGGTGGCCTGCTTCACATACTGAATATTTTCTTCTTTTTGAAGTCGGACAAAATTTTCTTTCCGGTCGAGTATTTCAAATGAAACACCTCTTTTAACAGCCTCACGTAGCACTAGCTGAGTTGAAAGTTCCAGGTCCTCAAACCCGTGAAACTGGTAGCTTTTATGGCGACTGTCGAGCAGATATTCAGTAGCCTTTTGAATATGAAACGGAATGTACCCATCCTTTACCACCCCACTCAGCACCTCGTAAACCTTTCTTTGTTTTGGATTTTTTGCAAGAAATAAAGCCTGGTTCAACGCATCGTTATATTCTGGTTTATTTATCCCATATTCGCCAAATTTCCCAACTATTTCCAAAACTACTTGCTGCGCTTTCTGCCATACATTTAAAACAGTACCATGATCATCAACCTGATATGGGAAAGTGCTTAACCCATACATAGCCACGCCTGTATGAAATAGATTTGCCTTTGCCTGAGCTTCTGCCCCAAAGTCATCAGGTTCGTTGGTCAATAATCCATATACTGCCAGTGCATGCAAAAAGCGTAATGCTTCTTCAGAGGTACCTGTTTTCGAAGTCGGATCAATATCAATGAAACGAAATTCGATGTATGAAATGTGTTCTGAATTATTCAGAAATTTTAGACGTACGGGTGAATACAATTCTTTGGCTGCAGCAATTTTACCATCATTTACCATTTGCCCAATGCTCGATTTGTAATTTGGTACCGAGCTGTAATCGGGATATAAATCGTCGAAATTCTGATAGCCATAACAACTGTTTCGGATGGAAAGGGCTATTACGTTTTTATCGACCGGGTAAGGCGCCATTTTGCACCGAAGTTCGAACGACGGATCGACTACCGGACTGCAACCATATAGCAAAACATACAACCAACGCATACGCAACATCTGGCGAGCTGTTTTCAGATAAACATCATCGGTAAACTCATCGAACGAAAGGCTGGTGTTCGTTTTGTTATAAAGCAATTTAAGCAGTTTTTCGCTGAAAGAAAAATTGAAATGAATTCCAGAGAACAACTGGTTTTTGGGGCCATATTTTTGCGCCAGAAACTCACGGTATTCACGGGCTTCACGACCATCGTCGTCGTAACTGGCAATAGGTATCTGCTGATCGGAAGGCAGAATAGGAGGAATACTCTGCGGCCAAAGCAATTCATCAACTAGTTCGAGACTGACAATATCATGAATTGTTTCGAGGAAACCGACCGTCTGCGCAACGTCTGGCAACGGCGGTGTGATCATTTCTACCTGGCTCTCCGAAAAATCGGTTGTGATATATGGATGCTTTAGTTTATTGCCAAAAATAGCCGGATGTGGTGTCAGCGCAAGATTTCCACCTTTGTCAACACGTAAATTTTCCTTCTCAAGACCAAATAAACCTTCAAGCCAAATATTGCTTTTGATTGAATTAAGTGCAAATTGTTTCATGTTTATATTTTTATGGACCACGTCGACACATAGGTCACATAGTTATATTTTTCTATTGAATTAGACATTTATTCGTTACACTATTCATAAACCCAGCGGGTTTGTATGTTTATATAAATTTATCAGAGCATAGACATGCGACTCCTTGGGCGTCGAACCCCTGCTCACATCCATCTTTCTATACACATTCGATGCCTCTGGCATCTGACAATATTCAACAAATGTCTATTTAAATTTTTCAATTGTGTTCGATGTGCCTATGTGGTTCCAACTTTTTGTTTTCTGATAAATGCTTTAAAAAGAACAACAAACAGCGCCGAAAGAATTATTCCTTTCAGCATACTGCTGATGCTAATGCTCCACCAGACCGACGAAAGTTCATTCTGCCAAAACTGAATAAATGTCAGTGCCATCGGAATGCGTAAAACAGTAAAAACTATACCAATTATAGCCGGAATGTTGGTCTTTCCCCAGCCAAAAAATGCACCAGTTGAAACCAGTTCCAAAACCATAAATAATTGGGAGTAACCCAGAATTATAAGGTATTCGCGGCCCATTGTCAAACTTTCTTTATCGTTCAGGAAAATAGAAAACAGTGGCTGGGCAAACACTATAAGTACTACTGAGGTAACTGTGCCCAACACGAAAGCAATTAGTATGCCCGAACGAAAAGCCTGACCTTGTTTTCGGTAATCGCCAGCACCGTAGGCCAAACCAGAGATTGTAGAAAGCGCTGATAAAAATCCTCCGGCAGTCATATATGAAATGGCTTCGATTTGAATACCAATTTTCTGTACTGCGATAGCTGTTGGCCCCCATGTACTAATGATGCGCGCCATTGCAATGGCCACGATAGTAAACGAAACCCGCTGTACCGTTGGACTCACTCCCAAACGAACAATTTCGAGAAGAAGCGAACGACGAAATGTTGCCCCTTTGGGGTTCAGTCTATCCGATTTTTGCAAGCGCCGATAAAACATGAATGTTCCCAAACCCTGCGCCATAATGGTTCCTATAGCAGCTCCTTTTATTCCCATTCCGGCCTGAAAAATCAAGAGATAATCGAATAAAATATTAGTTGCCAGGGCAGTTGCATTGATACGAAATGGCGATTTGCTGTCTCCGGCTCCAATAAAAACGCTGGTGAAAAACAAGTTCTGAAATGTGAATAAAACCGCTAATCCTACAATAACCAGGTATTCAATGGCACTTTTTTCAATACCCGGATTGTTCAGCTTAATCAATCCAATTAGCTTATCAGAAGCCAGAAATAAAAAGGAATAGTAAAACACACCCAATAAAGTCAACGACAGAATGCCACTACGAACATAATCTCTCGACAATTGCATGTTCCCGGCGCCAATGGCATGAGATACTTTTATACCTGTGCCAACGGTTAACAGTGCCGAAATTCCCCATCCCAAATGCATAAAAAAACTCGCAGAACCCACTGCTGCAACGGCGTCGCTTCCTAACCGACCTACAAAAATCATATTAATGAAATTGTAAGCCATCGTCATAAACGACGACCCAATTACCGGCATGGTCAGTAAAATAATCCGTTTTAACATTGCTGTTGAATCAGCCGAAAGTTCTGTGATACCTATGGTTGTTTTAGATAAAATCATTGTTTAAGTTCACTTCAATGTATAGACGAAATAAATAACAAATTGAGGCAACTATTTCTCTGGAAAAAACATCTAAGTAATAAGAATGCAACATTATTTTATTCTCATTTCTTAGTTAAATGAAAAGCTATAAAAATAAATCTTTAAATTAGCTGAAACCTTTTGTCAATGAAACCATTAACTATCCTTATCCTTTTAGTGTGTCTGATTGCCGGAGAAGGATGCAAAAAAGAAGAAAACCTGCCTGATGACCAACTCCCCTATTGGCTCCAAACTAAAGTTACAGAATTAACTTCGGAGTTTGATCATTGTAAATACACCAACGTTGAAGTAATTGAATACAAAGGAAAATACTACTACAACATCAATTGCGCTTTATGGAATTGTATTTATTGCCAAATATATGACCAAAAGGGTAACCGACCGGATTGGATAAATGGCGAAATGCAAGATTTTTTAACAAATATGAAGTTTGTAAAAATACTTCCAGCTTGCCCTTAATCGATAATAGATAAAAGTCACTTCATTTTTTTGTTTTTCATAAACATTTTTTTTGAGAACGATGTTTATGAGAAAAAAGCCCAAAATGAAGGTCCTTACTACTTTCGCTTTTCTACTTTTTACTTTTTACGTTCTCAAACCTGTTTCAGGAGAAACAAACACTCAAATTCAGAAAATTCTGAATACCAAACCCGATAGTAACAAAGTAAAACAGTTGAGTGATTTGTGCTGGAATTACCGTTTTAAATCGGCTGATTCGGCTTTGTTATTTGGGCAGCAGGCGCTTTTGCTTGCCCGGCAGTTAAATTTCAGAAAAGGTATTGCTCAAGCTTACAACGACATAGCCATTATTTACATTGATAAAGCCAATTTCCGCAGTGCAATCAACTACTTGAACGAAGCTATGAAAATAAGGCAACAGTTAAACGATTCAGTTGGAATTGCAGCTCTTTACAACAAACTGGGTATCATTGCCCAAAAGCAAGGCCGTTTAAAAGACGCCCTTCAAAACCAGATTGATGCACTGAAATTATACCAGGGACTAAAGCTTGACAAATACATAGGTTACTGTTTGAATAACATTGCCATCATTCACCAGAATTTGGGAAATTACCAAAAAGCCCTGGAGTATCACCACCAGGCGCTGGAGTACCGTATTAGGCTGAAAGACCAGGAAGGAGAAGCTACTACTTATGGAAATATGGCTAATTTATATGCTCGTTTGCACGACACTATCCAGGCTATAAACAACTATGAAAAAGCAATACTTCTCTCCCGGCAACTAAAAAAAGAGGAGCTGATAAGCGCCAATTTAAGCAACATTGGCAACATTTATATGGCCCGAAAAAACTACAATAAGGCCATTGAATTATTTACAGAATCACTTCACATTAAGGAAAAAATTGGCGACTCCAAAGGGATATCCTCCACCCTCTCGCGCATTGGTACAGTTTATACCCAAACACGGCACTACAAAGACGCTGCAAAAGTTTTGAACCTATCGTTGAAACTGGCACAATCGCTTGATGTGGTAGAGGAAGAACTAAGTGCATTGCTCGAACTTGCTAAGCTGAAAGCCCTGACTCAACAAACCGACAGCTCGTTTATGTTGATGCGTCAATACATTGCCATGAAAGATTCGGTTTATGATGCAAGGCTAAAGCAACAAATTCTTGATGTCCAAACGCAATACGAAACTGATAAGCTGGAACAGGATTTTAACCTCGTCAAAAAAGATAAAGAAGTTGCGGAAATAAAACTACAACAACGTAAAACCGAAATCTGGTTACTGGTATTTGTGATTATCTCCATTACAGGAGCCGGTATTTTTCTTTTTTACCGACATCAGCAAAGGCAAAAAGCTGCCGTTAATGCTGAAAGGATGAAAGAACAAGAAATACGGATAAATGCAGTGTTTCAGGCTCAGGAAGAAGAACGGCGACGGATTGCCAAAGAATTACACGATGGGATTGGCCAAACCATTGGCGCCATTAAATTCAACTACCAAAGTCTGGCTCAAAAAATAGAACAACCCGAATTGCTTCCTGAATTTCAGAAAGTTGAAAAAATGCTTAGTAATGCAGGCGCCGAAGTTAGGAACATTTCGCACCAGATGATACCTAAAGAACTTGAGCAATTTGGGCTGGTTCCGGCAATAGAAGGAATGCTGAACCTTAATTTCGAAAATTCATCATTGAAAGTTCAGTTCGAGCATTCGGGATTTACAGAGCGAATAGCTGAAAAAATAGAATTGGCTTTATTCAGGGTGCTTCAGGAGCTGATAAGCAATATCATTAAGCATTCCAAAGCCCGGAAGGTTAATGTTCAACTTATCAAACTCAATACTCATGTTGTTTTAAATGTTACCGACGATGGTATTGGCTTTAATGTTAACATACAAGGTAAAAATGGCATTGGACTTTTAAATTTGGCCAGTCGCATTGACGCCGTCAATGGTCACCTGCACTTCGAATCGGAATCGGGGAAAGGTACTACAATAACCATCAGAACTCCAATAATATGAACAAGATAAATTTACTTTTAGCCGACGACCACCAGATCATTATCGACGGATTGAAATCGCTTCTAAAGGATCAACCGGAAATTAAAGTAGCTGCCGAAGCAAACAATGGTCGCGAAGCATTGCGTATTCTCAACTTTATTCCGATTGACGTTTTGCTCATGGATATTGATATGCCGGTTATGAATGGCATTGATGCGCTTAAAGAAATCAATAAAAATAACCCGGGCGTTAAGGTGATTATTCTGTCGATGCACAACGAAGCCGGCATGATCAAAAACCTTATTGATTTGGGCGCCAACGGGTATTTGCTTAAAAGTTGCTCGCAAGACGAATTGCTTGAGGCCATCAAAAAAGTGACAGCCGGGCAATCGTATTTTTCTACCGATGTTACCCTGGCGCTACTAAAACCCTCATCAGTAGACAATACCGAACAAAAAAACGAATTACTTACCGACCGCGAAACTGAGATACTACGGTTAATTGCTTCAGGCTTTTCGAACAAGGAAATTGGCGATCAGCTGTTTATAAGCCACCGTACCGTAGATACCCACCGTACCAACCTGATGAAAAAACTAAATGTAAATAACATTGCCGGGCTAATTAGCTATGCCATCCGAAATGGGATTGTATAGAGCGCCTAAGAAACAAAATACCCAAGGACTTAAGTCAATAACTTACAAATCACTTCGTTTCACAGAAAATATCTTCTCAAAATCTAATCTGTTTATACTTTGAAGCCTCGTTTTTATCATTGTTGACCAACTAAAACCAGCCTTTACATACAGTGAAACCCAGTAAAGTACCTATCATTCATGGGAAAGCGAAAAATCTCTTCTTTTTAGTTGGTCAGTAGTGGTCTTTATAAATTCAGGTACTTCCCAAAATATACGGTAAAAGTCGTAGTTAATTACGAAAAATACGGTATTTCAGACCTATAAGTCTTATTCTACTTTTGACCATGTAATTGCATACATGACATACCAAAACACCACTCTACGATTAAAGAAATTATCACAGAGTTTCCGTTCAGGCTAAAATTACTGAGGGTGTTTTGAGTTAAGAGCAATTACACTGACGGAAGCTCTGTTTTTTAACCTTTAACTCGTTTGGTTATGGCAGGCTTTAAAAACAAAATCAGGATCAGACAACTAACTGCACTTACCTTATTTAGCTTATTTAGCCCATTATTATTTAGTCAAACTTCCAATTCAGATTTCGAACGGATTAAACTGATAAGCAGTGAATCAGAAATTTCCGGGTTAGCAATTTCTCCAAACCAGGAAACAATTGCTATAAGTTTCAGTAAATCAGAACCGATCAAAATTATCAACTGGCAAAACCGAAAGATTATCAACGAGATTAATGCCGGGAAATGGAACTCGGGATCGCGTTTGAGTTTCTCTGCAACTGGTAAATACCTGATAGCCCAAGAAATTGGTTTTTCGGATTTCAGCCAAAATAAAGACCGATCTATTGATTACGAAATTATTGATCCTGTATCAAGCCAAACTATTATAAAATTCTCCAAAATTCAGGATGTAACTGTTTCAGCCGACGAAAAACTGGCCGTTTCATTGAATAAAGACGAAATTACCTATTGGCAACTTCCTTCTGGTGAAAAAATTAAATGGTTAACTATACCTGGAGCGGCCAATGCGATAGCCCTCAGTCCCGATGGAAAAATATTGGCTGTTTCGCAAATTATAGATCCAAACGAATTTAAGAGCCAGTTTAAAAAAGATAAAAAAGGGCTGAAAAATGCGGTCAAATTCAAGCAGGTTGTAGGTTTGTACGATACAGCAACCGGAGAAAAAATAAAAACCGTTGCCGAATTTTACGACCTGGTTTATAACCTGAACTTTCTCCCCGGTGAAGATATTCTGGTTGTTTTCCAAACGCCCGATATTCGAATACAAGAAAACAATCATCATCTCAGCTATGTGAACCTGATTGACGTACCCTCTATTCAACCGCTACGCAAAGGGTTTACCTCCATGTCGATGAATCAGCCCGATATGAAGATTGGCAATGACCACCGCTATTTTGCCATCAACTCGAAAGGAAACCGATTTCAGGAAATCCATTTGTACAATTACGAAACAGCTTCGCTCGAAAAACGATTTGAGCTGGCCCATCGCCTCTTCGAAAAAGCTGATGGAGAAAGGATTATAAACAGCTCACGTCCTGCTTTTGTGTTTCTGCCCGACAACCATTCGATCCTTGTTGGAATGGGAAATCAGTTAATCAAATGGAATTTTGAACCCAATAATACTGAAAAATGAAAATATTATTTACAGCAATACTGCTTGTGTTTTGCGCAGCCCTGTATGCTCAAAAAACTATATTATTTGAATCAACCGATGATGTAGTTAAACATGCTACAGCAGAACTAGAGCGGGCATTAAACCAACCTGAAGGTTCACTCTATAAGTTCAGCCAGAAATACCACATCACTGGCGAATACACCATGTTACTTACACTTCGGAACAAAGGTCAGGTAATTTCGGTTTTTGTCGAGGACAAAAAAGATGGGAATATTCTTTCTCAAAATAAGCTGAAAGACAAGTTACTCGAATTCCAATTCAGCTTTAAAATGCCAAAAAACAAGGATTACAAACTCAGTTATACTTTTAAATTTTAATGACTATGAAAAAGCTTTTAACTTTTGCAGCGTTCCTGCTTTTTGCAGTCTGTGCAATGGCGCAGGAAGACATGTCGGTAATTTGGGAAACCAAACTTGGACACCAAATTTTACATTCAGGAACTTCGTTGGAAGGCGAACACAGCTATGCCGCATCCGACAAGGAAATCTCTCTTTTCGACAATAACACCGGTAAAGTGATCTGGGAAAAGCGTTTCAGTGAAATAGCTCCTAAACTGAAAAAAATTGACGAGCTTATTCCATTCTGGAATTCAAACACCATCTTCCTTTTCGACCGTAAAATGGGCAAAGACCAAATTGCCTGTATGGACCTGGAAACCGGTGAAGCTCTTTGGACAACTGATAAATACCAGGATATTACAGAAGAATCGGTCACCTATATTGGTGAAGAAGATTGTTTCGCCATTGCCATGAAAAAAGAACTGGTTTACATTCGGGCCCGGACCGGCGAAGAACTTTGGAGTACCGAAAAATTCAGGGGAGTTGTGGGCAAATACAGTTTCGACAAAACCGACCACACGCTCACAATGGTCAATTTTGTTCCTTCACTTTTGGGCGCACTCTTTTCAGGATTAAAAAACCAGATTGCCAAAATTGACCTGAAAACCGGACAGATACTTTGGGAAAATACATACATAGGACGCGCTGAACGCAAAATAATTTCGCGTCAGTTTGTTTACGACCTAAGTGTTGTTGGCGACAAAGTTTTCCTTCGCCTGAATGGCCTTCAGGTTTACGACTACAAAACCGGGGCAAAAGTATGGTCGGCAGCTTACGATTTTACTCCCGAACACATCATTGGAAAACCGGCAGGAGCCAAAACATTTGGGGTTTATGGCGCTGTGGCCGATCCGGTAGTTGTTGGACCAGATGTGTATGTTTTGGATATGCAGAGCAAAAGTAGCCAGTATGTCAAAAAATACGACCTGAATACCGGAAAATTACTGTGGACTTCGCCTGAAATAAAAGGCGCAAAAGCCATTCCCGGAATGAGAGTTGTTAATGATAAAGTTCTGTTGCAAATTGGTGGTATTGTCGAAAAACAGTACATGAAAGTTACCCGCACAGCCGACCAGGTCATCACCGAATATGTAATTGATTTCGACAACATAAACCCATGCGGCGTGCAGGCCCTGAACACCGCCGACGGAAAGCTGGTTTGGGAATCGGAGCGTTTCAGGAAAGGGATTACGAACATGATCAACTTTGGTGACAATGTGATTGTTTGTAGCGGGAAAGCGCTTTATTCGATCGATTTGGCAACTGGTAAAGAAAAATATGAATCGCCGGTTACCAAAGGCGGCGTTGGGCTTGCCACTCAAATTCAACCGTTCAACGACAATATGATTGTAGTTGTTGGCGAAAAGGGTGTATCTACGTTTAACGCCAATTCAGGCGATCTGATCAATTCAGGGAAATATCGCACCTCTAAATACGAGGACAGGGTAGACAATATACTTGTAATGAAAACCGAAGGCGCAGACATTGGCACTTTCGACCTGAATACCTGCAAATACAAAGATTTTAAAGCCCGCAAAGGAGCCATGACAACCCTATCGCGCGATGGTAATTTCGTGTATGTGTACGAAAAGAAAGTCGTAACCAAGTTAAGCACACATTAATTCTTTTTCCAACTCAAATCTCCTGGAATAGAGTATTTTGCAGTAACAGCAAAGTTCTCTACTTCCAACATTAATCCACAACGAACATCAAAAAAATACTACTACAATGAACAGAAAAATTTCAATCTTCCTGATACTCAACTTGACTGTCACTTTTGCTTTTAGTCAGGATAAAAACTTAGGAATAAAACTGAACTTCGGAACATCGTTTTCGAAACCCAAAGACGACCTTGGGAAAGCCGCTGTATCCGGGAAAGAAATGCAACCCATACTTAACGGCGAAGTGAGTTATTTCCTTGGATTGTCGCAAAAAAACCATTTCGGTGTTAAATTGGCCGGCGTTTCAGGTTTTGATATGGCCAATTTCATTTCAAGCGACTACCTTACCCAACTAAAAGTGTCGGTACCCAATCTAAGAGCCCGTATTTATCCATTTTCGGCTTCCGGCGATTTTTATGAAGCGCTGGAGAAAGTACTTCCTGAAAAATTACCTTTTCTTCTCGAAATTCCGGTTTGGATAGGTATTGCTGCCAGCCTCAACAGTTTGCATTTTGATTACGGAGTTGGTTTCGGGAAGATTCTGGAAACGGATTACGCCGAAACCGGATTTCAGGATGTGACTGTATCCCGAACCATGAAATACGTTGGCTGGGGCTTACAACCGCAGATCTTTCATTCTGAATCAGGAAAATGGACGGTTAATGCGTTTTTCGATTTCGGCAAATTCTCATGGACCAATGCCAGTGGTGGTACTTCTTCATTCAAAAGCGACCAGTTAGGTTTTGGCGTTCAGTATAACCTTTAATGCATCGAATCATGAGAACAATATTTATCTCTGGAATTGCATTATTGGTAATGCTTTTTACTTCATGTTCAAAAGATCAGGATGGTGAAACGATTGGCGACACACAAACTGATTCAGGTTCCTCAGCAAAAGAAACAGCTACAGCAAAATCATATTACACAAGCAGTGGCGTCACTTTTAAATTCAGGTTATATAACCGCGAAAACGACAACAATAACAACCATACGGCTGAAATTTACAAGATTATTGAATCGAACAACGAAATATCAGTAATTGCCCAATACTCGGTTCCTGCCATTTTCATGCAATTTTCAGGCGGATTTATTGGATGTAGAGGCGATTATGTGGTTGCTCAAAGTGGAGGAGTTGGGTTTAACTCGATTTACCTGGGTAACGAATTCGAAATTGTCAATAATCATTTGGTTTCGTATAGCTATGGGAGTTCAATGTTTGGCGGAACCTACGGCTTTGTCGATGGAACCTTTCACAACCATTCATTGAATACCCATAATGGGCCATACGCCGATAAGGCCAACCAGGGATACATGTTTTTGCTGAACGGGCAGTATGTCATGCTAAGTATGGGACTTAATTCGAATTATGGTCGCCCAATGCTTTACAAATATGATTCGGCGACGATGAAGTGGACCGGCTCTTTAGTTTCCCAAATTGACTACGGACAAGATAGTTATAAAGATATGAATTCAACAAATCATGCATCGAAGGCTGGAAATTCGGATAAAATCTTCTGGGCTTACTTAAGTTATGATTATTCGCCTGATAACGGAAGAATTAACATCGTCAGCTTTAACGGAACTTCGTTCAGCCCTTTGACAACCCTAACTGGAATTGGCAGTGTTGGCAAAACACTATCAAACGAGTACAAGCATTCCATATCGCTGCATAAAAACCCGAATAACCTGAATAACCCGTATATGGTTGTAAAGCATTATGATTCTGACATTCTGGACATATACAAGTTTACCGGATCGGCCATCGAAGTCGTGAAAACCGGCGTGACTTTACCAGCTTCCATTCCAATTACTTCAGGTACTATGCGCACATATAAAGAAATCAAATTCACCGGAAGCAATGTTTATCTCATTGCCGGAAACGACAAAAACCTGTACAAGCTATCGGGTTCAACCTTTGTGATTGATAAAGCTAATTTGACACCTGAAGGTGAAAAAATTTCGGCTATCGAATCAACCTCAACTGGTCTCCTGGCCTCAATTGTAAAAAACCTTTCAACCAAGCCGCAGCCCAAAACTGTTTCTGATGTAATTTTAATTTCAAACTAAAAAAAATATGAAAGCAAAAATAATCGCCCTTACTTCCTTTATTGCCGCCGTATATGCGGGCACGACTTCTGCGCAAAACACAGGCACAAACGAGTCAAAAACTGAGAATACAAATTATTCCAACTTATTTGATGATGACCTATCGGAATTTGCTGTTATGAAGTTGGATGGCGGCCTTTTCAAGGTAGAAGATTTTGATGGTAATAACGTTACAGACGATGTTAAAGCGCTAAAAACTCCGAATAAACTTGACCTGCTTTTTTATGAACAAAAGTCAGGTGCCACAACAATATGCTACGGTTTTTACAGTACCGAGACAAAAAAAAACAAATGGCTCGAATGCCGAATTGTTCCAGGTTCCACGACTGGCTTACACTGGACTTTGTCGAATGATTTCAAAAGTTTTTACATTATTCAGAATGGCGCCTACCTGGATATGAGCATGTTCAAACTAAAAACAAACCCTTCTAACCCTGACGAATATGTCGTTCAGGAAAACGGTGTCGACAAGTATGTTCTCCACGATTTAAAGGGCAAATACCCTGATCAATTTTACCCGCTGGAACTTCTGAATCAATAGCTGGATCGTATACGAAAATGGCATTGTTCTCGAAAGAGACGGTGCTATTACGTTTTTTATTGAATTAAATTTATTTCCTGTAATTTTAATAACTTCTTTATTCCACATACAGCACCAAACCTTTCAGGTATTCGCCTTCGGGATGATACATATCAACCGGATGATCTGCAGGCTGAACCAACTGGTTTAAAATACGAACTTTTCGTCCTGAAATGGCAGCTGCCGAGAAAACAGCTTCGCGAAATTTATCTTTCCCAACCACCTGAGAGCAACTGAATGTAAACAGTATTCCTCCGGGAGCAATTTGCTGAAAAGCTTTCAGGTTAAGGCGCTTATACCCTTTTAATGCCTGAGGCAATGCGCCAATATGTTTGGCAAATGCCGGCGGATCGAGAATGATCAGATCGTACTTGTCTTTGTTTTTATCCATGAAGTCGAATGCATCGTCGACAAATGCTTCGTGTCGCGAATCTTCCGGGAAATTGAGCTGTACGTTTATATTGGTCAAATCAATTGCTTTGGCCGAAGCGTCAACCGAATGTACCAGTTTGGCACCACCGCGCATGGCGTAAAACGAGAATCCTCCCGAATAGCAAAACATATTCAGCACATTGCGGTTATGCGAATATTCCTGCACTAGCCGGCGGTTTTCACGCTGATCGACAAAAAAACCCGTTTTCTGGCCTTCAACCCAGTCCACTTTAAATCGGTTACCGTACTCCTTAACCTCAAAAATTTCCGATTTACCAACCAGGTAACCATCTTTAGCATTGAGCCCAGCTTTAAACGGAACCGTTTTTTCGCTTTTGTCGTACACAGCCACCAACCGTTCGCCCATCACCTCTTTTAATGCCTGTGCAATTGTTTCACGCACAAGGAACATACCCGCCGAATGGGCTTGCAATACTGCTGTGCCGTTATAAAAATCAACGATCAATCCAGGCAAACCGTCGCCTTCGCCATGAACAAGCCGAAAAACATTGGTTTCAGGATTATCTACCAGCCCCAGTTTTACCCTGACATCGAAAGCCTTTTCGAGCTTGCTTTTCCAAAACGCCAAATTGGGTTCAACCTGTTCAAACGAAAATATACGTACTGCGATTGATCCGGGCTGAATGTGTCCCATGGCCAAAAATTCGCCCTGATTGGAAACCACTTCAACCACATCGCCTTCTTCTACCCTACCCTTAATTTCTTTTATAGCGCCCGAAAATATCCACGGATGGAAACGAAGCAACGATTGTTCTTTCCCCGATTTCAGGATAACCCTACTATATTCAGATTGGGTATAACTTATGTTTTTTTCGTTCATGTAAGCTTGAAAATTAATACTTTGAAATATTTCAGGAATACTAATTATGCCTGTAAGACATAAACATAGACGTAGTAAATAATTATTACTGATTGAGCGATGCGAAAATACGATGCGATATCCAGGCATCGGTTGCTGCATAAATCTGCTGTGCCTCTGTCAAATCGGGAGCTTCCCAATTGGTAATACGTTGAGCTTTTGAAATGCGATAGCCCAGTACAATTGCAGATAATTTTTTCAGACTGAAATCCTGTATTCCAAACTCCTTCACATGCTGTTGAAGTTCGACAAAACCACCTGGTTTAAAACCATTCAGTTTTTGTAAACCTTTAATATCATCGCGAATGGCAACTCCAATTTTCAGGATTTCAGGATTTTCAAGAATTCCTTTCAATCCATTGGGCAATCCCATTTTATTCAGGCGAAACAGAAACGCCCTTTCATTTGTAGCAAGCTGAAGCAAAGCAACTTCGTTGATAACACCCTTTTTAAAAGCAGGTTTTGTTTCAGTGTCAAAACCAAGCATTTCCTGCTTCGATAAATACTCCAACGCAGCAATATAATCTTCTTTTGTTTCTACCAAACTAATCTTTCCTTCAAACTGGATAAGTGGCAATTCAGCTAATTCCTCTTTATCTATACTTTCCCTGTACATTATTTATTCTCCCTGATAAGAAAACCGATCGTTCAGCCAATCGGGGGTTCTGTCATTACTTTTCCCTTTTCTTTTCTGCTTTTTATTCTGAACAGATTCATCATCTAAATGGTCTTCGGAATAAATTAGGTTATGCAATGCCCTTAAGCAATTCACCAATTTTTGACCCCATATACCGGCAAAATTTTGCTGACACTCCCAAAGAGCCTGCTCCATCACATCTTCGTTAAGGGTACGGAACGACATTACCAAATCCTTAATATCCTGATAAACATCTGAAATATTTTCAGCAATACTCGATGTAAGAGCCGATTCGCTAAATTGCATTCCGGGAAGAAATACCTCCTGATAATCGTCGCCGGGACCAGTATGGGTTGCTACATTTTGTTGAATGACATTGTATTCGACTTCGGTAACATATTTTTCAAGATCGTCCTCCGGTTCAAACTCAAACTTCGGAATTAAACTTGCTTTAAGATACAGAAGTGGAAGTAATTTTTGTAAGCTTCCGAGGAAAACGGCTGATTCCATTTCTTCTGCCCTTTCAAGGAAACTACAATATTCGTTAGCAACAGTTATAAATTCAATTACATTTTTTGAATAAACCAGACTATTAAATCCTCCCTCACTCATGAAAATTACTCTAAAAAACGAGCCAAAAGTACAAAGAATTTTGAATAAGCGGTCTGTATCGTTATTCATTTACTGTTGATGATTATCAAACAGTAACATCATATAAGCTTTTGTAGGATATGATTCAGCAAATGTCATTATTTATTCGGCCTACTTTTTTATATAAATAAACACCTTTTTAAAAATCAATTTATATATTTGTTGTATAACCTTGTATAAGGTTTTGCTTGAAACTATGGGAAAATGCATAAAAGTTGGAGAAGCTGCTAAAATGCTGGGTGTGAGTAGTGAGACCTTGAGAAGATGGGATAAATCTAAAAAATTTGAAAGTATCAGGCATCCTATAAATAATTATCGGGTTTATCCTGAAAATATTGTATTAGAGATGGTTGAAGAGTTACAGCTAGAATTAAAGTATTACAATCCGAATTTTTTGGAACTAGAAGCTGAACCTTATTTTGAAACAGAATTTGGAAAACTATATCAACATGATGCCATAGAATTTTTAAAAACCTTGGAAAATGAGTCGGTCGACCTAATCTTTGCCGATCCTCCGTACAACATTAAAAAAGCGGAATGGGACACATTCTCGTCTCAGAAAGAATACGTTGAATGGAGCATAATGTGGATAAAAGAGGCCCATCGGGTACTGAAGAAAACCGGTTCGTTGTACATCTGTGGTTTTTCCGAAATTCTTGCCGATTTAAAGTGGAGCACATCAAATCTTTTTCAGGGTTGCAAATGGTTAGTATGGTTTTATCGGAACAAAGGAAACCTGGGAAGCGATTGGGGACGTTCGCACGAAAGTATTTTGCACCTGCGAAAAAGTAAGGATTTTATTTTCAATATCGATGAGGTAAGAATTCCATACAACGAACACACATTAAAATATCCAGAACGCGGACAAGCAGAAACATCGCAATTTGCAAACGGCAAGAAGACGAACTACGAATGGACTCCTAATCCGCTGGGAGCAAAGCCAAAAGATGTTTTTGAAATCCCAACAATATCAAACGGATCGTGGGAAAAAACTGGTCATTTAACCCAAAAACCAGTGGAACTATTGCGAAAAGTAATTCTTTCTTCATCTAATCCCGATAGTGTAATCCTCGATCCGTTTGGTGGATCAGGAACTACTTACGCTGTTGCTGAAGCATACAAACGCAAATGGCTCGGAACTGAACTGGAAACAGAATATTGCGAGATTATAAAAAGCAGATTAACCAATAAAGATCACATCAACAGGATTTTACTGGCAAAAGATGAAATAGAATCCCAAAAAAGAAGATCGAAACTACGTGGATAGCAAACTCCAGATATCTTTTGTTACCAATTCTGAAAAAGGTCTCATATACTTGTTGAAAGGCTCTTTTAGTGCATTTAATGGTGAATCGAAGTAATAAATTCCTTCCAATTCAGTCAAAAATCTGGAATAGACCATAAAAAGGCCAGAAACCAGTGTATAACTAATGTTGTTGTCTTCCTTTCGCTGAACGTCATTTAGAAAAATGCCAATTACTTTCTGATAAAGCTTACGAACTTCAATCTTTAATCATCGTCATCTTTTCCGCAATAGCGTTTCGGAAATTTAGACTTTTCTTTCATAGCGTACCAGATAATTCGGTTGAAAAGCTGGTCATCGCCCGAATCAATACCATCGAACTGTGGTTCCATGCTTTTTTTTGCGAAGTGCAAAGCCTCACCTTTCAATGCCGAAAGTGGCGGGTTCATTTCATCAAGCGGAATCTGGTTTTTTACAACCTCATAAGGCGTTAAATCTGGGTTCGATACAAAACAGTCGAACATGGGTTTGGCAGTGGCATCCATAATATTCATGGGTTGCATACCCAAAATCTGCTCAATAGTTCTCACCATCGACGGCTGATTGTAGTTTGCCCGAATTACGGTACCTGTACGCGAGTATGGACTAATCACCATTCCCACGGTCCGGTAGGCCGAAACATGGTCCCATCCACCTTGCGAGTCGTCTTCAGTAACAAAAACAACTGTATTTTTCCAAAAACGGCTTTTGCTGAGGGCTTCAATGATATGCCCCAAGGCCAGATCGTTGTCGGCAACCATGGCTCGCGGAGTTGGCAAGCCTGGCCGAGTTCCGCCGGTGTGGTCGTTGGGTAAAGCCATCACCATCAATTCGGGCAACTGGTCGCCTTCCATACTTTCATATTTTTTAAGCTCATCGATAAATGCTTTAGCGCGCAAGGCATCAGGTATGCGATGATCGTCATACGAAGGATAAGTTTGACTGAGAATGGCTTCAACCGGTTTAATGGTGGTGTGATTTGTAAATTCAAATTTTTCGTTATTCAAAAAAGTATGATAAATACTTGTCCATGTGTGCTTCTCGTCATATTGCGGAGTTGAGGCTTCGCCATAAATGCGAACATTTTTGCCATGCTTAATGGCATTGTCCCAGATAAAACCGGCAGGAGTATAAACAAGTGCGTCTTCCTGAACATGCGGATAACTGCGAATCCAGGCACGAACATCCTTTTCAACATAGTCGGTTACAATAGAAGCATCAGTCCACTGGTGCCCTTCAGCCGAACATTTCCCGGAGACATAGAAATTATCGAGCAACATAAACTGATCGACCAGCGCATGGGTGTTTGGAGTAATCTGCTTGCCAAAAACGGTCAGAGTCGAGTCGCCGTCGCCTTTTTTTACATCGCCCAAAATTTGGTCGTACGTACGGTTTTCTTTAATGATGTACAAAACATGCTTAAAAACCGAAGGTTCTCCTATACGTTCAGGAACACAAACAGGGGCCATATTTTTCCGTGGCATCTTTTCGAGCAAAGCCAAACGAAAAAGCTGGTTCGATTGCTCAACCGTTTTGGTATATTCTTTCAGTTGCTTTTCATCAGGGACTGCGATTACTGAAACTGATGCAGTTTGCTTATGTGAATTATAAGAAAGTTTTAGTGAACCTTGTGCCTGTGTAGAAATTTTGGCGCTTTCGGCTTCAATATTGGCAACAAACAGTTTTTTATTCACAGTCTCAATTACTGCTCCAGGATAAGCTTCGGTAGGAATAAACCCTTTCACTTTACTGGTTTCTTTAGAAGGATTTCCACCAGCTTTTTGCCCCAGTTCAACAACGGCCAGTGCGTTGTCCATACCGTTGGCTACATACAAAGTTTTTCGGTCTTTCGAAAGGCCCAGTCCATTAGGTGAATCGCCCCAAAACTCATTTTTTTCAGAATTTAACCGTACCGAAATGGTTTCAGCGACCTCATCTTTTTCAGTAGAAATTACACTCACATTGTCGCTGTTGGCATTCGATACAAAAACTGTTTTACCATCTGCGCCGGCAATTATATCGTTCGGATGGAGCCCAACCACAATTTCTTTTAACACTTTACCAGTTGCCGGGTTTAAAACAAAAACTGTTCCTTCGCGCGTTGCACCGGTACGTGAATCAACTTTGGCGCTACCCCAGGGAACGCCGGCCACATTCATATCTGTTTTATCAGGCGCCGAGCCTGCCCAGTTGGTTACATAAATTTTGCCGTTTGCTTTGGTTATTCCGAACGGAGCCACGCCAACATCACTTTTCCAGACTGAAGTTTTGTCAGCCAAATCGTATTTTACAACCTTGTTTGTTCCGTTTAGTACCACATACAGGTAATTTTTTCCCGATTCGTTTGCAGCCAGAACTTCATTGACCAAAGCCGTCTCGGCAGGCTCTTCCTTCTCAAAAAGAATTGGATCAGCTCCGGCCAATTTCTTTCCATCCCAGGAAGCCGAAAGCACATACGAAAAACCTTTATTACCAACCGCACCCCAAAAAAGTTTAGACTGATTATTTTCCTGAAGCCAGCATATTCCGGCGAAGGTGTTCATCAGGCTTTGCTTTTCAACCAAACCTGTCAACTGAAGATTGGCTTCAAGTTTACCAGTTTCGGCTGAAAGAATGACTATTTCATATCGTCCTTCCACTGCCACCCATTGGCCGTCGGGCGAAAGCGCCACATCCATAGCGTGGTTTTCCTGCGATGGATTGCCAAAATACACCTGCGTTCCTGCCGGTAAAATCCAGCGATTGTATGGCAAAAAGTAAGGATTTTCGGTTGGCGACATCGTCTTGAAATCGTACGACGAATCGTGTTTAGCTTGTTCCTTTGTTTTTTTAACGGGCTGAGCAAAAACAAAAAAAGGAAACCCGACAAGGCAAAATAAAAAAAACAGTCTTGAACTATTCATAGCAGTTATTTGATGTAGATTCAAAAGTAAAAATAAAAACACTCATTAAACCAAAATAGTTGAACAACTGGATCAGATTGAACTAATCTCGTATTTACAACAATCTTCAAAAGATTTAACTTTGAATAAAAAAAAGGAAACAGTTGAATATTAAGGAAAGGAAACTCAATATCATCGAACAGTTGATGATTCTAAATGATGAGGAAATATTTAGTCAAGTTGAAGAATTGATTAATTCATCATTAAAACGACCGCAACTAAAGCCGTCTTCACTTGTTTTTCGGCTCACCGGCCTAGGCCGATGCGCTTCATTCAGCGTTTGGCAACGAAAAGGATATTCATATAAATTTAAATGAAGGTCACCAAAGCATTATCCGTGGCAACTATAAGATAATTTACAAAAAACATGAAGTTTACATAACCGATGTTTTTGACTCACGACAGAATCCTGAAGAAATAAGGAAAAGAAACGAATAAGTTTCAGAAATCCGATGTCTTCACAGGGAAATCGTTTTTAAGTTATAGGTGAATCATTGATCTGTGTTTTTTGTTATTCGGAACTCACCCCATCCCTCGCAAGCTCGGGATTTCCCCTCTCTCGTGAGAGAGGGGTGGCGCATCGCAGATGCGACGGGGTGAGTACAAGGAAAATCTATCAAGTATTTCCCGGTTGATCTTTAAAAGCGATTTCCCTGGATCTCTTCACCCAAAAATCACTGATTAAACACGTACGAAATGATGTTCGCTCCCATTTGAAGAGCTTTTTGGCGAATATCTTCTGGATCATTATGCACCGAGCGGTCTTCCCAGCCATCGCCAAGGTCGCACTCGTAATTGTAAAAGCATACCAGCCGGCCTTTGTATATTAGTCCAAATCCCTGTGCAGGTTTGTTGTCGTGCTCGTGAATTTTGGGCAGTCCGTTAGGAAATTGGTATTTCTGGTGATATATAGGATGACTAAACGGAAGTTCAACAAAATCCAATTCAGGAAAAACCTTTTTCATTTCGCGGCGAATAAACTGGTCGATACCGTAATTATCTGAAATCTGCAAAAAACCACCACCTTCCAGGTATTTCCGTAAATTGGCAGCTTCTGCTTCAGAAAAAAATACATTGCCGTGCCCGGTTAAATCGACATAAGCGTAATTGAACAATTCCGGGCTTCCAGGTTCAACAGTACCAGGCTCCGGATCGATATTGGTCTTCAGGTTATCGTTGCAAAAAGCTATCAGGTTTGGAACCGAGGTTGGGTTCGAGTACCAGTCGCCGCCGCCATTATATTTCATAACAGCAATTTTTACCGATTTAGCTTGTGTAAAAGCCAGTAATGGCAAGAATATCATTATAAAAAAAACAATTTTCATCTTCAATAAAAGTAAAACTTGCAGTTAAACAAGAGATCGGTACCTACGTGCAGGCTACCGATCTCAATTCTAACTTTTGTCCAAAGATAAAAATAATGAATGGTTTAACTCAGCTTTTTGAAAAACCTGACGTTTTCGCGAATCAAAAGCTAAACCGAAGAAACATGAACCTAATTATCATCGCGTTACTGTTGTTGTTATTCCTGAAACTGATATGGTGGTGTACTTTGTTCCGCCTGAATAAGTACCATCGGTATACATTCCGTCACTAACCGTACCAGTTGATGAACCTCCGAAATACACATCTACTGATGTTCCGTTTGAAATAGAAGATGAAGAATAAACTATTGACTGGTATTTCTTAGCCGGGGCAAAGGTGAACAGTTCTTTGCTATCGCTGGTTTGGAAATGGACCAAAGTACCTGCCGTTTTTGCCGAACTCAGGTTTAATAAAATGGAATACTGAGATGAGCTTGATCCGGGAGCCTGGGCCATGCCCGAACTTCCAACAGCCAATAATGTACCACCAGTAATTTTGAATGTGCCATCATAATCGAGCGGACCATTGCCATTATCAGTAGGGCCATTTACAATTAAAGTCCCGCCATTCATTTCGCACGATCCGTTAACATCTACACCATCGCCCCCGGCATTTACAAAAACATAACCTCCGTTCATGTAGAAGTAAGCATTTCCCGACGACATTCCACCGCCACCCTGACCGGGAAATCCACCCATTCCACCTCCTGTAGTTGAACTGGTTCCATCCGAACCGTTGATGCCATCGTCGCTGGCAGTGAGGCGTATTTCGCCCTTATTAATAATGATCGTTTTACTTTCCAGACCTTCGTAACACCTTGTTATTAAGATATTACCTCCGCTAACCCCGAGTGCCGTATCAGCATGAACAGCATCGTCGCCGGTAGCAATGGTAAAAGTTCCTCCATTAACTGCAATACTCCCGTTCGAATGCAAAGCATCGTCAGCCGAATTAATTGTAAAAGTTCCATCGTCGATTATCACGCTTGCACCTCCTTTAATAGCTTTTGCCGATAAAGTACTTGCAATAGTCTGGCTGCTTCCACCTGCGGTTGTCAAAGTAAATTTGCCTGCGTCGATTAATACATCGGTCTCAGCCTGGATACCATCTGCTCCGGTGGTAAACGCAAAGGTCCCCTTTTCAATCAGTACATAACCTTTGCCGGTATTTTCGTCGTTGTCCGACTTTATTCCGTCGCCCTTACTGTTTATAGTAATGTTCCCATCGCGGATAACCACATAATCTTTTCCCCTGATTCCGTCGTCAGCTGAAGTAATATTAAGTGTACCGCTTTTAATAACTAACCCGTCTTTGGTGTTTATGGCATCGTTGAAATTACTTTCGATAGTAAGCGAACCGCTTCCGAAAATGCTAAGGTTTGATTTACTGAATATCGTTGCATTAGGCTCTTCGTCGGCAACCACATCATAGGTATAAGTTGTTCCGTCAGAGAGTTTATTTGTTGTATTATCAGCCAGTACAATTACTGTTTTAGCAGAGCTCTTGATATAAATTGGCGCACTTGTCGAACTGTGAATTGTTGCACCATTCAGGATTAAACGCACTGTTGCAGCATCGGTTGTGTTTACAACAATCTGCCCGTCGGTAAGCGAACCGCTGAAACTATAGTTCCCTGCTGATGTAATGGTTAACTTACCTCCACTTGCCGTTGCGCCACTTGAGCTTACAGTTATTGAAGAACCGTTTAAAACAACCGGTATTACTTCTGAATTGTCCCATACATAATCGGCAGAAGTTTCATGATCATCGCTGTTTGATGATAATGTTTCGTCGACAGTCGACTGACTATTGTCAACCTGTTCTTCTTCGCTCTCCAAATCAGAATCTTTCTGACACGAGAACAGCGCAAATAAAAACAAACCCGCCAACAACAAAATATTATTGTGATTCCGCATAACAATTAAATTTTGTTGAATATCCGAGTCTATCAACTTTTACCCTACCTGAGAGTTAATAATATCGACGAAATATTCCGTAAACTTTAATTCAGGATTGGTCGTTCGTATTTGTAGGTAAGCGAATGTCTTTTTTCTGAATTATTTATCAATTTTGTCGATATAAAAAACACAAGTGTGGCAAAATACGGCCTGCATTTGATAATCGTTTGAAAATGAAAAATTTTACAACCCGTTCGCTCAATATACCATTCCCGAAGAAAGATCCGCACAACGCCCTGGCTTTCCCTGTTTACGAATCGGTAGCTTTTGATTTCGCCAACTCCGAACAAATTGCAGCTAATTTCCGGGGCGAATATCCGGCTCACGTTTACTCGCGCACCAGCAACCCTACGGTTGAATTTTTTGAAACTAAAATGCGGGTTTTGACCGGAGCCCACCATGTTTTGGCCGTAACATCGGGAATGGCTGCCATTTCGTCGACCATGCTTGCTGTGTGCAAACAGGGCGATAACATTATTTCGGGCAGCCATCTGTTTGGGCACACGCTTTCGCTGTTCGAACAAAGTTTGTCGGCTTACGGTGTCGAAACGCGATTTGTTGATACTACCAAAACCGATTTAATTGAAGCGCTAATCGACGAAAATACCCGGGCTATTTACCTTGAAACAGTGACCAACCCGCAGCTCGAAATTGCCGATTTAAGCCTGTTGTCCGAAATTGCCAATAAACACAACATCTTACTGATTTGCGACTCAACCATCACCCCACCGGTTGTGTTTAACTCTAAATCGCTGGGGGTACATGTGGAAGTTATGTCGGCCACCAAATTTATATCGGGTGGCGCTACCGCCTTTGGCGGCGTTGTGATTGACAATGGTTTGTACGACTGGAAGAAAAATCCAAATTGTGTTGAGTTTGCCAAGAAATTCGGGAAAGATGCATTTGTCGCCAGGCTGAGGAAAAACTACTATCGCAATATGGGTATGCCAATGACTGCCCATACTGCCAATTACATGATTGCCGGGCTCGATATTCTCGAACTTCGCGTGGAGCGATGTTACCAAAACTGCATGAAGCTGGGCAAGTTTTTCGAAAACCATCCTGCTGTTAAACGCGTTGATTATCCAGGACTTAAAAATTCTCCGTACTACGATCTGGCCGTCGAACAATTCAGCGGTATTCCGGGATCGGTGATGACTTTTGACCTGGAAGACCAGAAAACATGCTTTACATTTATGGACCGACTAAAAATAATACGCCGTGCTACCAACCTGAACGACAACAAATCGCTGATTATTCACCCGTATTCGACTATTTATTGTGATATTCCTGAAGAAGAGCGGCTAAAAATGAACATTCGCCCCGGAATGATGCGGCTTTCGGTAGGAATTGAAGGCGCCGAAGATTTGATTGCCGATATTGAACAGGCATTAGCGTAACCGTTCTATTGATTGGTAGCGCTGTTTCGTCCGAAATAAGAGTTTCGCTTTGTAAAACATTACTTGCGGACGATTTAAATTCTACCATCCTGTTATAGAACCTAATGGTTCATGGTTTGTGACATTAGGTTTTGGATGTGATTTTCCCGACTTTGTACTTCAGGATTCGGGTAATCCAAAAAATCGGATTATTTTTATACCAAACTTGCTTTAGCTTAGCTGTGTATGGGAAAAGCACCGGCGAAAATTGTCCTGATGGGGTTGTTTGCCCTTCTGATTCATGTTTTACCTGTTTCAGGGCAAACGTATTGTAACCCTTTGATTTTAGGCCAGCAGTTTACAACCATACCTTCGGGCAACGAGTCGCTTAGCGACCCAACAGTTGTACTGTTTAACAACAAATACTATCTATTCGCAACAAATGCCGGTGGTTACTGGAATTCAACCGATTTGCTTTCGTGGAAATTCATTGAAGCCGGCAACCTTTTTCAGGATAAAAAAGAACCAACAGCAACGGTTATTGGCAATTGGCTCTATTTTTTTTCATCGTTTTCAGGCACCATTTACCGCACTCAAAACCCCGACAATGGAAAATGGGAAGAATATGCCCATTCGCCTTTATTGGCCCTTATTGGCGATTTTTCCGTATTCGCCGATACCGACGGAAAAGTTTACTGTTATTATGGATGCACCAACAACAGCGGGGTTATGTTCCGCGAACTCGATACAAAAAATCAGCTCAACCCTGTTGGTTCGCCTATTACCTGCCCGCTAAAAAACCTGATAAAGAATACGCCAAAAAAGGCGAACAATGCGCCAACCGATAGCCACACATCTACCAAAGGATCGTGGGTAACTAAAAACAACGGGAAATACTATTACCTGTGTGCCGAAACAAACAAAGGAGTAAACAATTACAGCGATGTAGTTTATGTTTCAGATAATCCATTGGGCCCATTTACTTATGCAGGAAACAATCCTGTATCGTTTATTCCTGAAGGTTATATCTCGGGCGCCAGCCGGGGCTCAACGTTTACCGACCGATATGGTAACTGGTGGTACATCGCAACAGTTTCAGTTCACTCCAGCCGTAATCAGCAAACAAAACTGGCCCTGTTCCCGGCAGGGTTCGACGACGATGGGAACTTGTTTGCCAAATCAGATTTTGGAGATTACCCGATTGTTGTACCCCAACGAAAAAACAACGACATAGACCAGCTGGCCCCCGAATGGGCCTTAATTTCAGACGAAGCACAAGCACAATCTTCGTCATCGGCTTTTCCCGAAGCTTCAGCAATTGACGATGATGTTAATACATTTTGGAGCGCAAAATCGGGAAAAAGAGGCGAATGGTTTAGCCTTGACCTAACATCGGTTTGCACTGTAAACGCCATGCAAATTAATTTCAGCCGGAACAAAATTACACCCAATATAAGCGATAGTGTTAAAGCGTTTCAATACCTTGTTGAATATTCTGAAAATGGGAAAAGCTGGAAAAAACTGATTGATCAGACACAAAATACAGATTATCGCCCAGCCGTTTATCACGAGCTACAAACCCCGGTACAAGCCCGGTACCTGAAAATTACCAACTATACCGTTCCTGAAGGCGCTTTTGCTCTTGCCGGGTTACGGGTATTTGGTTTAGGCCCGTACCGAAAACCCAGAAAGGTAACCGAATTCAAGGTACTACGCGATTACCGCGACCAGCAGTCAGTCAAACTTTTCTGGAAAAAACAGGCCAATACCACAGGTTTCAGCATTAGGTACGGAACTGAGAAAGACAAACTTTACCACAACTACCAGGTAAACCCGGCAACCACCAAATTAACCATTCATTGTCCGGATAAAGATAAGGCCTACTGGTTCAGAATAGATGCGTTTAATGCGAACGGTGTGGCAGAAGGAAAACCGGTAATGTGCAGGTAGACTCAACCCATCACTGCTTACATACCGTCAATGATGAATAAAAAGCAGTACAATAACTCTGTGTAAAAAATGAATAATTGAAACACAGAGCTTCACAGAGTTATTCACAGAGAAAAGCTAAAGCAATAGTTAAATTTTTAGTACCGGTTCCATTTATCTTACCGGAGTCTGTCATCCAAATAGAATATAGTGAAGCAATCTGTTAGTTTAGGTTTAAATGTCGTTTTGTTGAAATTGCTTCGCTTCATTTCATTCCACTACCAATGACGAGGTGTCGCGCTTCCCCGTAAAGAGGCGCCTTTACCGTGCGTACCGTCATTGCGAACGCAGTGAAGCAATCTATTTGCAGGGGTTGCAAATTTGTCTATTCGTTCAACAGATTGAAGGTGTGGCAGGTTACAACGCCGGCAGTTTCGGTGCGCAGGCGGCTTTCGCCCAAACTCACCGGAACAAAACCCGAATCAAGCGCCATTTTAATTTCTTCGGGAGAGAAATCGCCTTCGGGACCAATTAAAACCAGGTAATTTTCGTTGGGTTTAATGGCATTTTTCAACAATTCGCGATGCTGTTTGTCGCAATGGGCAATGAATTTCTGGCCCTCGAAAGGTTGCTGAATAAACATGGTAAATTTGGTCAACTCGTCTAACTGAGGCAGGCAGGCTTTTAGCGATTGTTTCATGGCCGACACCATTACTTTTTCGAGACGGTCGCGCTTAATTTCCTTGCGCTCGGAGTGGTGGCAAAGCAAGGGTGTGACGCGGTTAACGCCTATTTCGGTGACCTTTTCGAGGAACCACTCAATGCGTTCGATGTTTTTTGTTGGGGCAATGGCTATATGAACCCCGAAGTTGCGCTGCCCGTAATTTAACTCCGAATGAACAACTTTTACCACGCAACGCTTGGGGTTAGGGTCGTCAATCCGGGCATGGAAAAATCCGCCGCGACCATCGACCAGCGTAACCTCGTCGCCTTTTTCGAGCCTCAACACCCGCACGCAATGTTTCGATTCGGTTTCGTCGAGCGTGTAAACCGAGCTTTTCAGATCAGGAGTGTAAAAGATGTGCATAGTTTCTGGATTCTGATTCGCTTTGCCAAAATTAGCTGTTCTTCGCGAATGAAACTACAAAAAACTGAATTTTGAACGAAGATACTGGTTTCTGTTCCTGATTTTTAGAGCAACTGAAAAAAACAGGAACAACACGCCAATTCGCTGAGAATATTGCTGCTCAACAGCAATATTCGACCAGGCCAATAACAATTAAGTAATATGAAATGGTTTAAATTTAGTTCATGTCGAATTTTTCGGGTTACTCTGAACGCTGAAGGGAGCTCGAAAAATATTCTCGGAACCATGCCATCCGTTGAGCAAGAAAATGAAAGTAGTGTCAAAAGGGGTGCTCCTTGGCGAGGAAAGGAACGCCCCTTTGAGAAAAGACGAATGCTCCTTTGAGAAAAGACGAACGCTCCTTTTAATTGCTCTGCTCTCGCGGCATAAAAAACACATCCAATTTGCGTTACATACAGAGCCTAATGGGGCACGAGAGCAGTAAAACCACCGGGATTTATGCGCCGGTTACTAAAAAAGGGTTAGATCAGGCACAAAATCAGTTGGATATATTTGATTTTTAAAGTGAATATCATAAATTTGATTACGAAGCCTGACGATAATTTTCAATTCAAAGCGATTCATTTTTAAACTCAACCTAATTACTACCGACAATGAAACACGAATTAGATACATTTCACACAATCAGTGTTTTAACGGATACTGCCTACTCGGGGTAAAGCGGATATATCCACAACTCAGTGGATATACAGATGTTAGCATTCATTTTGAACACCACTAACAGCTAATATAGAATATGGAAAAAACTAATGCCAAACTTAAAACTCTCTATGAAGAATTCTTACCGCAATTATCTGAGCAAGCGTTTTGTGTCAATAAACAATTATCAGGAAAAAATAAAGCAACCAACCCGCTATTGATAAAAATTGGTGAAGAGTACATCGATGCAAAAATGAAGATAATGTTCTTTGGGCAAGAAACTAATAGTTGGCATCTGGAAATGGATGGAACGGGAAAGTTTCACGGAGAAATTGAACCTCTTCTCCAATTGTACAAAAAATTTTATCTAAAAAAGGGATGTTATTCGTATGGTGGGCAATTTTGGAATGGAATAAATCGGTTCAAACAACAATTAAAAAAACACGAACTACACACTTCAGGCTTGATATGGAACAATGTTGTCAAAATCGGGAGGTGTGGAAAAGGAACTCCCAACAAGGAAATTTTAAACATTCAAAAAAGAAATTTTAAAGTAATTGAGAAAGAAATTGAGATATTAAAGCCTGACTTTTTGGTTTTCTTTTCTGGACCAAATTACGACCATTTAATAAATGAAATGGTAGCTCCTACTAAATTTACTCCGATTAAGAACTTCAACGAAAGACAATTGTGCACTTTAGAAACATCTTTCGGGGTAAAAGCATTTAGAACATATCATCCTAATTATCTATGGAGGAATGGAATAGACAAGTATTTAGATGCGATAATCTATGAGATGAAAAATCAATAAAAAAACGAATGCTAATAAATAGGAATATGAGCGGCGTGCAACGCCCAGCGATTATTCCCGGTTGAAACAGTGCATTGGCGGCAGCCGGGCGGGACGACCATGAAATTGAACATCGGATTAAATAGTCATCGACAGAAAATTGTGGCGGTAGGCGAGAAGTTCGCCGCAAACAGACGGACAGAATCCTAAATCCGCCCGACCGCCAATGCTTTTACGTTACCGGTCAGTTTAATCGTAACTTGAAACGGTATCGCTTTTTTGATAAAATTATATATTGACAGTTTTGGTTATATAAAACAGTTTCGTTGTTTGACAGAGCCGAGCCGTTTGATAGTTTTTTAAATTATTTTTTGCTGTTGACAAGTTCTCTCTTTTATTGAGAGTATTTATTTGACATATAAACCATTACTTATAGAATAATGAAAAATGCTATTTTAACATTGCTTTTGTTTATTTTATTTTCAAGCTGCAATAATAAGGCGGACAGCCTATTCGAACAAGGTAATCTAAAGAATGCTAATAAAGATTTTGCTGGTGCAATTAATGATTTCAACAAAGCAATTGAAATTGACAGTAATCATGTGAAAAGTATTGTGGGTAGAGGTATCTCTAAATCAAATTTACTAGATTTTACTGGAGCAATTGAAGACTACAGTTTGGCAATAAAGAAAGACCCCACATTTGGAGCATCTTATTATTATAGGGGTTTTGCAAAAATGATGATGGGAAATGACCTAGAGGCAATAAAAGATTATACTGAGGCAATAAAAATTGAGCCTAAAGCAGCAGAATATTACCGAATGCGGGGAAGTTCGCTAGATAACTTAAAAAAATATAGTGAAGCGATTGCTGACTATTCTATGGCTTTAAATATTGATTCATTAAATGCAGATATTTATTTTGAAAGGGCTAATTCAAAACAAGACAATTTGAATTATTTTGGAGCTATTTCTGATTACAGCAGGGCTATAAAGATAAATCCGAAGTACTTAAATGCTCTATTGTCTAGGGGTTTTTTATATGCACAAATAGGTAATATGGAATCTTCTATTTCAGATTTATCGGCTGCAATTGATATAGATAATAAGAAATTCGAAGCATATTATAGTAGGGGTTTAAATTTTATTGGCATAGGAAATTATCAAATTGCCCTTTCTGATTTTATGAAATCAATCGAATTAAATCCAGAAAGTGATAAGGGATATTATGGCTATGGAAAAGCATTATTCATGATTAGAGATTATAAAGCTGCCATAGAAAATCTGGAAATTGCAACCAAGAAAAATTCAAAAAATTATGATGCATTCTATTTTCTAGGATTATCGAAATATAAACTCAAAGACATTGAGGGGGCATGCACTAATTTACATATTGCATGCAATCTTGGTATGACAGAGGCTTGTGCTGCAATTCAGGAAGTATGTGCAAATCAGATTAATAAATAAGGTTAACACCATATTATTTGACAGCATATAAATTAATTAAGAACAATGGAAAACCGAACCGATAACTTCAGCTACCCGTCAAAGTCGGCAGCAGTTGTTTTCTGTAGGCATCTTTCCACTCGGTCGACTTTTCGGCTTGATCTCGCCTAAGGCGAGACAATCCGCCTCTGTGTGTAGCTTCTTCCTACGATTAACAAACAAGGCTGAAAAAAACTGAGATGCAACGAATAAATGCCACAATCGATGCATTATACGCAACGATTATTTTTTAAATGCGACAAATAAAGACTATTTTCGTTGCAAATATTAAAACGAATGAGCAACTACATACATCAACAAGACAATTGGCCAAATTTTACTTGGTCAAATGATGAGCTTGTAAACCTGCTAAGCGAAGCGAGAAATTTACAAGGACGTTTAATTGGTAGAATGGAATCATTAGGTTTTGATTTGAGAAACGAAGCCTTACTTGATACATTGACATTAGACGTTTTAAAATCAGCAGAAATAGAAGGGGAACTTCTAAATCCTGAGCAAGTCCGTTCTTCAATCGCGCAAAGATTGGGGATGGAATTCGCGGGTTCAGTTGCATCTGACAGAAATGTTGACGGAATGGTAGAAATGATGATTGATGCAACCAATAATTGTTTCAAGCCATTGACGGCTGACAGACTTTTTGACTGGCATGCAGCATTGTTTCCAATGGGCAGAAGCGGAATATTTAAAATAACCGTGGCAGATTGGAGAAAAGATACCACTGGGCCAATGCAAGTTGTCTCTGGTGCTGTAGGAAAAGAGAAAGTTCATTTTCAGGCTCCGGATGCAAATTTGATTGAAAAAGAAATGAACAGCTTTTTGAGTTGGTTTAATGGAAATGATAAAGTTGATTTAGTTATTAAAGCTGCTGTTGCACATCTATGGTTTGTTACTATTCACCCTTTTCAGGACGGAAATGGGAGAATTACAAGAGCTTTAACTGATATGCTGTTGGCTCAATCGGATAAAAGCAATCAGCGATTTTATAGTATGTCGGCTCAAATCAGAATAGAAAGAAAACAATACTATGAAATACTTGAAAAAACTCAAAAAGGTGACCTTGATATAACCGATTGGATTAAATGGTTTTTAGCTTGCTTAATTAATGCTTTAAAAGCAACTGATAAAATTTTGACACGAGTACTATTAAAAGCAGATTTTTGGAACAGACACTCAAAAACAATCATTAACGAGAGACAGAAAAAAGTATTAAATAAATTATTGGACGGATTTGATGGAAAACTGACGTCAATGAAATGGGCTAAGATTGCAAAATGTTCAAAAGACACGGCAATTCGTGATATTAATGACTTGATAAATAAGGAAGTATTACAAAAAGAGTCGGCAGGAGGAAGAAGTACAAATTATGAATTAGTTGAAAAAAGCAAAAAAAATGAAAGTCCAGCCGGTAATAAATAAGAATATGAGCGGCGTGCAACGCCCAGCGATTATTCCAGGTTGAACCGCACCTGCCGGGACAGTGGCGATGCATTTATCGAGCGTTTTATTGATTTTTGAAGTAATTTAAATGAGATAAAATTCTTTGTTGTAAATGCCTGACGGGAAATACGCGAAAATATATTCCCCAACTTGGAGAATATCTATGCAATTCAGAAATAACTACAACGCTTTAGGAATCAATTGTAAAGCAACTACTCCTCCGCGCGCCGAAACGTCGGTCCATTTTTCAACCGGGAAATCGAGTACAACAGTTGAACACGTTGGCATATCTGAATTAAAATATTTCACAAGGTTGTAAGCCAGATAATAAACTGTCGGATTGTGCCCGAATACAAAAACTGTCCTCACCGATTCTGGTACCCCATGAAGCATATCAACAAAACCTTGCGTAGTTATTCCCGAATACAAAACATCTTCTTTTTGGATTTTAGTCACATCAAACCCAAGTTTTTTACAATAAATAGTTGCAGTGTGCAAAGCCCTGGTGGCCGGACTTGACAAAACCTTATCAGGACTTATATTCAGTTCTACGAGTTTCTCACTTATTTTTTCAGCATCGCTTTCTCCCCGATCTGACAGATCGCGGTAAAAATCGTTGTCATAACCATACTGCACCGATTTTGCATGTCGAACAATTACTACTCTTCTCATCCATTTTTTCTATACAAACAAAATTACAAATAAAAAAGATTGTTTTAAGCTACATGTTTTGAGGCATAAAACCACCAAAATCAATCTTTGCCAGTGGAATTATTTAAAATTGTGAATTGCCGTTTAATGGTATTTCCGTGTTCATCGGTTAGGGTAATACAATGCAATCCGGGCGATGGATTCAGCGCTTTTTGGTGTATGTAACTGGTTGTTCCCATAAACTGCTGGTCGAGATGCCAGTATACCTTCACTCCAGGTTCACGGTGGGCCACCTCAAAAACAACTACACCAGGACTACCATCCATAGTTTTGGGGATATATATTTTATCGTTCGAGCCTGGATAAATAAATTCCATGACCTGGCGGGCCGATTCATCGCCATACTCAGCGCCAACCGGCGCAGGTAAATACGATGGGTTATACCGTCGATAATAAAATTCCATGGCCGGAGGTAATATAAACCACGATTCGACGCGTACATTATTCAAATCAGTCGGTCTGTTTTTATTTTCCTGAATCCGCACCGATTGGCAATAGGGACATGGATCGGTGCGCAAGCCTGCAGCCGGAATGGCTTCAGTCTTCACATCTTTACAGTTTTTTCCTGCACGATAACCGCTATGCGCACAAACCTCAGCGTAAGTCATTTCCTCATCGGGGCGAGGATGCGGTGGCGAATCGGGCAGTAAATTCAGGATATTGAACATGAGTGGAGCAGCAGCCGAAACTCCAACCAATCCCGGACGTCCTTCTCCGTTTGAATTTCCGGCCCAAACAGCAACCACATAGTCGGGCGTTGTAGCCACGGCCCAGGCATCGCGAAAGCCAAAACTGGTGCCGGTTTTCCAGGCTACCCGTCGCGACGATTGAAAATATTCCCACCCAGCTAATTCTCCTGGGCGGTTTACTTCGAGCAAAGCCTGAAAAGTGAACCATATAGCATCAGCATCAAGAATAGCATCACACGAATGGTGTTCTGTCTGTTCGTTCCCTTTCAGAAGTGAAGGTTTTAGATAATTATCCTGAAAATAGCGATGCGTATGCTGATAATTATTCAATGTTCGCGACATACCAGCGTAAGCCGAAGCCAGTTCCCATAGCGAAGTTTCGCCGCCGCCAAGGATGAGCGACAAACCATAATGATCGGAACTTTGCGTAAACGATGTAAAACCCAGCTTTTTCAGCATATCCATAAAACGGTCGACCCCATATTTGCGCAACATGGCAATGGCCGGAATATTGAGCGACCACGACAATGCTTGTGATGCTGCAACAGCCCCATGAAAGGTATAGTCAAAATTTTTGGGTGCATAACCCGACAAGTAAACCGGAATATCGGGCAACAGCGTGTGGGGCAACATTTCGCCTCCCGACAACATTGACGCATACAAAAAAGGTTTCAAAATACTACCTGTACTTCGCAAAGCGGTAATCATATCTACTTGCGTATTAGCCTCATCAAAATTATTGGCGGGCGAATTACCAATATAAGCTTTCACTTTATTGTTCCGAACATCGACAACAATAGCTGCCGCGTTGTAAATATGTTGCGCTGCCAACTGGCTGCTATGCTCACCTACCAAAGCCCTCACCTGTTGCTGCAATTGAAAATCGATACTGGTTGTTACCCGCTGCCCCTGATTCGATTTTTTGAGCCGTTCGGTCAGGTGAAACGAGTGATCGGGCAATGGAAATGGTTTACAGGGAGGCGCTTCATCAAGCGCCAGTTCGTAATCGAGTGGTTCAATAATTTTTTTATCCAGAAGTTTTTTCAGTAGTTTATCACGTTTGATCTTCAGCTTTTGATCGTTATTCCCCGGAAAAATAAGTGAAGGGGAATTGGGCAAAACAGCCAATGTAGCCGCTTCGGCCCAAGATAATTGATGGGAGCTATGACCGAAATACCGCCAGCAAGCTGCCTCAATACCAACCAGGTTACCGCCGTAAGGAGCATTGCTGGCATAAATCGAAAGTATTTTTCGCTTGCTGTAAAGCAATTCCAGTTTCAGGGCTGAAAGCATTTCAATCAGTTTATTGCTGATAGTACGATGTTTCCCTTTTCCGGCCATTCGGGCAACCTGCATGGAAATCGTGCTCCCGCCACTTACAATGTGGTGTGCTTTTGCATTTTGCACTATTGCCCGGCCAATAGCAAATAAATTAACTCCTGGATGAAAACGAAAGTATTGATCCTCAAATAAGATTAGGCATTGACGAAATTTCTCTGGTACGGTATCGGTTTGTGGGAAACGCCATTGTCCATCGGTAGAAATACGTGCGCCCAATAACTGGCCGTCGCTGGCCAACACTACGGTAGAACAAGGGTTATTGAACCGCGGCATGGGCGCAAGCAAAACAGCAAAAAACAAAACAGCCAATGTTACTACAATGAATTGTATGAGTTTTTTCCACATCTTAACTATGCCTTCAAAATCAGATTTATTGCACAAATTTGACTTTGGTAAATCTTCTCAAATTTTCCCTAAAAATAAACAATAACAGGTAGGGAACATCCGAATAAAAACGGATTACATTTACAAAACAATGCAAATCGGACAAACAAAAGCATTTATTTAAACCTAAGTGGCTGATCTGAAGCATAAAAACTAACTAAAAGGCGACACCCGAATGAAAAAATTAACGACCTCGATAAGCGTTGTCCTGATTTGGTATTGTTCCCTTATCGGATTTGCTGGCGATGTTGTTGACATGTGTCACTACTCAACCCAAGGAAATGAATTCTGGTTTGCTTTCTTACAAAATCGAAATACCGGATCAATCCATTACACTCAAATAACTGTAACATCTCAACTTGGCGCCAATATAACGCTTACCTACGGCCCCAATGAGACATTGATTGGCAATTATACCATTGCAGCTAATATTCCGCAGACTATTTCTATTGATTATTCAATACTTGAACCTTCCTATTCTGAAAATATTGAAAATAAAGGAATTCATCTCGTTTCGGATAATCCGGTAAACGTTTATGCTTTTAATTACCGTACACAGTCGTCAGATGTAGCTGTAATTTATCCTCTAAAATCAATTGGTTCGGAGTATTTTGCAATATGCTATTCGCCCAAAAGCAGTAATAGCGAAACCAAAAGTGAATTTATGATTGTTGCGACTGCCAACAACACTTTGGTAAAGATTGTACCATCGGTTGATACTGAATCGAATAAAGCAAATTCAGCAATTTCGGTCACACTAAATAAGGGACAGGTATACCAGGTACGATCGATAAACGATTTAACAGGAAGCTATATTTCAGCCAGTCAACCAATAGCTTTTTTCTCTGGAACAATGTCATCTTATATTCCAAATACAGCCCAATCGGCTGATCATTTATACGAACAAATTCCACAAACAAACACTTGGGGAAGAGAGTTTTATACCGTTCCACTCAATCTAAGGAGTAAAGATACGTACCGAATTTTAGCTGAAGAGGATGGAACCGTTGTTACAATTGGTGCAACAAATTCAAAGCAAACACTAGGCAAAGGAAAATATTACGAATTTGAATTAAGTAGCAGCCAGGCATGTAAAATTACTTCAACTAAAAAAATTCTGCTTGCACAATACTGCAGGTCGCAAGCCATCGACGGCTCTTCAGGCGTTGGCGATCCTTTCATGACCATAATAAGCCCAATAACCCAGAAAACCAACGATGTAACTTTCACGGCCTACGAATCGAACCTGGTAAAGAATATATTCTATGTAAATGTGGTAACTCTAACATCAGAAACTTCATTAGTAACAATGGATGGCAACTCAATTGGCGGACAATTCCTTCCATTTTCGGGCACTAAATATTCTTATGCACAAATAGCTGTTTCGAAAGGGAACCACCGTTTGAAGACCAACAGTACAAGTAAGGATGGCGGATTTCTGGCATCAGTTTATGGTTTTGGCGATAATGGCAATACCGAATCGTATGGTTATGGAGTGGGTTTTAGTTTAAATTTACAATTAGACATTAAGGGAGAATCAAATTCAGATACATTACTCATTTGTGATGGATCAACTACCGAAATAGACGCTGGTTCATTTTTCAACAAGTACAAATGGAGTACCGGCGACACAGTATCGGCTATTACAGTTTCAAAAAAAGGTTGGTATAAAGTAATTGCACAAACAAATCTGGGTTGCATCGAGAAAGACAGCGTTTACGTTAAAACAGATAAGCCTGTCATCTATCTTGGCAGAGACACCACGGTATGCCTCTCAGGCGAAATGATTATAAAAGCAAAAGAAGGCTACAAAAGCTATTTATGGCAGGATAATTCGACAGATCAGACCTTTACCGTTGAGAAATCAGGAGATTATTCAATAACCGTCACCAACCAAAATGGATGTGAAAATTCTGACACTATTCATGTTGATGTTTTGATGCCAGTTTTAAGTTTTAGCCCGGATTATCCTATAGCTACACTCGACCATCCCGACATTACCTTTATAAATCATACCGAGGGCGCTGTTAACTTTGAATGGGATTTGGGAGATGGATCAACAAGCCAGGAAACAAGCCCCCAACACCATTACCCCGATGTTGGGTTATATCATGTTATACTCAAAGCAACCAATGCTTTTGGATGCAGCGACACCATTGGAATGGACATCAAGATTGTGCCATTGGCTTTTTCAGTTCCTAATGCTTTCAGACCTGCTAGTGATATTTCAATGAATCGTGTTTTTCAACCAACAATTGTTGGCGTTGATAACCAAAAATATAAATTTCAGATATACAACCGTATAGGTGCAGTAATATTTAAAACATCGGATTACGAAACCGGATGGGATGGTAATTTGCCCGGTAGCCAGCCGGCCGATCTGGGAATTTATGTTTGGGTTATAGAATATGATGACATTCAAGGGTATCATCACTTGCAAAAAGGTAATGTAATGCTGGTTCGATAAAACAAAACTACAATGAAACAGCAAACAATACTTTGTAACCCGGGAAAAACAATTATTAGAATAGCATTTGTTTTCAGCCTTATCTCAGGAAAATATCTTCAAACAAAAGCTCAGGATGTTTATTTCTCTCAATTTTACATGAATCCTACTTATCTGAATCCGGCGTATACCGGAACCATGAAAGTACCACGTGCCAGTCTGCAATACCGAAACCAGTGGCCTGCGATGGGAAATGCTTATATCAATTATTTCGCTGCCTTCGATACCTATATTCATTCAATTAAAAGTGGAGTTGGATTGCTTGTATTCAATGATGTGCAAGGTGGCGGAATTTATTCGGAAACCAGCTTTAAAGCTTTATTTTCGAAAGAAATTAAATTGAGTAGCGACTGGACCATGGACGGAAGTATCACTGCCGGAGGTAAATTAAATTCGCTAAATTACAACCGTTTGATTTTTGCCGACCAGTTATACTCCGAAAATTCGAGCATCAGTTCAGAAACCTTGCCTGAAAACAACAATCGCATAATACCTGATTTTGGAACAGGGATACTGATGTTCAACGACAAATATTTTTTTGGTATTGCCGCTGACCATCTTGCTGAACCAGATCAATCTCTATACCCCGGAACGTCATATCCTTTAAAGCGTAAATATACAGTTCATTTCGAATACAGTTTTCCATGGTTTCGCCCCGGGCATCTAAGGAAGCTCATCAAATTTACGCCTAACTTCATACTTCAGTCGCAGGGAGGGTACCAAAGTTTAACTTATGGATTTTATGCCAACCGAAGAGGATTGACCCTTGGAGCCTGGAACCGTATCACTTCCGAAAAAAACACCGATATGATTGTTATGGCTGGTTTTATCGGAAAAAAATTCAAATCTGCAATTTCGTATGATGTTAATATCAATGGAGTTGGTTTAAAATCGCAAGGTTCACTCGAACTTACTATTTCATTCTTGCTAAAAGAGCCGGGCAAACGAAGCATTTTCCCATTTTATGAAATCCCCGGAGAATGGGATATCCATTAGAAAAATGCTTCGGGATAAGGATTGCAGGTTAAATGGCTAAATTGTCTAATTGTCATTCCTTTAACCATTAAACAATTTAACCATTCATCCATTCTGCTCCATTTTTACATCGCCATATTCAAGAATTTTCAAATCATTTTTCTATTTCACCACTTCAACCCACATTCCCGGAATGACCGACAAATAGCTCTTGTCATACATCGCTTCGGCCTGAATATTTGGAAAATAGAATTTACCAAGGTATGAAGCATTGAGCAACAACGTGAAAGTCTTCGTCTGTCCTTTATTTAAGCTGAAATACGTGCACACTTTATCATCGCGAAAATCGCGGTACTCGTACTGATCTTCGCCAGCAGACGCCACCTGGTTGTACATGCGCGTATTGCGAATTTCCCAGCCCGACGGCACCTGGAACGTCAACGCCAGGTTACCCACACTTTCAATCGATTTGTTCGAAACAATCACCACGGCTATCAAATCAGTTCCCTGCTTCAAGTTGGTAATGTCTACCGGCACGCGATTGCTGTTCATAAACTTCACCGATGTTTCGAGCTTACGATCAATCTTCACCGACTGCCCCGCTTTCGGGATTCCTTCGGTATAGTAGTCAACAAACAAAGTTCCTTCCGACGTATTCTTTACCGACACGGGCAAATCAGCCGACAAATCTCCGGAGAAAGCAGTCTTGAACGAAGCGGTAGTTTTGATCGCTTCGCTGGCTTTTCCGGCGGTAAAGGTGAAATTCATTCCTTTTCCTGAAGTCTTGAATAGCTCCATTGTTTTGCAAATTCCGCTCAGGGCAAACGAAGTGGTTTGGGTGCTCATCCATTCGTCGCTGTTTAGTTCTTCAGCAATGCGCTTGTATAGTGTCAACACGTTGTTCTGGTCTTTCAGCCTGACCATACACAACAGCAGCATCGCACGGTCGCGGGTTTGATCGCCGTAGGTGTAGGCATTGAAATCGTCTTTTGGCGAAATGTCCATCATGTTGATCAGCTCGTAAGCTGCTTCGGGGCGGGCACCTTCAGCGTATGCCCCGGCCAAAAACCAGCGGCCCGAGGTGGGCAAATCCTTGTCTTCGCGCAAACGGTTCATCGCGCTGAAAACGGGCTCACCGGCCAGTGCCAGCGTATATAAACGATAAGCCTGAACAACTTTCTGGTACGGATAGTTGCCTTTCCATTCTGACGCTATGCGCGACTGATAGGCAAGCCAGCGCTTTTTCATATCCGCCGGAATGGTGAACCCTTTGGCCTCTGCCTCGCAAAAGAAATGCCCGACATAGCTGGTCAGCCATTCATCGTTCGAAGCCATACCCGGCCAAAAAGCAAACGAGCCATCCACATTCTGGTGCTTTTTCAGTTTGGTTATTCCGGCCTGAATATGGTTGCTGATTTGCGTTTTCTGCTCAGCGCTCAAGTCCTGAATTCCGGAGAGGAAAAGCTGCGGAAATATCGACGAAACGGTCTGTTCGGTGCATCCGTGCGGGTATTGGATGAGGTATTCAAGGCGCGACGATAAATTGGCCGATGGCAATCCGCTGACGGTTACCACCGCTTTGTTGCTGCCTTTCATGCCAAACGGAACTAACGTAAATTGGTCGGTTTGCCCGGCAGAAACCATTTTGGTCACGGTTTTTGAAATGGGCAAATCCCGCGATTTCACCGGAATATTCAGTTCGTATTTGGTGCTTTCGTTGCCCGAAGTTGCCGTCAGTATAATGGTTCCAACGCCTGAAAGCTCTTCAGATTTGATTCGGAAGTCAATCGTTTTTTCGCCTTCCTGCGTAAAATTGACGGTTTGCACAGCTTCCGAAGCAATTTTGAAATGTTCGGAACAACTGATCTTCACCTGCACATTTTTCAGGTTAGCGCTTTGTGCAAACACCGAAACGGGAATGGTTATGTCCTCGTCGAAACCGATGGATCGCGGGGCTACTGGCAACAACATCAGCGGGCTTTTAACCTTACTTGTTTTTTCGGTGGAACCAAAAGCGCCTTCGCTTCCGGCAATCACCATCGTGCGTACTGAGCCGTTGTAGGGCGGTAATTTGAAACTGTGTGTGTGCGACTGTCCTTTTTCCAACCGGAACGGCCCTTCGAAATGAACCACCGGCTTGAAGCGGTTGGCCTTGTTTTTCGCCGGATCAACCGGACTCATGTCGCCGCCAATGGCAAACAGTTTTTCGAGGCGGCCACCGAAAGCGCCCAGCACGTCGTCGAACAAGTCCCAGGTTTTCACGCCCAACGCTTCGCGCTGGTAAATGCCGCTCCACGGGTCGGGCGTAACGAAGCCGGTGATATCGAGCAAGCCTTCGTCAACCATGGCGACGGTGTAATTCATGGCTTTGCCGCTTTTTTCGCTCACAGTCATGCTTATTTCTTTCTCAGGACGAACTTCTTCGGCAATTTTCAGTACCGGAGCCAAACGTGAACCCGGATCTTCCACCGGCACCGGAATCACACCGTACATGCGGATCGGGTTGTCGTTGTTGCGCTGTCCGTAAGGCTGAATGAGGCTGATATGGAGGTACGAACATGGCGCCATAGCGGCAGTTGCCTTAATCGCCAAATCGTTGTTTCCGGCGGTCGTGTTCACCCAAAATTTATCCAGAATTTTGGTTCCGTCTTCAATGGTCACCAACGCACGGCCTTTATCAGGAGCCGGGAAACTGACATGAATTTTGTCGCCGGTTATGTAGCTCTTTTTATCTGAAGTAAAAGTCAGCATAGTAGCCTGATTGGCTGCACCTTCGCCATAATAGTAGTCGGGTTTATTGAAAACCGTTACTGCCGAAGTGTGACCCGAGGCAGATTGTGCCACCACCATGTACCGGCCCCATTCCATCGGTTTAAATACCTCGTTCAAGGTAACAGGTGAGCCGTTTAGGCTAATGTCCTTCGACAAAATCAGACGTGCGTTGTTGCGGTTGATGTAGCTGCCCATGTTTTGGTCAGACGATTCCCACCACCAGCGCCATTCCATTTTGTAGATCATTAGCTGGATTCTGTCGCTCACAGCCTGCCCGGTTGCGCTAACCGACACCAACTTAATGGGCGTACCGTCGTCAACCTTGATAAAATCTTTGTTTTGTCCCGAACTTGGAATTTGCAGTCCGGCGTATTTGGTGTAAGGCGAAAACTTCCGGCTAAACTGTCGGATGCTGGCATCGCCGCCCGGCTCGAAAATGCGCACCGTGTAATCGGCATTCAAAATGCCCGGCGCATCGGCAATTCTTCCGGGGTAAACCGGGAACGAGAGGTTGCCACTTTCGTCAGTGCGGCCATCGAGAATGGTCTTGGTTTCGTACTTGAAAACCTTCGAAGGATCGTCGAAATTAAACAGCGGGAAATTCTCGAAGCGCGTCTTTTCGGCCCGCAAACCCAGTTCAACAATGGTGCGCAGCGAAGGTGCATTTACACCCGTCAACCAGGCCGACTCAATTCGTGCGGTGGCCGACTGGTCGTCGCTCCCGATCACTTCACGTGAGAAAGTAGCATTAATTTTCAGTCGGTTAGGCTTGATTGTTTCAATACGCAGGTGTTTGGTAAACTCGGCACCGCCAATCGAAACCAAAGCTTTCCAAATACCGGTTTCAGCATCGGGCGAAGTGGCTGTGCGGAAGGTAATCAACTTCTTTTTGTCCAGCGGCTTTAGTTGCTCCTGAATAATTTGTCCTTTGGTATTGATCAGCTTAAAGTTCACCGGATGGTTTTCAGGAAGTGGCGCGTTGCGGTCGTCAACAAAAACCGACACGTAAATCGAATCGCCCGGACGCCACGCGCCACGTTCGCCATACAGGAAAGCTTTCAACCCTTGCTGGCTTTTTTCTCCTGAAACATCGAACTGGCTTAACGACAACGCATTCGATTCATTCAGCTTTAAGTAAGATTTCTGATCGTTTTGCGAAGCCACCAGCAAAAACGGTTTCCCGGTAACCAAAATACTGGCAAATCCATCTCCATCCGAACTTCCGGTGCCAATGTTCTGTAACTGGTAATTCAGTATTTCAAGTTTCACGCCTTGCAGCGGCAGCCCGGTTTTCAGGTCGGAACAAGCCACCAGCACATCGTTGCCCAAACCTTTTTTAACGGTCAGGCCAATGTTGCTGACCAAAATATTTCGCTTGATATTTCTGTCTGAAGTATAATAAGCGCGCGAACACGGATTGTCGTGCAAACGCCAGTTGTAGTAGCGGTCGTAATAGCCATTTTGCCAGGTGTCGGGGTCGTCCCAATATTCCTTTTCTGCTGTTAACGCTTTATTGCTGTCGTAGCCTTTTTCAGGTTCTTTTCGAGTGTAATATTCATCCTGATCCTCATCTTCCCTTTTCACCTGCGGTTCACCATCCTGGCAAGGGTAAACCGAATATTCTTTCTGCATCCCAATTTCCACTTCGTAAATAGCTCCTTTTTCAATGGTTACATACTTCGATAAATCGATGGAAAAGGCATTCCACTTGTTCAAATCCACCACCTGATCAGTTACCAGATCCACGCGCTTGCTGAAAATCAGGCGGCCAACGCGTTTCAAATCATAGGTGTCGCCAATCGAGGAGTTCTGCAAAAAGCTGTTCATGTTCGACGAATAGACTTTTACGATACGCAAATCAACCGCTTTCACATTCACGGCTTCGAACGGGAAAATCACCGTCCCGTTGTCGGGCATAATCACCCCCTTGCCAGGCAAACGCAACTGAGGTTTTTGCAATTGAAATTCGAGCGCTGAAACGTAATCCTGAGGTAGTGCTTGTCCATCTTTATTCCTGATATTGCGGTTAATATCCAATGAGCAAACTCCTGAAAGGCGCTCGCCCAGGTAAACCGTTACCTGATTGCCATCAACAGCCAGCTTATTGCTGGTGCTGGCTTTCACTTCAACCAAACCTTCCAAATCCTGTTTGCTGTCGAGTGCATCCGAAAAATAGAGTTTTACCTGTTGTTCGGGTTGCTGAATAATGTGCGTTTCAAGCAAACGAAAATCACCGATAGCCGGAATTTCAATCTCCTGTTTGCCATTGTTATCCACATCAATTACATCACCATCCCATGAGACTTTTACAGTTGAAGCGCTTTGTTTGCGCTCAATATTCTTTATGGTAAATAAATGCCGATTTTCTTCAGGCCGGTGTTCCCACTCAATTTTCAGGTTGCTGCCACTTTGCTGCGCTTCCACCACTTTTTCAATCGCTTCGGAATTGATGACTACCGAAGTTTTCAACTCACCTTCCAGAGAATATTCGTTGGCCTTTTCAGCAGAACCTGTTTTCAGTCCCAAAATCGCTACCGAGAAATTTCGTTTCAGGGTAAAAACATTGAATTTCAGCACTTCCAACTTGGCTGGCACCGGCAGAATATTTTTCAGGTTAAACGAAACCACATATTCGGTTGCCTCTTTCAGCTCTTCGGAAGGTTTAAACGATAATGTTCCGTCAGCATACGAGCAATCGCCTTTCACCGAAGGAGTGATGTCGAACAGACTGGCTTTGTCAACCGAGCCCATGTGTTGCTCGAAAGTAGTTGCCGCTCCGGGACTAAGTTTTACCTGAAATGTACCTTTTCCCGAAATTATACCTGATGAATATTCATCAATGTACGCACTGAAATCAGGATCAACTTCAATCAGGTGAATGATTTGACCTCTATCCTGTTTTGGTTTACAAGAAGTAAATACACTGAAAACGACCAGCAAAATGCTGAAAATAGGGATGAAAATTGACCGCATAAAATTGTTTTTTATTTTATATAAAGTTAAACGTTCCAAGCTAACAAAAAGCATAAGCGTGTGTAATTTTTTTTTGAAGTTCGAAGTGCCTGAATGGCTCTAAAGTTCAAAATCGAAGAATTGATGTGAGTTTCGGGTTACGAGTTTCGGGAATTGCCCTGCAACTGTAAATTATGATCATTCTCTTACCTCATACCATTTGCTCACCGCTCCAAGCCCTACGCTATTTCATCTTCAAATCCCAAAATCTTCTCATGTCCAGATTTCCAAATCTTCAAATCCTTCTTATTTTTGTCCTTTATGAAAAGAATTGGATTGCTTTCTGACACACATGGAACGCTAAGCCCTCGTGTCTTTCGTTTTTTTGAGCAAGTTGATGAAATTTGGCATGCCGGAGACATTGGAAATACTGAAACAGCCGATCAACTATCAGCATTTAAACCATTTAAGGCCGTACATGGGAACATAGACGACCATATTCTAAGAAGAATGTACCCCGACATGCAACGCTTTTTCTGCGAAGAAGTTGATGTGCTTATGACGCATATTGGTGGTTACCCTGGCCGATATGAAACTAAAGTAAGGAACTTGTTTAAAATAAAGGCACCGCAGTTGTTTATTTGTGGCCATTCCCATATTCTGAAAGTCATTTTTGATCCCAAATTCCATTGTTTGCACGTCAATCCGGGAGCTGCCGGAAATAAAGGCTTTCATAAGGTTTGTACAGCAGTTCGGTTTATAATTGATAGAAAGAACATTAGCAATATGGAAGTGTTGCAATTTGAACGAACAGCATTTGATAGTTACGAACTATGAACAAGGAGTGTATCCGTAAAAATATGGTTGTCGAATATTGTTTTTATTACCATACATTGATCATTTTATATTAATGATCAACAAATTTTGCTTCGCGCTGTTTTTTTAATAAATTAAGCGTCAATTAATGAAAAAGATTTTATTCACCCTAACAATAGTATTTATGGTTGTAATAAACAGCACCGCCCAAACAGAAACTGCAACTCTTGGCGGAGGTTGTTTCTGGTGTACCGAAGCCATTTTCAGAAATCTCAAAGGTATTGAGTCAGTTGAATCGGGTTATTCAGGTGGAAAAGTAAATAATCCATCTTATCAGGAAGTATGTTCGGGAGAAACTGGCCATGCCGAAGTTATTCAAATAAAATTCAACCCACAGATAATAAGTTATGGAGAAATACTCGAAGTTTTCTTTCAAATACACGATCCAACTTCCTTAAATCGTCAGGGCGCTGATATAGGGACCCAATACCGCTCGGTAATTTTCTACCATACACTCCAGCAGAAGGAACTGGCAGAAAATTACATTGCCCAGCTCAACAAAGAAAATGTCTTTGGGAAAAAACTAGTTACTGAAGTAGAACCATTCCACCATTTTTTTAAAGCTGAAGCTTACCATCAGAATTATTTTTCGAATAACCGCACACAAGGTTACTGCCAGTTTGTAATAATTCCTAAAATCGAAAAATTTAAAAAGATTTTTAAAAATAAGCTAAACAATGAATAAATACAGCCTCTAATTCTCTCCTGTTTCAACAGCAATTACAGTTAAAAATCAGATGCTTTACTTCCTAATGGATGAACCCAACGGTTATATCCTAATGGCCAGTAAAGCATGTTAATCGCCTGACTGAATTCTACAGATTAAAAAAACATCCGACAATATTTATTAATATATTCGCAACGAAACCTGCTGGTTAATTTAAATTACGAGTTTTGGAGAACAACGAACATATTGAATCACTGGCAAAAAAAATCAGTTTGAACTCAGATCAGCAAGCGTTCAAAGAATTATATCTTGTTTTTTTTGACCGGTTATATAAATTTGCTTTTTCAATCCTTCATTCTGCCGAATTTGCAGAGGAAGCCGTTAACGATGTTTTTTTAAATATCTGGCAAAAACGATTGCAGTTAAAAACAATTGGAAATCTGCGGAATTACCTTTACATATCAACAAAAAATACATCATTCAATTACTTAAGTAAGTTCAGGAAAGAGCGAAATGCAACGCTCGATGAAGTGTTGGTAAGGTTTGAAATTGACGAATTAACTCCTGAAACTGCCATTTTTACAACTGAGGTCAGAAATGAAATTGAACAAGCTATTAATCAATTACCTCCAAAAACCAAACTTGTTTTTCAAATGGCCAAAGTTGAAGGAATGAAATACAAGGAAATATCAGAAATTTTAAACATATCGGTAAATACAATCGACAATCATATTGCTACCGCAATAAAAAGACTAAGTTCAACCCTCAAAAACTTCTCCGGCGAAGAATCAAATCTTATTCTTTTTCAAATCATTACAAAATTATCGAAAATTTAAGCAAAAAAGTTTGGCATGCAACTAGTAGAAATCAGTCAAAATATTGTCATAAAAGCAACATTCAGCTAACCATGGAAACGATTTGGAGTATTATAGGGAAAAAATTTGCAGGGGAGATTTCAGAAGAAGAAAACAAATCTTTGGCTGAATGGATTGAGACATCGACCACAAACAAACAAGTATATTTACAATTAGAAGAACTCTGGAACCACAAACAAGATCAAACAAACAATTCACAAGCAATTGCGGCGTACGACAAATTGATTAACCGGATAAAATTTACTGAGGTAGTTCAATCAAAATCCAGGGTTCAACGAATTTCCTCTCAAGTTAATCAATTCGTCAAGTATGCCGCAATTATTATTTTTATGCTGGCTTTTGGTTATCTTTCCTATTATTATTTCAACGAAGAAAGTACGAAAAACGAATTTTGTACGATTTCGGTACCTAGAGCAAGTAAATCAGAAATTATGCTACCCGATGGAAGCAAAATATGGCTTAATAACAATAGTAAAATCATTTATCCAAAAAAATTCAATGGACATGAACGAAAAGTTGAATTAATTGGAGAAGCTTACTTTGAGATTAAAAAAAACTATAAAGTTCCTTTTATTGTAAGAACTTCTGATGTAAGTATAAAGGTTCTGGGTACAAAATTTAACGTAAGTGCATATCCCAACGATAAGTTTATTGAAACAACACTCATCTCAGGGAAAGTTACCGTAAACTCCAATGAAAACCCCCAAAATGAAAATGTTTTGAACCCCGGTGAAAGTTTAACTTTTGACAAGGTTAGTAATAAAACAGCTATTGCCAGGGTTGATACCAGGTTTTATACTTATTGGATGAAAGGAGAATTTTCGTTTAAAGAAGAAAAATTTGAAAATCTGGCAAAAAGAATTGAACGTATCTACAATGTTGAAATCACATTTGAAGATCCAATAATAAAAGAAAAGACCTATACTGGCAATTTTAAAGTTGATGATAACATTTATACAATTCTTGAAATACTCAAAAAATCGACTACAGACCCAATCGAATATATAACCGACCGCGACAAAATAAGCATTCGATTGAAAAAATAATGCAACAAGACTTTTGTTGGATAAAAATCATGGTTCAGTATGCCAGTGCTTATGCCAAATTATCAAAAAAAAGCTGATATTTACGAAAATTAATCAAATGGATGTATTTCTCTGTTTGAGATAAGTGCATTTGATCAAGAATTAATCGTCGTTCCGATAACCGTTTGTTTCAAGCCTTTACTATTGCAACATTGGCATTGTTTAAAAATTATCTTCGGATGAAATTTAAGTTATTCTTACTAACCATACTAATTGGTTTTTCTGTGAAATCACTTGCACAGAAAGACTTAATCTCACTTAGTTTGAATAATGTCTCAATCGAGCGCACATTACTCGAAATTGAAAAGCAAACTGAATATCGTTTTTTTTTCGAACAGTCAGGCATTGACCTTCATCCTAAACTTTCGATCCAAATCAAAAATGCCGGTATAAACGAAGTTCTGGATAAATTATTCAAAAATACTCCTTATTCATATCAGATTGTTGACCATCACATCATCCTGTCTCAAAGTAAGAAAGTTGCTAATCAAAATCTCAATACCGATTCGTTCCGAATAATTAAGGGTAAGGTTATCAATAAAAACGAAGAATCAATTCCTGGTGTTACTGTTATGGTTAAGAACACTTATAACGGGACAATTACCGATCGGAATGGTTTTTACAAACTAGAAGTCCCTATAGAATATGATTCTTTGACATTTTCGTATGTAGGAATGAGAAAACAAGATGTGGCTTTGGGAAACAGTTCACAACTTGATATTATTTTAGAACCAGAGATTTTTGGAGTTGATGAAGTTATTATTGTAGGATACGGCGATCAAAGAAAATCTGATTTGACGGGATCAATCTCGTCGATAGAGGTAGAAGGCGCAAAAAAGATGCCTGTTACCGGAATTGACCAAGCCTTACAGGGACGTGCTCCGGGGGTCTTCGTTACTTCAACCTCAGGATCTCCCGGAGGAGGCACTTCAGTAAGGATCAGAGGAATAGGGACTGTAAACAACAACAACCCATTATTTGTAATCGATGGTGTTCCAACAGATGACATCCGCTTTTTAAATACAAGTGACATTGATAACATTGAGATACTGAAAGATGCCTCAGCAACAGCAATATATGGCAACCGGGGAGCCAATGGAGTAATACTTATCAATACAAAAAAAGGAAAGCCAGGAAGACCTCAAATTCAGTATGATTCGTATTTTGGAATAAATGAGGCATGGAAAAACCCTAGTTTGGGAAACAGCAAGCAATTTGCCACACTCAGCAATCTGGCTATCAAGAACGGAATTGAAAGCGAAGGAGCAGGGGCTTATCACTACATAGAAGATTTTAAAAACCCGGATTCGTTTGTTGGCGGAACCAATTGGTGGAAACTAATAACAGAAAAGGCACCGGTCCACAACCAAAATCTTTCTATTTCGGGTGGTAATGAAATGAATAAATATATGATGAGCCTATCCTATCTTTCCCAGGACGGAACCATTAAAGGATCAGAATTCAACCGCTTAACTTTCAGGGTAAATAATGAATATTCTCTATCAGACAAAATATCATTAGCTTTTAACACCAATTTCAGTCAAGCTATCAGAAAATTAATACTTGAAGATGATCTCGACGGAGGAATAGTATTTACCGCCATTGTTTTAGATCCAATTACAAGTGGAGATGAACGGCCAATTGATGATCCGATAAGGGTTAAATATGGTGAATTTTCGAGGTGGTACGAATCGAAATATAGTAATAAATATAACCCGGTAGCCCAAATCGGACGAAATTTCAATCGTTGGGATCAGCTGAGATTTTTCGGTAACCTTCTTTTCGACTACAAAGTAACTAAACACTTGAATTATCATACTTCATTTGGAATAGATATCAGGCAAACCGAAATAAATAACTTCTACCCAACGTATTGGATGGATGCTGATTCGAGAAATGATATTAATTCAGTGAAAAAAGAGACTGGACGAAATAAAGATTGGGTTTTTGAAAATATGTTAACATTCAAAACACTACCCAATAAAAACCATAGTTTTTCAGCTATGACTGGGATGACAATGGAATATGGGAAATATGAAACTGTTTTAGCTTCGAAGCGAAATGTTCCAAATAACAGCGATTACCTGCGATATTTAAGCGCAGCAACAACTGATGCAAACATTGAAAGTTCTGTTTCGGACTACGCATTAATATCATATTTAAGTCGATTCAATTATTCGTATAGATCGAAGTATATTTTAACGGCTTCTTTCAGGGCCGATGGTTCGTCTAAATTTGCTAAAGGTGAACAATGGGGTTATTTCCCTTCTATCTCAGGCGGATGGAGAATTAGTAGTGAAAAATTTTTTAGCGTATTAAATCATAACGGTGTTTTCGATGATCTGAAAATTAGGCTAGGATGGGGCCAAGTTGGGAATCAAAACATTTCGGATAATTCGTTCAGGACAATAATTGCCGGAGGATATGAAAACAGGTATATATTCGACAAAACAATATATCAGGGTTATTCACCATTAAATGCTGGTAATAAACACATTACATGGGAGACAACAGAATCGACCAATTTAGGATTTGATTTTGTTATGTTCAGAAATAAATTTTCAGGAAATGTTGACTTCTTTAACAAACAAACAAAGCGAATGCTTTTGGAATTACCTGTTCCTATATCGATAGGGCTTCCCAGCTCGCCCTGGACCAACGCCGGTAATGTTGAAAACAAAGGTGTTGAAATATATACAAACTACCACGACAAGTGGAAAGAACTGAATTTTAGTTTATCACTTAACTTCTCGACATATAGGAATAAAATTGTGTCGCTAGGCGGTGGCGAACCAATTATGGGAGGAGAACAACGCATTGGTTATACAACAAAAACAATGGTAGGCCACCCGATTGGAGCGTTTTTTGGCTATGTTGTTGAAGGCGTTTTTCAAAATCAGAAAGAGGTAGACGACGCAAATGCCCTGACTTCAGGGCATGGTTATTATCAGGATATATTAACACGTCCAGGAGATTTCAAATTTAAAGATTTAAATGGGGATGGACTGATAACCGGAGAAGACCGTACATTTATAGGTTCACCTCATCCCGACTTCATATACGGAATAAATTTAAATGCAGAGTACCATCGATTCGATCTTACAATATTCCTTCAGGGTTGTCACGGTGGTGATATTTTCAACGTTTTTAAGTACTATACACATCAAAATACAGGATATTTTAATGCTCCTGCAGATATGCTGGAAAAAGCCTGGCACGGAGAAGGAACTTCAAATTCGCAATTTCAGGTTTCGGCAAGTACAGCCAATAATAACACCAGAGCCTCAAGCTGGTATATCGAAGATGGTTCATTTCTTAGAATCAAAAACGTACAATTGGGATATAATCTGCCAAAACGTTTTTGCAATAAAGTAGGCATTTCAGAATGCCGCATTTATGTAGGTGGACAAAATTTATACACGTTTACCCGTTACAGCGGGCTCGACCCTGAATTGGCTGACTTAAGTGGCAATCCATTAAATTCAGGAATTGATTTTGCCAAATATCCCCAGGCGCGTACTGTTTTGGGTGGGCTTAATATTAAATTTTAGACTTCAATAAAATGAAAAAGAAATCGCTATACCTTCTTCTTTTGCTAATTACATTTTCAGCATGTGATTTCGGATTTATTGATCGACCACAATTGGCAGTGCAAACTTCTGAAAGTTTCTATAAAACAGCTGATGATGCTAAATCAGCAGTGACAGCAGTTTACAACTATTTTCAAATGTACGACTTTGAGGTATCCAAATTTGAATTTGGAGATATTGCTTCGGATGATGCAGAGAAAGGAGGAGAATCTGACAATGATCGCCCATTTGTAAAAGATATGGAATATTTTAGGACCCGATCGGATAACTATTCTTGTTTGGTAATGTGGAAGATTTGCTTCAAGGCAATTTACCAGGCAAATTATGCGATCGAAAATATTACGCCTATTGATATGGATACCTCTCTTAAAGAAAGGTTTATTGCGGAAATAAGATTTATAAGGGCCCACTTTTATTTTTTCTTAACAAATATTTTTGGAGAAGTTCCTCTTATAACCCAAGTACTTTCGGCCAACGATTATCACCAGGCAAGGGCTACCAGTAGCGCAATCTGGGAACAAATAGAAGCTGATTTAATTTTTGCACGTGATAATTTGCCTTTAAAATCAAAATATGACGAAACTGATTTAGGTAGAATAACCAAAGGGGCAGCTCAGGCTTTGCTGGCTAACGTTTACCTGTTTCAAAAAAAATGGGAGATGGCCGAAAAAGAAGCAGACGAAATAATTCAATCAGGAGAATACAAACTTGAATCACAATTCAGCGATATTTTCCAAATAAAGAAGACAGATTTCGGAGTTGAATCGATCCTTGAAATCCCTCATCAGACAACCAATACAGGCTGGGGCGACGACAATGAAGGTTCTGTTGTCCCAGTGTTTTGCAGAAGCCGAAATTCAGGAGGCTGGGGTTTTAATTGTCCAACATACGATTTATTATCAGAATTTGAGCCCGGCGATCCACGTTTAGTACATACATTTATGTTTGATGGCGATATTACTGAAGATGAAGTCCAGTTTAATCAATATAGTCCATCTCATTTATGTTCGAGGAAGATATTTCTGACACCTTCAGAACGGGTTGGATTTGATTCTTCGGATGCCCCTTTTAACATTAAAGAGATACGGTATGCTGAAGTTCTATTAATTCATGCAGAGGCAGCCTGTGAAAACGGACATATACAGGAAGCACTTAGCTCATTGAATCAAGTTAGAAAACGTGCCAGAGAAAGTAGCGCCACTGATTCAAAGTTCTCATTCAAAAACATTAATAAATATTTGAAATCGGCAGGAATTTACGAAAACTATCCATTTATAACTTACGACTTTCGAACAGCAAACAACGATAAACAAAACCTACTACCCGATGTAAAAACTTCTGACCAACAAGAACTACGTAAAGCAATCAGGCACGAACGCCGGGTTGAACTGGCAATGGAAAACAAACGGTTTTACGACATAATCAGATGGGGTGATGCTGAAAACCATTTTCATAACTTTGCATCGAAATGGGCTACCGGAAAAGGAAGTCAGTTCAGAAAGAATATTAATGAAATCTTTCCTATTCCTCAGGAAGAAATAGATGTAAACCCCAAAATGACACAAAATCCGGGATATTAGAAAAGTACTAGAAAATATAATTTAGCCCCATGTAAAAACCCGATTTACCATCTTGCTTATCCGAAGCCACACCATAATCGGCAGCAATCACAAAATTTTCATTCATCACAATCCGAAGTCCGGCACCATACGATACGTGCATTTTCTCACCATCCCAGTTAAAATACTGTGGTTGTGGAATTGAGCTTCGGGCTATAACTTTATTTTTCACATCAACCATTTGGGTAACACGGCCAAAATCGGCAAAAGTATTCAGTCCCAGATAGAAATTATTTTTAATCCAGTTGAAACGGGCAAATTTCCAGCGCAATTCTGCATTTCCAAGAAAAACACCATCGCCTACTACCCGGTTTCTCAGGATACCGCGAACAGTTTTAGCTCCTCCAAGTCCTTCTGCTGTTGCACCGGTAAGTATCGATGTAATCATCTGGGATTTATAGTAAAAAGGTACATTACCCGATAGTGTTGTTTGATACGCCAGCCGGTAAACAAACGACAATTTTTCAGGAACTAAAGTAAAATATTGCCTGTGGATTAAACATAGACGCGAGAACGAACTCTCAGCGCCCACTATTTTGGGCGAAACTTCAACAACTGCCTCTTCCCACAATCCTTTCATTGGGTTAGGCTTATTGTCGCGCGTGTCTAATACCAGTCCACCTTTAAATGCTGGCACAAATCCGCCGTTCGACTCTTCAGCGCTCAAAATTCCCCAGGTTTTGTAGTTTTCATATAAGCCAGGTTGTTCGGTTGGCGACGGCAACTTGTCTTCTTCGTCTTTTCCTTTGTTTAGCTTGTTGGTATTAACTGAACCTACTTTAAAATTCTGAAGATTCATTCCTGCAATCCACCTGAATTTGTTGCTTGAAATATTTCCCTGCAAGTCAATTTTTGCCCTGAAAAGCTTCCTGTCGTACTTATAGAACATTCTTGTCCGGTACGCTGAATTTTTATCGTTGGTCCAACTTTCGTTGTATTTGGCTTCATAACCATTAAATCCATAGAAATCGTAAGCCTGATCGGGCAAATATGAAAGGTCGAACGATGTAAACAGCCCTTTTATCAGCTGATCGGAGTTATAGTAAAAGCGGTAAATTCCACTTCCTTTGGTATATCGCGAAACCTCGAAATAAAGCGAGTGATTATAGTTTGGATAACGACTTCCATCGCCGTAATCGTAAAGATTAACCAATGCCCCATATTGAAAACCAAGATCGGTATCGAAAGTAACGGCAGGTAAGGCTCCAAAATTCCAGTTCTTTTTGATCAGAACCGTTTTTTCTTGATTTTGGGCCCAAACTGATGCCGAAATACATAAGCAAATCAGGAAAGCGGAAAGTTTTCTCATAGACAATCGTTTTGTGAAACACGAATTTAATCAAAAAAAGATAGCATCGTTTAAATCCATCCTCGAAGCCAATAATAGCCCAAAGCCGTGATTTCGCGAGCCACCAGAATCTCATATTTTAAATGGTTCCAAAATTGGTAGCGAACGGCTATATTTCCACCTATTTCGGGAGTCAGAATGTTTCGGCCTCCCAGTTCACTGTCGTCAAAAATCAGACTTGCTTCGAGCTGCTTCTCAAAGGCAGGCAAAGCATTGAGTTTTTTAAATCCAATCTTCCTGAAAACTTTAACTGCACGCCGCATGTGTTCAGGAGAAGTAACAATAAGAAATGATTTGCTGTTTTTTTCGTCGCCAACCATTTTCCCGATGCAAAGACCTTCCATCCTTGTATTTGTTCCAACAGCCTCAAACAGAATACGCTTTTTATCAATTCCTTTAAGAACCAGCTCCCGGGCAACTAAACTTACGGCGCTTTTTGCATCGGCTGTATCTCCAGGAATCGATACAATAATTTTACTGTCAGGAACTTGTTGGGCTACCTGAAATGTGTAATATGCCCTGATTAAATTCGATTCGCTGGGCATTCCTCCGCCTCCTAATAAGACAATATAATCAGGTTTATCGGTAATTTTTGATTCACTTGTGCCTAACCAGTAATAGGCCCAAAATGGTAATGAAGTAAAACTAAACAGAACCGCTAAAAACAACACTACACCCAAACAATCGAGAAACAGACGAGCTGCGCCGAACAAAAATTTCAGTTTGAGTTTTGCCATATTATTCTTCTTAAAAATCCGAAGTTATAGAATTTTCTGAGAAAAACTCAGCCAGGATTTGTTCTCGCAGGATATTGGTCGGATAACAATGACAAAAAGAAAATCCCGGCTGATCATTACAACCGGGATTTTTTCTCCTTATCGTTTTATTTTCAATTATTTCACTGAAAACTTATAAATGGTAGTAGATTTTAATGTCTCTCCAGATTTTAATAATGTATTGGGGAAATTGGGGTGATGTGGAGAATCTGGATAATGCTGTGTTTCCAAACATATACCGTTACGATAGTTGTAAGGATTTCCACGTTTGCCAATAATATCACCTTTCAGAAAGTTACCGGTATAAAGCTGAACAGCTGGTTCGGTTGTAAAGCATTCCATGAAACGGCCTGATTTTGGTTCATAGAGGCTGGCACAGAAAGTCATTTCATGGCCATTCTGATCTTTATTCAAGATATAGTTGTGGTCGTAACCACCACCCATTTGCAACTGTGGCATCGGATCGTTAATACGCTCGCCAACGGCATGAGGCGATGTAAAATCCATAGCAGTACCACGTATATCAGCAATTTCTCCTGTCGGGATAAGTTCTGAATTTCCAACAACAGTCGAAGTATTTGCATCAACAACCAATATGTGGTCCAGAATATCGCCCATTCCTTCACCTTTCAGGTTAAAGTAAACATGATTGGTTAGGTTGAAAAAACAGGCCTTATCGGTAGTAGCTTCATAATCAATCTTTAACCCATTATCTTTAGTCAAAGTATAGGTAACTTTAACATTTTTATTACCAGGAAAACCCCATTGACCATCAGCACTTTGTAAGGTCATTTCAACAGCCGGGCCATCGGCAGTTTGAATTTCTTTGGCATCGTATACCTGACGGTAGAAACTTTCAGGGCCAGAATGCAAACAAGCCTGGTGGTTGTTAACAGGTAATTGGTAAACCTGACCATCGATTTCGAATTGCCCATTGGCAATGCGGTTGGCATACGGACCAACAACAGCGCCCTGTCCGGCATCTCCGGTTACATAACCATCAATTGATTTAAAACCTAACACAACATCCTCAATATTCCCGTTCTTATCGGGAGCAAATATGGATACTATTTTAGCTCCGTAATTGGTAAGTGTAACAATTATACCTCCTTCGTTCTTAAGCGTAAACAAAGTGGTTTTTTTCCCATTTACTTCCTTTTCAAAATTAGCTTTCGAATAAACAGGTGTAAATTCCTTTTTTGGTGCTGAGCACGCGAAAATCATTGCTGTAAGGACCAATGATCCCATTAGTTTCTTCATAAAATTGTGATTTGAGCGTTTATAGTTTTAGATGGATAAAGATAAGTGTTTAAACGACACATCAAAAGAAATAATCAATTGATAGCCTATTTTTACTGGTGCAAATTAGGTATTTAATTTTTTCTTTCCGTCTCAAACTTTAAATCTTCCATATAAAATTGTTTCTTTTTCTCTGCGTTGATAATTTACTGTTGAAATACAATATATTTGAAAAAGTAAAACTATTCTGAATCAACTGTATGGGACGATCAACACTGCATATACTCTTTCTCCTGATTTTTATTCCGGGAATGAGTACCATAACAAAAGGGAAAGAAACTGACCCCAAAATAAAAAAAGCATTGAATATTGTTAAAAAAAATGCAAAACTTGTAGATTCTGTTCGTCAGCTTCTGGTAATATATAACAACAATGATGAAAACAATAATGCGTCAATAATTGCTTTTGACAAGAAAGGTAAAAGCTGGATACCAGTATTTGATGTTATTGATGCAGGCATTGGCCGAAAAGGTTTTGCTGCGCCTGGCGAAAAAAGAGAAGGCGACAACAGATCGCCAACCGGTTTTTTCAGGTTAGGGCAATTGTTTGGATACGATAATTGTGCCGAAACCCAAATGCCATATCAACAAACAGGTGATGAAGACAAATGGATTGACGATCCGGATTCGCCAGATTACAACAAGTACATTAAAGGGAATACTACAGCTAAATCGTTTGAAAACCTGAAAATTTCGAGCGATGAGTATAAACTTTGTATGGTAATTGAATACAATACACATCCGGTAATAAGAGGCATGGGAAGTGCCATTTTTTTGCATTTGAGCTATGGAAATTCACCAAATCCAAGCTCTGGCTGTGTAGTTATTACCCCACAAAACATGGAAAAGCTACTAAAGTGGATGGTCCCTGAAGCAAAACCTTCAATTTTAATGGGGACTGAAACGGTATTACTTAAAGGACTAAAATAGAAAAAACTTAAATCGACTAAATATGAGCGAAGAAATAAAACAAAACCCACTAAATGGTTTAATAGGAGTATGGAAAGGTGATAAAGGCACTGATCTGGCGCCAAAGCCCGAAGAAGACGAAACCAATGCATATTACGAAACTTTGGTTATTGAAGCTATTGATATGGAAATAAGTAATGCTGAAGAACAGGAACTAACAGCCGTTAGATATCATCAAACAGTTCACGAAAAAGAAACCGATGAAATGTCGCATAGCGAAACTGGTTTCTGGATTTGGAATAATAACTCAAATTCTATTATGTGTGCCTTTTCAATACCACGAGGTGTAAGCTTGCTTTGTGGCGGAATTTATGAAGATTTAAATGGTGAGCTTTCGTTTAAAGTGTCAGCACAAACCAACGATCCAAACTGGGGTATTGTACAATCACCTTTCATGAAAGAAAAAGCACGAACACTCGCTTTTAAACGCGAACTCAAACTTTTGGGAAACACATTATCTTATGAACAGGAAACTACTGTTGAAATTTATGGGAAGACATTCGCACACCGCGATAATAACACCTTGACAAAGGTTGAATAATACGAATTTCTCTTTTTACTGATGCCGGATTTACCTTTTGAAATTGTTCAATTCCAAAGGTAAATCCGGCATCTTAACTTTTGCATAAAAGCAGCATAAAAAGTTACACAAAAATCCAATCAGGTAAATTCGCAATATATCACTAAAAAACAAATACTTACAATACAAAAAAACACTCTGTTTTTTTACTTTTTCCGATTATCTTTTCTCATACTTAAATACATCGAAAATTAGGTGTATTTTTTATTAAAAACTGGTAAAATTTTCACCCAAAATTCGCTCGAATAAATATCTTTGGTTTCGATTTTAGAAATAAATCCTATTTTATGTATCAACACTATTAAAGCACATTTTATCCGTACATGCAGCAAACCACCGACATCATTACTGTAGAACATTTATCACATTCTTTTGGCGACAAAGCAGTTCTTCAGGACATCAATCTCTCGATTAAAAAAGGCGAATTTGTTACCATTTTAGGTCCGTCGGGTTGCGGAAAAACCACATTAATGCGTCTTATTGGCGGTTTCCTTAAAGCAAAAGAAGGCAAAATTACTATTGCCCGACAAGAAATGACCCAGGTTCCGCCACACTTGCGCCCGGTAAACACAGTTTTCCAGAGATATGCATTATTTCCTCATCTTAATGTTTTCGAGAATATAGCTTTCGGCCTGAAACTAAAAAAACTACCCAAAGAAGTTATTCAGAAAAAGGTAAAGAAGGTCTTGAAAATTGTTACCATGATGGACTATGAAAAGCGTGATGTCGATTCACTTTCTGGAGGTCAGCAGCAACGTGTGGCCATAGCCCGTGCTATTGTGAATGAGCCTGAAGTTTTATTACTCGACGAACCGTTGGCCGCTCTCGACCTGAAAATGCGAAAAGACATGCAAATGGAAATTAAAGCAATGCACAAGAAATTGGGAATCAGCTTTTTGTATGTTACGCACGATCAGGAAGAAGCACTGACTTTGAGCGACCGCATTGTAGTGATGAGCGATGGCAAAATTCAGCAAATTGGATCACCAACTGAAATATACAACGAACCAGCCAACTCGTTTGTGGCAGATTTTATTGGTGAAAGCAATATATTAAACGGCGTTATGCTTGAAGATGAACTGGTTGAATGCGCCGGACTTCAGTTTGAATGTGTTGATAAAGGTTTTGAATCAAATGAGCAGGTTGATGTAGTAATTCGCCCGGAAGATATTTACATCTTCGACATGTCTGACGCCGCCCAATTCAGTGGAGTGGTAACTTCTAGTATCTTCAAAGGAGTTCACTACGAAATGATGGTTACAACTCATGAAGGCTATGAATTTATGATTCAGGATTATCATTGTTTTGACGTTGGTAAAACGGTGGGACTTAAAGTAAAACCGTTTGATATTCACGTTATGAAAAAAGAAAGGCTATGCAATACATTCGACGGTACTATTGTAGACAAATCGCATGTCAAATTCCTGGATAATGTTTTTGAATGCCCCGAATCGGCCAATTTTACTGCCAATACTGAAGTAAAAGTCTCTGTTGCTTTTGACGAAGTTACTTTATTCGACAGCGAAGACGAAGGCGAACTGAAAGGTGTTATCCGCCTGATTTTATATAAAGGCAACCATTATCACCTTACGGTTGTAGTTGAAGGGACCGACCACATTTTTGTGGATACCAACGATATATGGGACGATGGCGACCGTATTGGAATAAGTATTGCGCCAAAGTGTATCCACGTTGAACCAGCTTAAACCACAAAGGGATGCAAAACAAAATGCTTTCATTTTTAGGCCGAAGAAGAAACTGGACAATCCCTTATGCTTTGTTTCTTGCCTTTTTCGTACTGGTTCCCATGACTTTGATTGTTTACTATGCCTTTACCAACCCCGAAGGAAAATTTACAATCGCCAATATCCAGAAGTTTTGGATACATCCCGAAGCAATGAATACATTCATTTATTCGGTTGTTGTTGCACTGATTACCACTGCATTGTGCATTCTTATTGGATATCCGGCAGCTTACATACTCAGCAAAATGGAAGCCCGAAAAGCAAAGCTGATTGTCATCCTTTTTATTTTACCCATGTGGATCAATTTCCTGATCAGAACACTGGCAACTGTTGCCTTGTTCGACTTTTTCAGAATTCCGCTTGGCGAAGGCGCCCTTATTTTTGGTATGGTTTACAATTTTCTGCCGTTCATGATTTACCCGATTTACAATATTTTGCAAAAAACAGATCCCAATCTGATTGAAGCGGCCCAGGATTTGGGAGCTAATCCGGTTCAGGTATTCCTGAAAACAGAATTACCATTATCAATTCCAGGTATTATCAGTGGAATCCTAATGGTTTTTATGCCGGTAATTTCCACTTTTGCCATCGCCGAATTGCTCACCATCAACAACATAAAATTGTTTGGAACAACACTCCAGGAAAATATTTACAATGGAACATGGAATTATGGCGCTGCCTTATCGCTGATCATGCTTTTGCTGATTGGACTTACTGCCTTGATGAACCGCGACGGAAATTCGAAAGCTGCTGAGGAGGGCAACCTGATATGATAAAACGAATTTTATCCTCTTCATACCTTGGGCTATTGCTTGTTTTGCTGTATGCGCCAATTCTGATCATTATCATTTTTTCGTTTACCGAAGCCAAAGTACTAGGTAATTGGACAGGTTTTTCGCTTAAATTGTATGCTTCTATTTTTCAGGGAGGAATCCATCACTCGCTAAGCAGCGCATTATGGAACACACTGATTATTGGACTTATCGCCGCATTTGCCGCAACAATTTTGGGAACTATGGCAGCCATCGGAATCCACAATCTGCAACCCCGTTCAGCACAAGCTATAAAAATGGTAAACACTATTCCAATTCTTAATCCGGATATAATTACAGCCATTTCGTTATTCCTTCTTTTTGTGAGCCTGGGCATTTCACAGGGTTATACAACTGTAATTCTGGCACATATAACTTTTTGTACTCCTTATGTGGTTTTAAGTGTTTTACCTCGGTTACGCCGAATGAATACCAATTTATATGAAGCAGCCTTAGATTTGGGAGCCACGCCGTTTTTAGCAGTGCGTAAAGTTTTGATTCCAGAACTGAAACCCGGGATGATTAGTGGTTTTATTCTAGCCTTTACTCTGTCAATCGACGATTTTGTTGTGACTTTATTTAATATAGGAAATGAAGGACTTGAAACACTCTCGACATACATTTATGCTGATGCCCGCAGAGGTGGGCTGACTCCTGAATTACGCCCACTTTCGGCAATCATTTTTATGACTGTATTGATTTTACTACTTGTAATTAATAGGCGCGCAACAAAGAAAAAACTATAAATCAAAAACTCCTAAAGCTGTATCTAATGAGAACATTCAAAAAAACTAAAACTTTGGGCAAACTGGCAATGCTGCTACTCCTTGGCTTGGTTGCCTACTCGTTCAATGCCTGTAAACAGAGTGACGAATCGAGAAAAAAAGTACTGAAAATTTACAACTGGTCAGACTATATTGACGAAGACCTTTTGAAAGAATTTCCGGTTTGGTATAAAGAACAAACTGGCGAAGATGTGAAAATTGTTTACCAGGTTTTTGATATGCCCGAAGTAATGTACACAAAAATTGCCATGGGCAAAGAAGATTTCGACCTGGCCTGCCCTACCCAATATCTCATCGAAAAAATGTTAAAAAATGATTTATTGCTGCCAATCGACCGTAATTTTGGAAAAACAGGTAGCTTTCTCGAAAATATTTCGCCTTTCCTTCGTAACCGCATGGATGCTTTTAGTGTTCCTGGCAAAAAAGCTGAAGATTATATGGTTCCATATATGTGGGGAACTTCAGGCATACTTTATAACACAGATAAGGTTTCGAGAGATGAAGTAAAATCATGGAAATGTTTGTGGGACCCCAAAAACAAAGGTAAAATACTGATGAAAGACCATTACTGGGATGTATATAACATGGCTGCGACAGTTGGTTTTTACGAAGATATAAAATCGGGAAAACGCACCCGTTACGATGTGTCGAATGATCATACAGATTCTGACATTGAAATGGTTGAAAAACAATTGAAAGAATTGCGCCCAAACCTGGCAGGATGGGAAGCAGACTTTGGAAAGGAAATGATGACTAAAGGCCAGGCATGGATGAACTATGCCTGGAGTGGTGATGCAGTATGGGCCATCGACGAAGCTAAAAAAGTAGGTGTAAATCTCGATTATGTTGTTCCCGAAGAAGGAAGTAACATTTGGTTCGACGGCTGGATTATTCCCAAATATGCCCGTAATGTAAAAGCAGCCAGCTATTTTCTCAACTATCTTTGCCAGGCAAAGATAGCATTGCGCAACATGGATGTCAGTGGCTATTGCAGTGCAGTTGCCACACCAGAAATTATTGAAGCCCAATCTGATTCAACGATCGCCGAAACTGTAAATCTGAATTACTTCTTCGGACCTGGTAACGGGAAATTACACATCAACTCGGTTCAATATCCCGATAGTACTGTTGTTGACCGTTGTGTTTTGTTGCACGACTTTCTGGATAAAAACGACAAAGTGCTCGAAATGTGGAGCCGCGTAAAAGGCAATAACTAAGAGATTTCTGAATTCAATACCGAAGGGCTTTGCGAAAGTGAAGCCCTTTTTCGTTTTTTAAGGATCAGATAGACATTAAAATCCATGAAAAATAAAACAAGACATAAAATGTAGTATATTTAGTCGAAATTTAAAGGACAACAATGGAAAAAACTATTTGTAATCATTGTGGAAAGGAAAATCCGGCTTACTATAAATATTGCTTTGAATGCGGCTACGAAATGCCAAGACCAATAACACCAATAATAGAAGAAACTCAACCAGTAAAAGTAAAACCTAAAGGAAAAATAAATGATCGGTTGATTTTTGGCGTGGCGTTTTCTGTTGTATTTTGTATCACTTTCTTTGCTGTTCAGCATTTCTTTTTCGGTTCAGCCGCTGTTGATAAAAATATGATGAAAGAAGCCAGCAAACTGAACGAGTCGTGCCCCATGATGGTTGATTCAGAAACAAGACTGGATAACGCTGTTGCGTCTCCAAATAAAACCTTTCAGTATTATTATACATTGGTCAATACTGAAATTAGCCAAGTCAATCCTTCCGAAGGAAAGAAAATACTCGAACCTCAGATTACCAATATGGTTAAAACAAACCCGGACATGAAACCTATGCGCGATTTAGGGGTAACCTTTAAATACAATTACCGGGATAAAAACGGAATATTTATCTTCGATATAGTCATTGGACCAGACAAATATCGTGATTGAACCGCATAAAAAGAGCCAACCGGAAAATTCCTGGTTGGCTCTTTTACTATCTCGACCTCTCGCGTGTCAAAGAACACATGATTGATATTCGAATTTCTAATTACAAAATACTATTTCAACAGGTAAACTACTCATTCCGCTAACAACAACATCATAGATACTCTCAGTATTTTGAGGTACATTATCATCAAAAATTACAAGGTTGTTATTTGTTATCATAATTTGCTCAGACATTACTTTTCCATCGCGCCAACGTTTTACAATTACATAGGCTCCCGACCAAATATCTACATTAGAGTTTGGATGCATTCTAAATCCAGCTTTTATAGGTTTATCACTCTTAAAACCACTGGCATTAAACCGATAAACCACCGAGTAACCGTAGCAGGTTGGCAAACGGTAAGCTATGCCTTTTTGGTCAAAATAAGTTGTTTCAATATTTTCACCTTTTTGAAAAAGTGGAGGATCAAATCCGGTGATGACAAACCTGTATGGTAAATCACTGGTAATTTGACGACCAGGCAATGATGTTGTCAATATAGCCCCTACGCCGGAACCTCTCAATGTATTAGGTGTTTGGGCAATATCGTTTGTTGCCACATTACTAAGAACCATGTTTTCTTTTCCAGGGGTAAAGGCATACACATCACAAAAAACATTTAAACGGCTATAATCCGAACCATCGGCGTTTTGCAAACTGACATTCAACAAACCATTGAACGTACTTTTTACAGGATCGTTGGCAGGAACTGATGACATAAAAATCCATTTTGCTGAAGCTGAAGGATTAGCCGGATTATAAGCTGGTAAAACAATAGAATTACCTATATTTAATTCATTATCGTTCAACTTATGTTCAAACCAATCGTGCCAGACACCACACATGGCCCCTTTCATGCCGTTGGCCTCAGTCCAGCTGATAGCACTTGATGAATTTAGTTTTACAGTTATCGGTTTCGAATCTTTATTCCACATTAAAACACCAAATTTCAAGGCGTATCCCATATCATTACAATGCTCCCAGTAAATATTGGCATTTCCTTGTAATAAACTTCTTACCAGATAACTACCATTTTCTCCCAGACAATTTTTTTCTGGTTTCAACTCTTCCGGTGAATTGGATATCATGTATGTCAATAATGATGTTGGATTTCCAAGAGCATCAAGTTTTGTCAGGGCTGGTAAACAATCGTCAATTTTTACATTAACAATGTATTCGATAACCTGCTGATCAGGAAGGACTTCAATGTAGTATTTGCGTGTGTCTCCTGAGGTAACGAAATACGACATACGGTTTTTCTGGTACCAGCCGCCATACATCTTTACCCTCTGGTTATTATCATCCACCAACCGGATTGTATAAGCATTTTCTTTGGGAAGATATTCTCCATCGAGCGAAATAAGAACAACTTTTCCGGCTTCAACAGGAGTGTTGATTTCAATACGCACTGTATCAGCAACAGTAATTGAACCTTCTCCCTGAACCATATAAATAACAGGTTTATTTCTGGGTTCAGGAGAAGGTAATTGTGCATTACTTTCGCAACGTATAAATAAACTTAAGGCAAACAAAAAAAAATAAGCATACTTTCTCATCGTTCCATATTTTCTGAATAGTGTTAATCCGATTAAGGATGTTGCCCTGAAAAACATTTTGAATACTTTTCAGGACAACAATTCCTTATTTATTTTTCAATAGTTTATAAACTTCCGAAGTACCATTTTTTGATAGTATTTTGATCATATAAATTCCTGGGATTAATGAACTTATATTCAGTTGTTCAATTGGTAATACCTGAAGGACTAAATTACCGGCAATGGAGTAAAGCTCGATTCTTTTTATATTTTCAACGTTTGTAATTCGTACATATTCCGACGCCGGATTTGGTGAAACTGAGAAATTGTTTTGTTTCTTCTCTGGCTCAATTCCGGTTGTTAAACCTTCGAGCTTGTGAGCAGTTATTCCATTGTTGGTCCATAACATGAAAATATAACGGGTTCCGTCGATTGTTCCTGAAGCAATATCAGAGGTGCGATTTCCATTTGCCAATGTACCAACACCAGAAGAAGAGAAGCAACTGGCGCCATTATTCATGTCTGCGGTAATATCCTTCACGAAAATATTGGCATCGTATGACAGGTTAGGGTCACAAGCCACTGTTGCCATTATTTTAGCGCCTTTTTCAGCAAATACAATAGTGGAACTATTAAATGGATAACTCCAATTCATGTTTCCATAAAAGATGCTATCGGCAACTGCCCCATCTTTTTTAAATCGTGTAGGAAACATACCATTTCCATTTACAATAAAACCATCGTCGGGCGATGAACCGTAAGGGGCGACCTTAGGATCACTGCCAAACTCACCATCAACATAACGATAATCAGAAGTTGTAAACTGTACTTTTAAGCGCTGAGACTTAACAATTGCAGGAGTTGCCGTTTCAAGGTTCCCATCGGTTACCGACCAGATATAAACTTTATCGTTTTGAAATGTTTTGCCGGGATGCGGAGACGTTGCGGCATAAATATAGGCTTTACTTCCTTTGGCAAAACTTCCCTGAACAGTAAAGTGATCACCCAGCCGGACATCGTTTGGTAAATCGTATTCGAGAAATAACTTAGGATCAGCTTTATCATCAGTCCACTTATAAACTTTGAACTTATTCATTCCGGCAGCTGCATCGGAACCTAATGCCAAATTACAAGTCAATATTTGTCCATCCTCTGAAACTTCAATGTCATTGGCCGGAAATGAAGTATGACCGCCACTTGCATCAAGACCATTTACACTTAACGTTCCGCTGACAGTGCCGGTTAAAGCATCTAAAATCCTAATATCGGCAGTTTTAGGAGTTACAGTAGTATTTCGGGTAACTACATATAATTTATTGTTGTGAAAAGCAATTCCTCTGGTCAGATCGGTTCCCAACCAATCAGGTAACGAAGATGAATTGACAGATTTACCCCATACCAATGGTAATTTCAATGATCCTTCTGCAAATGAATTCACTGAAAATAAGACACATAAAACCAAAACAACAGTGTGTACAGATTTGTAAAAGTATTTCATAATCAGATTTTAAAAATTAGTATTATAAGAAAATTTATTCATTGTAAAACTCTACTTCGAGAGGTAAACTACTCATGCCACTTATGACCAGATAATAAGTAACTGAGGTCTCCAGCGGAACATTTTCGTCAAAAACATATTCCTGACCAATCAAAACTTGTTTCGAAAAGATTGCCCCATCGCGGTCGCGTTTCCCAATAACATACATCCCGGCCCATTTGTCCATTAAAGCATTAGGATTGGTTTTTGAATTGAATTTAAACCTGGCCTTTACCTGCCTTTTGCTCTCTATTGCATTGAAATTTAATTTGTAAACAACTGAGTACCCGAAAGCTGTTGGTAAGGTACCGGAAGTTCCATCTTTTCTGAAAAAAGTAGTGACAACATTTTCGCCTTTCTGATAATGTGGAGGATCATGTCCTGTCAGCAAAAAGCAAAAAGGACTATCAGGAGTAACTTCAACTTGTTGAATAGAAGTTTCGACCATAGCACCTGCCCCGGAACCACGAAGCGCCTTTTTCTCAGGAACAATATCTGATTTTGAGAGCTGAGATAATACAACAATCTCACCTCCTTTTTTCATGATATAAGTGTCGCAAAATAAATTAGTACCTGAGTAAATGGCACCATTAGGGTAATAAAGACTTAGGTTAATTAAACCATTAAATGTATTGGCCACCGGACTGTTTGTTTCGACTGTATGAACAAGTATCCATTTAGCCGAAGCAGAAGGATTTCCGCGATCATAGGCCGGAAGAGAAAAAGGCTTTCTAAAATCACAGGTCAATTCATTGTCGTTCAGCTTGTTCTTCATCCAATCGAGCCAAACGCCACACATGGCAGGTTCCATCGATCCGGCATCAGTCCAGCTTTTTGCACTGGTTGAGTTAAGTTGAACGGTAATTGGTATTGAATCTTTGTTCCACAATAAAACACCAAAATGAGCATTGTAACCTAAATAATTACAGTGTTCCCAGTAAATATTTGCATTCCCTTGTAAAAAACTACGGGCGAGATACCAGCCATTTTCTCCTAAACAATCTTTCTCTTCCCTCAAATTCTCGGGAGAATTCGACATAAAATAAGTATATAATTCACTTGGTATGCCTTTAGAGTCAAGTTTACGAAATGGTCCCAACCTTTCAACTACCTTAACATAAACGTCAAATTCGGCAACGGTCAAATTTGGCTTAATAAGTAAATAATATTCTCCTTTTTTACCAGATGTTATGAAATAGGTCATTCTGCTTTTGGGATATCTCTTTCCATAAGTTTCCTTAACTACCTGATTGGTTGAGGCATCATACAATTGAATGACAAACTTATTGGAATCTGGTAACTGATCTCCATCAAGCGAAACCACTACAACTTTCCCGGTATCAATTAATCCATCAATTTTTACCTGAAAGTCTCTTCCTGCCACAGCTTTTGCCTTGGTCGCTCCTTCCTGTTTTTTCAATAGTAAAACCGGAACTTGAGACCAAAGCTGAACCACAAAAAATAAAGAGCAAACAATATTGATTATCAGAATCTTTTTCATACCTAAGTTTTTATTTAACAGTCCACAATCCTTATTTTATCACTAGTAATTGACCATAGCGAATGGCAATGCTGATCATTATCGGGACATTTTCGTTTTGTCTTACCATAGAGTAGAGGCTATTCTATTCGCAAGAAGGTGCTATTGACCTATTGGAACAAGAGACTTATTCATTGATATATAAACTGATAGAATGTTTTATTCCTTCACCGCCACATATTTTCGTTACAATAGTATGGCAACGTACAATAGTTGCGGACGTTTTTTAGAAAACATCAGCTTTCGTAAAAATTTTACTGGTTTAAAACTCCATCACCATATATTTCAGGCAAGCAGAAAAATCAGAAGTTTTGAAATATTTACTGCCTTGTATTTAGAGGTTGATCGGCTTCATTAAAAAACTGTTTTTGAAGCTTCAATACTTCTGTATCAGTTTTTACCTGACCGAAGACTTTTGCTAAACCATTAACAGTAGCTTCAAGCATCGCTTCGCCCAATTGTGTTGTTGCATTAGCTGCATTGCCTGCATAATGATTTGGAAATGAAGCGTACCAATCAATTCCTGTAGAAACATTTGTAAGATGTCCAACTCTCTGAAGGTTAACACCTGATTCAGTAATCGCTCTTTCTGGTTTGAATAAATCAGGACGGATTATTTTTATTTCAGCAGCTTCGTCGGCACCGGCATGGCCAAGAGAACTATCGGGTAACAACTGTATTTGTTTTTCAACAAGTTCTTTATCCTTTTCGTTGGCATAAATATCCCATCCATTGGCAATATATACAGCGAAAGTATGACTCTTGCTAAGCATAGCCATAGCAAAATAAGAAAGCATGGAATTATTTCCACCATGCCCGTTGACAAGAATGATTTTTTCAAAACCATTTCGGGCAATTTCGTTACATGTTTCTTCCAAAAGCTTCCATGCCAACTCAGGGCTGTAGGATATTGTCCCTGGTTGGTGCCTGGCTTCGTTTATCTGGCCAGCATAAAACTCAGGAAACACGACAACATACTCATTTTGGGCAGCTTTTAATACTACATCACGCACGATCATCAGGTCGGTTCCAAGAGGTAAACTCGGACCATGTTTCTCCACAATGCCTAATGGTAATACACAAACTTTGTCTGATTTATTTACCGCCTCAGGAAATTCGGGAGCTGAAAGTTCTTCCCATTTTACCGGAATCTGAGCATCAATTTTAAATGATATCAGGATAATTATAAATATCAGAACTAATTTCACTTGTAAATATTGTTATTAATTTGTTGAATATTAGATGCGTACATATAGAACTACATCTCATAAAAATGGCTTTAAAATAATCATTCCCAACTGGCCTTCCGACAAATCATTCTCATTTTAAAACCTTTAACAAATACAGGTTATTGAATAAAGAGGTTGCCTGAAAGTCATTGAGACCTGCAAAACAACCTTTTAATCAAATAATTACTTCAGACATATTTTGACTGCAATAAACGTTCTGACTAACTTTTAAGGCAACCTCTTTTAGTTTTACCACCCGGGATTTTGAACCAGGCTTTTGTTTTTGTTGATTTCGTCAAACGGAATTGGGAATAAATTAAAGTACTTTTTAAATACTCTGTTTTCATAAGCAATGCGTTTATAAAAATCATTGGTTGCAGGCTCATTAACAACTGTGCTAATATTCATGCTATGAAAACTTTTATTGAGTATTTGCTCTCCTTTTTTCCATTGTGTAATATCGAAATAACGAAGACTTTCGCAGAAGAATTCGACCTGACGTTCGCGTAAAATAGCTTCGCGCATTTTTGACTGATCAGCAAGAAGTGATGATGATAAAGCCGGAACTCCAGCACGTTCGCGTACCATGTTAACATATTTCAGAATATCTGAATTACCTGGCTGATATTCGTTTAAAGCTTCGGCATAATTAAGGTAAAATTCGGCAAGCCTAAATAAAACTACCGGGCGGTACAGTGTTGCTTTATTAATGCTATTAAATGTCGGATCAACCATTTTTCGTGGAGAATACCCAGTTTGGTTGTGGTACCAGTCTCCTCCCCAAGAAGCAAAATCAACCAGTTGTTTTGATTGCGGACAAACCTGACCATTGAACATGATATCGACATAAAACCGAGGCTCACGGTTAATATACATGTTATAGGTTCCGGCAGGGGCCAGTAAACCAACCTCTCCGGTAACATCTTCCCATTTCGTATTTTTGGCATAAACCGCCGTTGCTGAAAAACCAGATTCGGTATAGGTCGGATCATCTTTTATATCCATTCCGTTTTTGGTATAAAAAGCATCAACAGCTTCCTGCGTAACAGAAAGAAATCCAAGTGCATTCCAGTCAGCCGGATCTGATGTTGGAGGTGTGCAAAAACTGTCCCATTCAAAATTATTTGCATTATCGGTTCTTGCAAAAATGATCTCTTTGTTTTTAGAGTTAAAAAACGTATTGATCAGTGAAAGATAAGGATCAATTGAACCATCATTATTGTATTCTTTATGAAGATCATAAATGCCCAAATCGAAAAGTTCCTTTGTTGCATCAACTGCTTTTTTCCACTTTTCAGCATTGTAAACCGAATTGAAAAGGGCTTTCCCGTCGGCATTTTTTAAACCCGCCAAATCAGCATTTCCGTTAAACAAAGGACGGGCAGCATAAAGTAACACACGAGCTCTTACGGCCAATGCAGCGCCTTTGGTTGGCTGACCATAATACCACGTTTTATCATCAACCGACAAAGGCAATTTACTTGCTATATCTTTTAATTCTTGATCAAGCCAATCAACAATTTCATCGTACGGCGTTCTTGGGAAATCACCTTTTTCAGAAAAAGAAACCTCATCAAGAATCAACGGAACAGCGCCATACACCTGAATCAAATAAGCATAATAATAGGCCCTTAAAAAACGAACTTCAAGTTTAGCGTTTTCAACATCCTGTTGATTAAACTCTCCGGTTGCATGAACAGAATTGAGAAATAAATGAATTTGCCTGATGGCCTGGTAGAAATGCGACCAGTAATCACATTGGTCGCTGGTTGGCGAACTTGCAGTCCAGTTTCCTTTCTGAACAGCATCAGCCCAATATCCGGCACCAGCAAAATTGCCAGTATAATCCAGCTCATCCGATAGTCCGTTCCATCCCCCTTGTGCAACAGGCGATCCTCCATAAGGATAGCCTATAGAAAGGTGATTGACAGGAATATAGGAATAACAATTTGCAATCCACTTTTTAATTGTCTTGGGATTATCAAAAACCACTTCCTGGGTGAGTAATCCCTGAGGGGTCTGGTCGAGGTAATCTTCGCATGAAGAAAACATGAACGCTACCAGAAGTAATGAAATATATAGTGTTTTTTTCATCTCTTTCTATTTTTTAGGTTTAAAAATTTACTTCAAGTCCGAGAGTTACAACCCTGTTCGACGGATATTTCATTCCATTGGGAGAAGCCAGCTCCGGGTCCCACAAGTTTTTGAAATCTTTACTCCATGTTAGCAAATTTGTACCTCGGAGATAAACTCTGAGTAAACTGATTTTACTTTTCAACGCATCGATTTTATAACCTATTTCAAGATTTTTTAACCTGCAAAAACTTGCATTACGCAACCACCATGTCGATGGCTGATTGTTGTTTTTATTAATGCCATTTGTAGTAAGCCTTGGCCAGAAAACATCCTGCCGCGGATTCTCAGACGTCCATCGATCGTCGATATTGTCGAATATATTACCCTGTGTACCACTACTTTGTGCAGGAAAGAAAAATGATGAAATACCCGAATCATCATCTCCAAGCATAATCGAAGTATGTGCCACTCCCTGGAACAAAAAACCAAGATCAAAATTCTTATATTGAATACTTGCACCTAATCCATATACAATTTCGGGATTCTGGGCATAACCAATTGCTACTTTATCGTAGTCGTTTATAACTCCGTCGTTGTTATAGTCATTATATTTTACATCTCCCGGGAAAACCTGGTTCATATACGAAGGCACTGCCAATCCAGACTTCAGTGTGCCATCTCCATTAAAATCATCATTGGTATATAACCCTTCAGCCAGCAAACCAAAGATTTGCCCATAACGTTTGCCGGTTTTATTCTGATAAGCATATTTCGATTCAGGCTCATCCATTTTCTCAATTTTGTTGTGAGCATAAGTGAACGATCCGTTTACCGAAAGAAAAGTGTTTTTATTGATTTTTTTATTTACAATCAGGCTCACATCAACTCCATGATTCGACATCTCGCCTAAATTTCCATAAGGTAAGTTTGAAATACCGGTGGAAGCGGGAACAGAATTCATTCTCATGTAAATGTCTGAGCGATACTCACGATAAATATCAACGGTTAAATCAATCATGTTTAAGAAACCTGCCTCAATACCAAAATTTGTTTTTTTGGCTTTCTCCCATGTCATATTACTATCACCATATTCCGATACACCAATACCTCCCCAGGTATACTTTCCGTCAGCCCCCCAGGAGTATCCATTAAGTCCGGTTGTTAAAATAGTAAGGTATCCAAACCGACGGCTTGCCGAGATTTGATCGTTACCAACAATACCGTATGATGCTTTAACCTTTAGTTTATTGATGTATTTAGCCAAACTCTTCGAAAAGAAACCCTCCTGCGAAACAAGCCAGCCAATTGCTCCGGAAGGGAAAAAACCATATTTTTTACCCGGCGCAAAATTCTCCGACCCATTATATCCAAAGTTACCTTCAGCAAAATAGCGATCAGAAAAACTATATGTCAATCTCCCGGCTAACCCATTAGTCCTATAAGGCAAAGATCCGACTTCGGTATATGCAGGAGTATATTTGGAACTAGTTTGGTTGTAAAGCAATAAAGCCGATATACTGTGAACTTTAGCAATTGTTTTTTGATAATTAACCTGGGTTTCAATGTATGTTCCACGATGACTTGTATTTGTTTCATCCGAAAGGCTAACATAATCATTCCCTTCTTCTGGTTTTAATACTAAATTACCATCAGCATCACGCGAGGTAGCATAATAAGTTGTCGGATTCTTTTTCAATACTGTTAACTGGTTATTATAAGCATCGAACGAAAACAAACCTTTGGCGCTCAACCCTTTGGTAATAAAATCCAGCTTTTGTTCAAGAGCGATGGTTGATTCTATCTGGTTTTCAGTATTCATGGAATATCCTGAATGTGTTGATGCCATCCATGGATTCATCTGGCTGCCACCCATGTGGGCATAAGAACCATCAGAATAAATTTTGGGGTAACTGATTGGTGTTGCAGCTAAGGTAGCCATAAAAATATCGGATACACCCCATCCTGGTTGTCCTTTCTCCTTATAATATCCACCCAAATTGAGCTTAAAAAGTGTTGTTTTTGATATATCAATGTCAATATTACTACGGAAATTAAACCTGTCAAATTTCAGTTTCGATTTCTTATCTTCCATTTCATCGGTCTTCAATATTCCATTTTCATGAAGATAGGCGCCCGAAACGTAATACCTAATCTTTTCAGTACCACCAGAAACGTTAAGGTTAACTTTATCATTCGTGGAAAAATTCTGAAATACTTCGTTCATCCAATCTACATTGGGATATAAATCAGGGTCTTCGCCGCTCCTGGTTTTATCAATACGAGCTTGCGAAAATTTCTCGATAACCCCACTATTTCGGCAGGCTTCGTTATAAATTTCCATATACTTCACCCCGTCGATATAATGCGGCAATTGCACAGGAGCATTCATACTTTTTTCAAGTTGAACCTGAATTTTAGGTTCTCCTGATTTTCCTTTCTTGGTATTGATAAGAATTACACCGTTTGCTCCCCGAACCCCATAAACTGCAGTTGCAGTGGCATCTTTCAATATCGAGAACGACTCAATATCAAGTGGATCGACATTATTCATGTCGCGCTCTACCCCATCAACCAAAACCATAGCTTTTTGAGAGTTAGCATTAAATGTACTTACACCTCTGATCCAGAAATCGCTTTGATCACGCCCAGGTTCTCCTGAACGCTGTACTGCAAGAACACCAGATAACTGCCCAGCAAAACTGCTACTTAAATTAGCATTGGATGTAATCAACTTTTTAGGCTCTATTGTAGTAACCGAACCTATTATACTAACCTTTTTCTGAGCGCCATACCCAACAGCAACAACTTCTTCAATACCAATACTTTCCTCTTCAAGGATTACATTAATTGTCGATCTGCCCCGAACCTCTATCTCCTGGTTTTTCATACCAATAAACGAAAACAGAAGCACTGCCTCTTGCGGAACATTGGTAATTGTATAATCGCCGTCAACACTGGTGGTTGTTCCATTTAAAGTTCCTTTCACCAAAACGGTAACTCCAGGCATCGGTTCTCCTTGCGGATTGGTAACTTTCCCCTTAACCGGTTTGTTTTGCTGACCTTTGTCCGGCAAATTTACCGGCAAATCGCCTTTCTTTATTAATATTTGCTTACCAACTACTTCTATCTTTAAACCTGTCTGGCTACTTATTTCTGCAAGAATTTCATCCAGAGAAGCACTTTTGGCAGTTAACGAAATAGTTTGTTCTTTAATGACATCATTGCTGTAGAAGAAAGTGAAGTCTGTCTTTTTTTCAATCTCATTTATTACATCGCGTACTTTGGCTTGCTTAAAATCAACCTGTAAGCGGGTTCGTTGCGAATAGACATTTGCCGAGATCTGCATCGCAAAAGCAAACAGGAACAATGTCATCATCTTCATAATCAGCAATACTTTTAACAGACGATTCCTAATACAGGAACCATCCAATTCAGGATTTTTTTTCATACATTTGCGTAATTAATGGTTACTTTTTGTCGAATAGTAATTATTTCTTAAGCGGAGAATGTTGCCTCATTTTCCGCTTTTTTATTTATTCCAGAATAACTAATTCCTCCTTTTCTCTTTGAATATGCTTATAATTAATATTTTCGGGAGATGTCATTTTAAGTAGTTCCAGAAGTTGGTCCAACCCTTCATCAGATTTAAACCTTCCCGAAAACTTTATCTGTTTCAGCTTCTCCGATTTTATCTCAATTTTTACATTAAACTGTCGCTCAAGCGATTTACATATATCCAGCAAATTTGTATTGCTGAATTCCAGCGTATTATTCATCCACGATCCAATGTTCTGAAGATCAGCCTGGCTCTTACTAAAAACGTTGTTTTTTTTATCCAGAACAATTAAATCTCCCGGGATAAGCCTGATGTTTTCCTTGCTTAAATTTGAATTTATCTCAACCGAACCTTCCCTGAGCGCTAAACTATTCATCTGGTCTTCTTTGTATGATGAAAGGTTAAACGATGTTCCAAGTACTTTAACGTCAAAGTCAGGAGTATGAATGATAAAGGGATGCTGCGGATCTTTACTGACTTCAAAAAAACCTTCGCCGTCTAGCTCAACAATGCGTAAATTTCCCACAAATTTTTCCGGATACCTGAGAGTGGTTCCTGAATTAAGCCAAATTTTGGTACCGTCGGTCAAACTAATTTCCGATCTCTTCCCGTTAGCAACAACTAATTCTTTAAGCTTTATCGCATTTTGATTTGGCGACCAGGAATTACGTCCATAATAGCCCGCCAAAACCACAATTGCTACCATAGCTGCAATGCCAACCCACTTACTTATTGATTTTCTTTTCAGGCTTTTTTCTTTTCGCGAAACATTAGCTTGGAACCGTTGCCATGCAACATCTGTTTCGTTGGTAGAATTCAAGCTAAATTCATTTTCCCGTACAAATGATTGAAATTTGGAAAAATTATCGGGGGACTGATTTACCCAATCGAAAAGCGAATTCTCATCCTGCCGCGACAAATTTCCACTTAAATAAGCTTTTATTTTTCGTTTGATTTCTGTTGAGATTTCGTTCATTTCAATGTTTTTATATCAGTAATACAATTCAGATACAAAAAACCGCCCCCCTCTACAAATAAAAAATCAATTAATTTTCTGGAAAATTTCTGCGAGAACCAATACAATCAAATAGTTTTCTGGAAAATGTGACCGAAATCTCATTAACGCACGGGTAATGTGCTTTTCTACAGTTCTTTGTGTAACACCTAATTTATCAGCAATTTCATGATTTTTCAATCCTTTAAACCTTGATAATTCGAAAATAATCCTGGTTTGCTCAGGAAAAGTATTCATAACTTTGTCAATCTCCTGTTTTAATTCATTGAATATAGTCTGATGATGGGGGTCGCTAAAAAAATCAACATAATAAAGAGCTTCTTCCTTTAAATTAATATCTCCTTCATCAATAGTATTCCCAACTATATTTTTATGCTTAATATAATTTAAACAGGAATTCCTAACCATCGTAAAAATGTATGAATGAAAAGTTTCGGTACGAATATTACGTCTGTTCTCCCATATTTTGAGAAATACATCCTGAACCAAATCCTCTGCAACATCCTGATCGATAATAAATTTAAGAGAAAAAGCTTTCAAACGTGGAAAATATGTTTTGAAAAGATTTTCAAACATTTTTTCCTCCGTCAACAGAAAGACAATATTCGGATCATTAGTTGAGGTTTTTTTCATGGTTTTCAAAAATAGAAATAAAAAAAATGAAATACCTCCAAAAATGATATAGGTTTATTTTATTGTTTTTATTTCGGTGAAAATATGAAATATTCTTAACTGGAACCGCAGCAAACTATTACAAAAAAGTCAGGGCCTTGTTTATGCAAGACCCTGAAACTAAAATTTATCCGAATTAGATTTTATTTCATTCCAAATTCCATCAACTCTCCCAATTTCAAGTATTTAGAATACAAAGTCTGGTATTTGGCAGCATTTATAGCATTCGGGAAATAAGTAGTTTCGAAACCACCACCCATTTTCTTTTGAGCTTCGGATGTACTTGAATAAACTTCTGCGACAACAGCAGCTGCCATTGCAGAACCTAATGCACAGGCTTGTTCTGAACGGGCAACTTTAATTGGCATATTCAAAACATCGGCAACAATTTGCATCACAAACGGCGATTTTTTAGCCACCCCACCCAATGCAATCACTCCGTCGATACGAACGCCTTCGCGCACAAAACGGTCAACAATGGCCTTCGAACCAAAAGCTGTTGCTTCAACCAAGGCGCGGAAAATACGTGGAGCATCCGAGCCCAGGTTCAGTCCCGAAATCACACCTTTCAGGTTTTGATTGGCATCTGGCGTGCGACGGCCATTCATCCAGTCGAGCGCCACAATGCTGCTTTCTTCAATAGGAATTAGTTCGGCGGCTTTGGTTAGTTCAGGAATCAGTTTTGACGAAATTTCATCAAGCATTTTTGCTTTGGTCGCTTCATCTATCAGTGTGCTCGAAGTAATGATTTGTTCCGATGGCCACATCAACACACGTTTAAACCAGGCATAAATGTCGCCAAAAGCCGATTGACCAGCTTCCATTCCCAACATTCCGGGAACAATTGAACCGTCCACCTGACCGCAGATGCCGCTGATTAATTTATCGCCAACTTCTTCCATTGGCGCAATAAGCATATCGCAGGTTGAAGTACCCATAACCTTGCTCAGGTAATAGGGTTCAATTTCAGCGCCAACAGCACCGAGATGAGCGTCGAAAGCGCCAACTCCAACTTTTACATTGGCCGGTAAACCCAGTTTTTTTGCCCATTCCGACGTGATTGTTCCTGCAGCGATGTCGCAGGTAAAGGTTTCTTTAAATAAACGATCCTTCAAGCCGCTCAAAAGCGGATCAAGTTTTTCAAGGAATTCTTCGGTTGGAAGTCCGCCAAAAGCTTCGTGCCACATTGCTTTATGGCCGGCAGCGCAACGCGAGCGTTTCAAGGTTTTGGGGTTGGCATTTCCGGTTAAGATCGCCGGAATCCAGTCGCAATGCTCAACCCACGAATAAGCTGCACGGTAAACACCGGCATCTTCGCGAATGACATGTAATAACTTGGCCCAGAACCATTCCGAAGAATAAATTCCACCTTCAAACTTGGTAAAATCGATGTTCCATTTTTTAGCAAGCTCGTTAATTTCGTCAGCTTCTTTCACGCCTGTATGGTCTTTCCAAAGTACAAACATGGCATTCGGATTTTCTTCAAATCCGGGAGTAAGCGAAAGTGGTGTACCTTTTTCGTCAACTGCAACCGGCGTTGAACCAGTGGTGTCGATCGAAATGCCAACCACATTTTCGGCTACGCCAGCCGGGGCTTTTTTCAAAGCCTCAACAATGGTGTATTCCATCCCTTCCAGATAATCTTTGGGGTGTTGGCGGAATTGGTTGTTTGGCGCATCACAATACAATTGTTTTTTCCAGCGCGGATATTCAAAAACTACACTGGCTACTTCTTCTCCGTTTTCAACGTTCACAATGAGCGAACGAACCGAATCGGTACCATAATCGAGCCCGATGGTGTATTTTGCCTGAGTCATTTTATTGGTTTTAATATTTAAGTTTTCGATTTAAAAATAAAATTCTGCTTGGTTCAATGTTAATTACAAGTTGCCGACAGTATATACTTTTTTCACCACAAAAAGATAAGAGCCTGCTATTTCTGGCCGTAATAGGCATTTTTGCCATGTTTCCGCAAGAAATGCTTGTCGAGCAACACCTGATCCATTGTGGTTGCTGGGTTTAACTGCAAACTGCGGAAAGTCATTTTAGCTACCTCTTCCAAAACCACCGCATTGTGAACAGCATCATCAGCATTTTTGCCCCAGCTAAAGGGTGCATGATTGTTCACCAATACTCCGGGAATCATATCAGGATCAAAACCATTAAAAGTTTCAACTATTACTTTACCTGTTTCAAGTTCGTATTCTCCTTTTATTTCAGCTTCAGTCATCTTTCGGGTACATGGAATTTCACCATAAAAATAATCGGCGTGCGTGGTCCCAACCGCCGGGATACCTTTACCGGCCTGAGCCCAGCTGGTGCCCCATTCGGAATGTGTGTGCACAATTCCACCAATATTCAGGAAATTTCGGTACAATTCGACGTGGGTTGGCGCATCACTCGATGGTTTAAGGTTACCTTCCACTATGCGACCTTCCAAATCGAGAATAACCATATCCGAAGATTTCATCACATCATACGAAACACCGCTTGGCTTAATGGCTACCAGTCCTTTTTCGCGGTCGATGCCACTCACATTTCCCCAGGTAAAAATCACCAATCCGTGTTTTACCAAATCGAGATTAGCTTTCCAAACTTCTTCTTTTAATTGTTCGAGCATATTTCTTTTAGTTTCAAGTTCAAAGTTTCAGGTTTCAAGTTGCGAAAAACACAGCCCAAAACGCTCCACCGTTTTATTTTACAGGTACCAAATAAGCGGCAAAGCCACCTCCCGGAGCCATTTCAAATTTCAAAACATCGCCTTTTGCCACATCTTTCGATGTTCGCATTACTTTTTCAGCATCCACTCCCGATTCAGGATCATCCTGAAATGCCACCATCTTATATTTTCCGCTAACCAAAAAATCGAGCTTTATTTCCAGGGTTCTGGCTTCACTATTGTTCAAAGAACCAATAAACCATTCTTTTCCCGAACGACGGGCAGAAGTAATGTACTCTCCAATTTGTCCGTTCAAAATCCGGGTTTCATCCCACATTGTTTTTATTTTCTTCAGGAATTCAACGCCCAATTGACCTTTGTAGTTATCAGGATGATCGCAGGCAACCATAAACGGACTATCGAAAACCACGAACTCCGCCAGCTGCATAGCCCGTGTTCCTAATACCTGGGCAGGAGTACCGTTCTGAAACTTTTCAGGAGTACGGTTCAAAAATCCTCCCGGAGTAAAATCCATCGGTCCGGCCAGCATTCTGGTAAAAGGCAATGTGGTCACATGTTCGGGAGTTACCCGCAACGACCATTTGTTGTACTCGTTACCCAAAACGCCTTCGCGCGTAACCAGGTTCGGATAGGTTCGCCGGAAGCCATCAGGTTTATATGCTCCATGAAAATCAACCATAAGATGATGAGCTGCTGCAGTTTTTACAATGCTGTGATACCAATTAACCATTTGCTGATCGTCGCTATCCATAAAATCAATTTTCACGCCAGCAATGCCCCAGCTTTCGTACAGGGCACAAACTTTGTCCCAATCACTGCGATCAACATCAGTATTATACAGCCATAGCCAGCATTTAACATTTTTGCTTTTGGCATAAGCCAGTATCCCGGGCATATCGAGTTGCGGGGCAATACTGGTAATGTTAGCTTCAGGAGTATTGAATGGTCCATACCATTGCCAGTCGATCAACTGGTAAGGCCAGCCCATTTCCGAGGCCAGATCGATGTACGTTTTGATGGTTTCATTATCCATTTTTACTTCACCGCTCCACCAATGGTCCCAGGCACACATGCCAGGATTTATCCACGACGGGTCGGCAATGGCACAAGGCGGGTTCAGGTTCATTACAATTTCTGATTCAACCAATTTGGCTGGCGAATTACCAAGCATAATTACCCGCCATGGTGTTTTATGAGGAAATTTGAATTTTACTCTGTCCCCATTATCAGGCTGCTTAGGCAGCGGCGATAAACTCGACCGAACTGAAAATCCATTATCAGAATGTCCGGGTTTCAGGTACATCCCGGCGTAATCGTCAATCTCAGCCTCGGTAATTGCGGCATAACAATCATCGGCAACTTTAACTGTCATAGGCAACCCAATAACCATTTGGTCGGTTATTTCTGATATTTTACGCTTGAAAAATTCGTTCTCCTGCGACGACCGATAAGAACCATGGTTGGCAGCCCAACAATAGTGATCGCCAGTAAAGTTGAATGTAACAAGCTCATCGGAAATCACATATTCGTGCTTATTATCAGGTCCGGTAAATTCGGTACGAAAAGCCACGCCATCATCATAAGCACGAAAAACCAGATTAAATATTCGCCGGGGGAATCTCCTTTCCTGAAGTTGAATTGTTAGTTCATTGCAATTATTCAGTATTAAAGATTGCCTTTTTAATACTGGTTCCCATGTCTCATTAATCTCTTTTACCGATGTTTTGAGTACAACAAAATCTTTAGCAATCGGGGCAGCCTGCCTGAATTCAAACTTGATAGTTGAATTTGTTACTATGGGCTTTCCATTATAATCTACACGATAAATAATCTGTTCGCCAGTCTCAATTCGTACTTCGGCCATAGCATGGGGAGAAATAACCGAAATCTGAGCCCTGGTAATAGCCACAATAGACATCAGGCAAAAAACGAAAAGAATAAATTTCTTCATCATACCGAATAGTTTAGCTAGTTACTTTATAGGAACAAAATTGGCTTTCTGAATTTAAAAACGTAAAAATAACACTTATCTTTTTATCTCAAACTATTTTAGGAAACCAATAAATATTCATTAAAATTAACCTGAAAAAACAGGACCTTTTGTTCATCACAATTATTTACTTTAAACCCTTTGTAAATAATAGATTTAATGCTTGAGCAACGATTAATTAACGTAAGAAAAACAACCTCTTCGCTATGATAAACGTTTAATTTATGTCGTAAAACACAAACTAAAACCAAACAAATGTCAGTCAACATACCTGAAACAGCAAAAAAGCGAATTGTAATTATTGGTGCCGGATTTGCCGGTTTAAAACTGGCAAAAAAACTGGTTGGTTCGGGCTTTCAGATTGTACTTATCGACCAGAACAACTACCACCAGTTTCAGCCGTTGTTTTACCAGGTTGCCAGTTCCGGACTTGAGCCAAGCTCAATACTCTTCCCTCTCCGAAAAATATTTCAGAGCCGAAAAGATGTTTATATACGCGTTGCCAAGGTTTTCGCTATTGATACTGAAAAGAAAGAAATACATACCAGCCTCGATACAGTTTGGTACGACTATTTGGTGATTGCCACAGGTGTAAATTCCAATTTCTTTGGAATGAAAAACCTTGAAAAACATGCTATTCCGATGAAATCGGTGGCCGAAGCTATGTCGTTACGAAATCATATTCTTTCCAATTTAGAAAAAGCGGTTACCCTTTTCGATGAATTTGAAGAAGAGAAAAAAGCACTATTAAACGTAGTTGTGGTAGGCGGCGGGCCAACTGGCGTTGAAATTGCCGGCGCCATTGCCGAAATGAAAGAATTCGTTCTGCCAAAAGATTATCCTGATTTGAACATGGACCTGATGCAGGTTAGCATTATCGAAGGTTCACCGTCGTTGCTGGCCAACATGTCGAAACATGCTTCAGAAAAATCGCTCTTTTACCTGAAACGCCTCGGAATTAAAGTACGAGTTAACACCCGCGTTGTTGATTACGATGGTGAAATACTAAAGCTTGGTGATGGCGAGGAAATAAAAACAAAACTCGTTATCTGGGCGGCTGGAATCAGCGGAGTTGTTCCTCCAGGTATACCTGACGAATCGATTGGCAGAGCCCGTCGCATTTTGGTTGATGAGTTTAACCGGGTAAAAGGATTGGAAGATGTTTTTGCCATCGGCGACACTTCGATTATGTCTACCGAAAGTTACCCCAACGGACATCCTCAAGTAGCACAGGTAGCCATTCAACAGGGAGCTAACCTGGCCCGAAACTTCAAAGCCATCAAGAAGAAAGCTGATTTAAAACCTTTTAAATACACCGACAAAGGATCGATGGCCACCATTGGACGCAACCGGGCAGTTGCCGATTTACCTTTTCTGGAATTTTCTGGCTTTATTGCATGGTTAACCTGGATGTTCGTTCACCTGATGGCTATTGTTGGTGTAAAAAACCGCCTGCTTATTTTCATCAACTGGATGTGGAATTACATGACCTACGACCAATCACTAAGGTTGATTCTGTGGGCTGCCAGGAAAGAAAAGCCTGAAAAGAAAGTAACAGATTAAAATAAAAAAGTCATTAGCCAGTCTTCATTACAAAAATGACCAGTGACTAATGACTCTCTTCAGGTATTTTGCGAAAAGCCAAACTACCAGATCACTGCCCGCTCGTTTTCTTTCAGGAACATGTAATCACCGTCTTTCACGTTGAATGCCTGGTAGAATTCAGGTAAGTTCCTCAATGGCCCCAGAACACGGAACCTGCCAAGCGAATGAACATCCTCTTTCGTACGGCGAATAATTTCTTTGTCGCGGATATTTTGCGCCCAAAGGTGAGCATAGGCCAGGAAAAACCTTTGGTTTGGAGTGAAACCATCGATTGGTTCCTCCTTGCCTGTCAGCACTTTCTGTAACGCATTATAAGCTATATTCAATCCGCCCAAATCGGCAATATTCTCGCCCAACGACAATTGCCCATTCGCTTTAAGTGTATCTAAAACTGTAAAATTATTGTACTGCTCAACAAGGATTTGTGCCCTTTCTCTAAATCGCTTGGAATCTTCAGCGGTCCACCATTCCGATAAATTACCTACTTTGTCGTACAATCGTCCCTGATCATCAAAACCATGCGTCATTTCGTGGCCAATAACAACTCCAATGGCACCATAATTTACAGCATCATCGCCATCAACATAAAAGAAGGGCGGTTGCAAAATAGCCGCCGGGAAAACAATTTCGTTGGCAGTTGGCTCATAGTAAGCATTAACCATTTGTGGCGGCATCAACCATTGTGTTTTATCCACAGGTTTATTTACTTTTCCAATCATGAAATTAAAATCAAATTTTCTTGCAGTCAATACATTTCCAAGAAATGATTTATCTGTAACTTCCAACGCAGAGTAATCTCTCCATTTGTCCGGATACCCTATTTTTACTGTAATAGCATCAAGTTTTTCCAGCGCTTTTGCTTTGGTTTCATCGCTCATCCAAACCAATTGTTTTATCCGTTCTCCCAATGAAGTACGAAGATTGCCAACTAAATTCAGCATACGTTTTTTTGATTCGGCAGGGAAATACTTCTGTACATACATTTGGCCAAGCGCCTCGCTTAAAGCACCGTTTGTTGCACTCTGAACCCTTTTCCAACGTGGTCGTTGGGCTACTTGCCCTGTCAAAGCTTTTCCAAAGAAATTAAAGTTCTCGTTCACAAAAGCAGTTGGTAAATACGAACTTGTACTTCTCAAAACCTGCCATTGCAAATAAACTTTCCAAGTCTCAACAGGAATATCTTTTGTCATTTTTCCCAATTCGGAAAAGAAATCAGGCTGGCAAACAATAAAATCGCCCGGATTATTCAGTCCCAAATCCTGAAAATGAACTGTCCAATTGATCTCAGGAGAAACCTTTTGCAAGCCATCCACATTCATTTTGTGATAGGTGCTATTCGGATCACGCATTTCAAGCCTTGTCATCGATTTGGAAGCCAACCGGTTTTCAAGGTTATAAACCAGTCCAACGTTTATTTTAGCGGTTGCAGGATCAAGCCCGGCAAGCACAAACATTTTTTCGAGATGCTCCTTGTAGGCTTCCTGAATTTTTTTGCTTTGCTCATCGTTTTTCTTGTAATAATCGCGGTCGGGCATTCCCAGTCCGCCCTGGCGTAAATAGGCAACCACCATTTGCGAATTTTTCTGATCGGCCTCCGAGTAAATTACATACATAGCCCCTACACCTTTGGTATGTAAATCGGCCACTACTTTCATCAACTGTTCGTTATTCTGAATAGCATTTATCTCCTCGAAAATAGGCCTAAGTTGAGAAAGACCTTCAGTTTCGATTTTGGCTGTGTCCATTCCTGTATTGTAAAAATCTGCAATTTTTTGTCCGATTGATCCGGGCTGTTGCTTCGTTTTTGCAATTTCAGTAATTAATTTCTGAACCTGGACTTCGCCAGTATCAGCAAGTAAATCGAACGACCCAAAGCGGCTCTTTTCATTAGGAATTGGGAAACGTTTCTTCCAACCGGCATTGGCGTAATTCTCAAAGTCGTTTGCCGGATTGACTGATGTGTCCATGTCGGCCAGATTAATGGCTATCGACTTTGGCCTGGGCTTTTGGCACGACATAGATACAATCAATAAAAGCATCAAAAACAAGTAGTTAAATTTTCTCATGATTAAAATATAAATAGTTATTATACAGCCAGATGAAATACAGATGAAAATCTGCCAGAACATTTGTAGTAAATTTCTTGAAAGATTACAAAGTAAATACAAATCGATAAAATTCTTATTCAAGAACAAACACTACATTCAAACATGCTTTAAAACAGAGCTAAAGCCCTAATTTTCAAAAACAAAACTAATTATTCACATTTTTTATCTGATGTAAATGACGTATCTTTTACTGAATTTTTCAAAAAAAGAACAGTTAATGAAAATTCTCTTCCTTTGTACCGGCGGTAATTCTTGCCGAAGCTTGATGGCAGAGGCTTTTTTGCAAAAAATAAATCGTTCACTTGAAGTATATTCGTCAGGCCTTCACCCCGATGAATATACTGATCCAATGGCAATTACTGTAATGCATGAAATGGGTATTGATATCAGCGCCAAAAAGCCAAGAAGTTATCATGAATTTGAAGGCAAGGAATTCGACTATCTAATCACAGTTTGCGATGGGACCAAGGACAAGATTGAGACTGTCAATATAGCAGCCAAACATAAAATCCATTTGAATTTTGATAATCCGAAGAAAGCCAGTAGTAACGAAGAACAACTTATTTACGTTTACCAAAATATTAGGGATGAAATAAAAAGTGAATTGGATTATTTCTACAGCAGAATTTTGATGAAAGAATTAAATGTCAAATAATTTTCTACATTTAGTCATTTAATTTAAATTACTAACCATGAACCCTAGCATTTCAAAACATTTACTAGCCTTATCTATTGCATTATTTATCTCATTAGCTGCCATTTCTGCATCACCCGACTATTATCAGATTCAGGTGTTTAAGCTATCAGGAAAAGCACAACAGGAAAAAGTAGAGAATTTTCTGAAAAATGCTTATTTACCAGCGTTGCACCGTGCAGGAATTAAAAAAGCAGGAGTCTTTAAACCTATTGAAAGCGACACTACCAATACCAAAAGGCTTTATGTTTGGATACCATTTAGTTCACTCGATCATTTTGTTAAAATTCAGGATGCTTTGCTTGCTGACAAGGAATACCAGTCCAAAGGAGCTGAAGTTTTAGGCGCTCCTTTTGATAATCCGGCTTTTATCCGTAAAGAATCCATTTTGCTAAAAGCTTTCCCCGATGCACCCAATTACATTATTCCGGTTTTTAAGACCTCTCCTTCCGAACGTATATACGAACTACGTAGTTATGAAGGCGCAACGGAAAATCTGTTTCGACAGAAAGTAAAAATGTTTAATGAAGGCGGAGAAATCAAACTTTTCAAAAAACTCGATTTTAATGCAGTTTTTTATGCTGAAGTTATTTCGGGAAGCACCATGCCTAACCTGATGTACCTCACTACATTTGCCGACATGCCAACGCACGACGAACGCTGGGCAACTTTCAGAACTCATCCCGAATGGAAAACACTATCTGCCTTGCCTGAATATCAAAATACCGTTTCTAAAGCAGTAAAAATTTTGCTTCACCCAACCGATTATTCTGATTTATAGTAAACAAACACCTGCTGAGCAGATGGCTTTAAATTTCAGAACCCTCTAAAAGAGGGAAAAACTAACGTCTCTTCTCCTTTTTTTCTTCCTGTTCTTGATGCTTTACGTACCTTTTTATCATTTCTGAATTCAAGCCTATTGTGCTTATGAAATAGCCCCTTCCCCAAAAATGATTACCCCAGTATGGCTTTCGTTCTAACTCAGGATACGATTTAAATATTCGCATCGCTATTTTCCCTTTTACACACTAAATGCACATGATCTGGCTGTACATTCAGTTCTTCTACTTCGACATCCTTCCATTGGCATATTGCCCGGACATCTTATTCTACTTGAAGTTTTACTGTCCCCGAAAGTATCCGAAAACGGTACTTTGGCGTAAAACTACATGACACTCGCATTTGTAAAACACATGCGATAATTGTCTAAATTTGCCCATAGTTATATATTTTAACAAGGGCAAATTTATAGGCGTAGCCTTTTGCTCGTTATCACCGTCTTAGACGGTGGTTTGTTATTTTGTAATCAAATTATTGTACTTCTAACATCAATTGTTTTTTTTGATTTTTTGAAAAGTTTCCCAAAAGAGTCTTTTTTGATAAATCCAGATTTGATTAATTTCAACTCCAATTTTGTCATTTCAATAAATCCGCTAGGAATTTTCATGCTTCTTAATTTTTAATTCACAAATTAAGTGTTTTTGTTAAAATTTTCTTCTTGTAATGTTTGGATAATTTTACTTTTCTTTAAAATACTGATACTTTTTTTGAAGTTTTGAAGATGAACACCTGACTTATTTTGGCACCTTTTTTAGTATTTCCAGAAGATCTCAATCAGCTATTTTGACACCAAGCTAATTACTGAATAATTAATCTTTTTCTATTTTAATCTATTGAATTGACCATCTCCCGTTTTTAGTTTTCAAAATTTAGTAAGAGGCTTAACTGTCGGT
>CALGIG010000131.1 GCA_937915865.1 uncultured Prolixibacteraceae bacterium | reverse complement strand
CAGGATTTACAGGATTGGAGGGTTTATTTTTAGACAGGATTTACAGGATTAACAGGATCAGAGGGTTCATTTTAGACAGGATTCATTTTGCATTGGCAGGGATATCATGAATAATTATTTTGCGGCTGAAGGTTTGGATAGCCCATTTTAATATACTCATGATCCATCGCATGAAAGGCCTTCCTCAAAAGAGCCGCATTCAAACTCATTGCTGTCTTTCTGATCGTTGCGGTTAAGGGTGCACAGTATATTGTCTTCCCAGTCATCAGAAAGGTAATTGCGGCAACGAAGGCAAAGGTCGGGAATGGGAACTTTCAGCGGATCAATGCGTGTGCCGTCGTCGTTGAAAAGTCCGCCAATAAATGGCTCCGGTATTTCTTCATCATCCGGGTCAGGGGCATCCGGACCACAAAGAAAGCAATCGTCACCATAAGGACAGGTTTCGTTGTCCCCGGTACACCACTCCATTTCAAAACCACCCAGCGGCAGATACTGAATGGTATCATCCCAATGGAATATAATCTGATCGATAAATGCATCATCCGGAAAATTATCCGGCAAATCGATAATATCTATATTCAGCGCTATAAACAGCCTTTTAAAAGCATCGGCAAGCGCCGGCCAATCCTCATAGGTTAACTCAAAGGATGGCGGGAATTCTTCATACGAAATCCCGGTAAGCGCTTCCAGGGTGGTAAAGGGCGATAACGCCAGTTCCGCCATATCCGGCATCTCTTCCATATGAGGAGGCACTTCATAATATGGCGCAGGAGGCGGATCATTGATCAACGCCTCAATGTCGGACAACAGGTGGGGGAGGTAGGGGTGCATGGGGATTGAGTTAAAGGAATATTTGACAGGATTTACAGGATTTACAGGATGCATATAATCCGTATTGATAAAAAACTATTTAAAGAAAAATACTGGTGTCTATTTTCATTGAATCAAATCCATATTCTGGCGAATAGCAATTAGCCCAATTTAATAGATATTCAAATCCATATTTACTTTTATCAGGATGCAGCATATCTCCAATAGCTTCTCGTTGCTTTCTATAAATCGAAATGCTAAACTGTGACATAATGCTACCCAGCTTTTTCATTTCGATTTTTCTCGATGTAAAGTCTTCAAATTTCATGCTTATAACCTTTTCGTAGTACTCAAAGACCTTCTCCCCATCAACATATTCCATATTACCTGTTAAAGCACCGATCTTTTCTAAATCAGAAATATTTTCAAAAAAGGCAACAGGAATTAGAATAGGAATAAATAGCTGTTGGCTGTCATTATCCTCAATTAACTTGAAATCAGAATGAAGTTTTGAGAAATTGAAGTTTTTGAAATGTTGATAATAACCATTGTCGGCATGAAAAACATTTCTCATAGTCTTTGATTTCAATTCAAATACCTTTTCGTACAAAGTATGAAATTGTTTCTTCACTAAAATATCTTTGTAGTCGTCGAAAATATCTTTATCTGTTTGCTGAACTTTAAAGCGAGAATCTGAGCCATAAATGGTGCTTGTCTTGTCGCAATCAAACAAATAGACAATGCAATTAACTTTTGATGCATTTCGATTGATACGCCCAGCCAATTGTTCATCGCTATCGATAAGCGAACGATCTTTAAATCCCAAATCCATATCTATATCAACACCCGCTTCAACAACCTGTGTTGATACGACTATTACTTTGGGGTATTCTTGTTGTTTTATTGAATTGATGATTTGCTTTCTCCTAAACTCCAAAATATCGCCGGAAAGCAAAAGGATTTTGTACTCTTCAAAACGGTTGTCGTTATTAATAATGCTAAAAAACAGTGCGGCTGTTTTTTTTGTGATAAATTCAATCAGGACTTTTACGTTTTCACTATTTAAACCTGCATACAGTTCTGCTTTCTCGATCATGAAATCAGACAATTCTATAAGGTAGTTTTCTTTTTCCTCATTCTCTGGCCTCTTTTTGTCTGCCAACGTAAAGTCGAATGAAACCCGGCCAGCAAAATTTTGATTCGAGAAATATTTATCCCGATTTGAAATCAATGAGATAAAGGATTCTTTCAAGTCTTCATGCAACGCATCTATTTTAGGAAGGGTTGCAGACATGATTAAAACCCGAATATTGAACAACTCGGCATAGTTGGCAAGAAAATAGACAATCTTATCCCAATGGTCGGGATTATAGGTTTGAATCTCATCAATGATTACAATCGAGTTACACAACCGATGTAAAAGGTAGTTGCTCTCCTTTTCATTCCCTTTCAGAATATCAAAGAACCGGACATGCGATAGAAGCGCAATTGGGTAATTCACAAATAAATTGTCCAGATACAACCGTTTCTCATTGCCGTAGGTACCATCTCCCTTTTCATGAAACCCAGCTTTTGAGTGGAGTTGAATAATGGAATTGTTGTCAATCTCTAAGGTATCCTTAATCGATTTAAATGTTTGGGTGATTAAGGTGGTAAAAGGAAAAACATAGAACACTTTATTTAACGAGGAATCGACATTCATTAGCTCGGTAGCAAATGCCAACGATAAGTTTGTTTTTCCCGCCCCGGTAGGGGCTTCCAGATAGAAGCATCTTTTCCCCGAATGTTCTCTTAAATTCGAAATCATTTCGGCAGTAAGCTTTTGCCTTAGGACATTCAGGTTTTGGTTGTTCCGTTCGGTCAACTTTTCGAAAGGAATAGAATGGTAGTGTTCAAAATTAGTGTATAAGTTTTTGTTATAGGGCTGTACGGTTTTGAACCGTTCGATAAGTTTTTCCTTCTCAGGTTTGTTTAACACACCGAATTCATTGATTTCGATTTTCGTCATGAACTCGTTGGTTGCATAGAAATCGGAAGCTGTTAATAATGAATAGAGCAGTTTGGTTGTTGCGAACAAATTAAAATATACCTCTGGTTTATCAACCATCTCACGAAATCCCTCAAAAATATCTGTAGCTCCATAGTAGAAACTCGAACAGAATTTTTCATCCCAAAAGATGCGATACGTTTCTAAATATGAATAACAATCATCGATTTGTTGGTTTTCGAATTCTAATGAAAAATCAATTGTTGGATTGTGATGCTTAATGATAGCCCCTGCAAACAGATGAATAGAGAAATACAGAATAAGCTTTTCGTCATCATCATCAAACTGAGTGTTTTCAACAGTCTTCTTAAAAAAGATGTTTGAAAACAGGTATGCCCCAAGCAATGAATGATTTGAATGAAACGACAATTTATTATTCAAAGAGAATAAATCATTCTCCATTTTCTGAACCTGAAAATTGGGATTTACTTTTCCCAAATCATGGTAAACAATAGCTGCAATGAATATCTTTTTGAATAAGTTTCCGAATTCCTTTTTACTTTTAACTGGTAAAAGAGGTATGAGCTTTTCTATCAATGAGTCGAGCAGATGATCAATTTTGTGAGCCTCCATCAATCGCAAACAGTATTTTGAAACCAGTTCCGAGTGTTCGAAGAGGGTCTCTTTATCCGATTTATCCTTCGATAAATGGGCATAATAAGTTTTTGAAAGTTCACCGAAAATTGGCAGAAGACCAGCAATAACTTCATTAGAACAATTGAATGATTTCATCATTTGAAAGTTTAATCAATGGATACGATTCTGGTAATACGTAATCTTGCTTCAAATTCCAGTTCGTAAATGCAAACTCTTTGTATTCATATTGAAACAAAGGTGACTCAAAATAACCAACAGGCAGTCTTTCAAAATACAAGTATTTACTACCAGTCATAGATAGAACTCCTGGACGGAAACGTGCGCTAACTTTACCATCTTTAACTTTTTCTTCCTTAAAAAACAAGCTATTTATCTGGAATTCTCCGCTGGGAGTCAATGGTTCAAAAGAATATTCTTCAAAATTGTCCCACCATAGAGAGAATTCATTTTTACCCATATAGGGCAAATATTCAGCCTTATTTTCTTTCAGATAGTTGTAGAGCTTGTTTTCTGTTCCGTTTTCAAGGTTTAGCAGAATCCAACATTTAAAAGCCGGTGCAACCAATGCTTGCTCTGTAACCATCAGATTTCCACCTTCTTCTTCACTCGCTAAGCCAGTAGTATTATTATATTTAATTACAGTTTTCGCAAAGTTTCCATTTTCGTGATAAGATTTGCCATTTTCTTCCAATGGAGCAATAGATACTTTCAGATCTTTCAGCTTTTTGTAATATTCGGGCATCTCACCGTGTTTTTGGAATCCTTTTTCACCGATAATAGCTCCAAGGATTCCCAAAAGGGATGGTTTATGAAGCATATTAAAGGTAAGATAAATAGGGTCGTTTGTGTCGGGTTTCTTAAGAAAACCAAAATCTGACTTAATATTGATTGATACTAATTTTTCCATACTTTTAGTGTTAATCCCTGGCAGGATTCGAAGTCCTGCCAGGGATAATTATTTTCTACAAACTTTTTAGTGTTGCGTTTTCCGGCATATTCTTTACCTCAATCGATGCTTTATTCAAGTAAATTTCGATTGTCTCAATTTCTGGAGTATTGGCATCAACAACTGTTTTCAAATCTGACAAATCAAGTTGTACTTTTCCGTCTACTTTTTCTTTGCTCATTTTCAACAATTGAGTAAAATTGGGGAGCACGAGTTTGGATTCGGATTTTAATGTCACCCAAATCAATAATTCATTCTCGCAGCCCGCTTTAGCAGCTGAATCGTAATAGGTTACACCCTTTTGCAAAGCTTCTTTTAACTTGGAAATGTCTTCAGCAGAAAGCGCTTTAGCATCCTTACCTGCCAATTCCGTTATATCTTCCAAGTTTTTTGGGTTCACTGAAAAATGATGCAAATAGTGTCCTTCGTGCAAACGGCTTTGACGCCCAAGAGTGGTGGCTGAATTATCCTCGCTATTTTCATTTGGATTTCTAAAGGGCGACATGATCTGTTCTGAATAAAAATTGTTCTCGTGCCAGATATTTATTCCATGAGTAATTTGAACAGGACCATGCACTGAAATAGCAACATTGTTTGTTTTGGATTTTTTTGCAAAAGTTGCCCCGAACAAACGTATGTCAATGCAGCTCAACAAGTCTTTGGCAATCAATTTCTTATCCTTCTCGTCTTTATGCTCTGGGAAGGCTTTAGAAAAAGCATCATCCAAACTAAATGGAATGAAATCTTCATTAAAACGCTTGAAATAGAAAACTTTTTCAGATGAATAGTTTTCCTTTAAGAAATTTTTTACTGCATATTTCAATGCTTTGTCGGTCGCATAAACGACTCCATTGGGTAGTGTTCTTGGTTGTCCAGAGAAATCAGCGTTATAGTTTGCGTTAATTGCTTTCACTATTGCTGCGCCAAAAATTCGTTTTGAATAAGTCATATTGTTTTGATTTAATAATTATTGTTTCTTGAAAGTCGATTCTGAAAAATAACCTGCCAAAATCATTGGTAAGTGTTCTTTCATATTTGAAGTTTCAGGCTCATATCCCATTACCTCACTAAACAGCTTATCAAATTCGTATTTGGCGGGATATAGCACAAACTTGTATTTGTACATATTAAACGTACTTGCAATTGTTTGTTTAAACAAAGCAGGCTCTGTTTTTTGCAAGAATGGTTCAAGTAGTGCATGTGATCGGTTTGCCGATTCACTTTGGATCAGCAATTTCCAAATAATTTGCCCTGCCGCAAAAGCGAATTCATCATCTTTGGTGATGTGTAATGATTCGGTTTGGGCAATCTCCCGAATCTTCGTTTGTAGTTCAAAGGTTTTATTTGCCATATTATTCAAATTAAAGTTGTTATCAAACAAAGGTTGTATACCAAACCACAGGCTTAGCTTTTTTCGTAATTGCGGTGTTTTTTTAAATTCTTCGTCATGTCGCAAATCATCGATAATCGATTCCAAGAACATTTCAGCAATCATGTTCATGGTAATTGTTTGATGTTTCGATTTATAAATGAAGTCGTACCATGCTTTACGGTATTTATAAAGGAGGTTATAAATCGCATCAGTTAAGCCATAATCCGGCTTTATCTCTATATCGTCGAAATATTTTATCCAAATGGTGCCCGCTTTGGTTTCTTGTGCCAGTTGTTTGTTGAAGATAGGGTTTACAACCATGAACTGGAAGTCAAAGATATTGTGATCTTTACTGTCGAAATAGACGATTGGATCGGACCCAAATATCTCCTTTAAAGTGAAATCATTTCCTGCTTTATCTTTTAAAGTATATTTAAAAACAGGTACAAAATCCAAATCAATTATTTGTCCTTTCTGGACAAACAAGAGGTAGAAATTTTGAAGATTGGTTCTTCTAAGATTCAAAAGTGACCGAATGATTTCAGAATACCCTGCAACTCCTTCATTGTTGAATAGCCTTGCTACATCTGTATTAAGGTTTGCCTCTTCTTTGTCAACAAAAATTGGAAGTGGGTTTGGTAGTTGTTTATTCTGGCTGAGTTGGTAAAATTTCCAAATTAACTGTGCATCTTCACCATGAACGCGATAATTATATTTAAAACTTGCCGATTGATGCTGCAAAAAGCGTTTCTTGTCATTAAATGAACTGAGGCTATCACTGATTCCAAATGTAATATCGGCATATACCGTATTGTAATCAGCTTTGTTGAATACATTTTGACCGAGATATTTTTGATATGGAATTTTAAAATCTTCAACAGCTGGGTTCTTCAAGAAAATTATAATCGAATATGCATCTTTGAGATCAGAATAACCAACCATTTCAAGTACATTCCAAAAGTTATCTTTTAAAAAGGTTTTAAACCCGTCAAACCAAATTTTGGGATTACCCTCTCCAACAAACTCTTCTGCCTTATTAAAATATTGTTTAATCAATTCGTTTAGAATCCCTTCTTTGCCAATGTTTTCGAGATTCTTGTCAATGATTTTTTTAGTACAACCTACAGCATAAGGATTGCATGTAACATTAAAGATTTTCTTGTTTGGATTAAAAATCTTAGCTGCAGAAACGGGCTTTGAAGCTTGAAGAATCAATCGGCATTTTTCGAAAAATGGAGTAAGCTCATCCTTCTTTGTGTAGAGTCCAGCATCTTCATTCAAGATGTTTCCGTTTTCATCAACATTCTTTAGTACATATTTACCCTCCACCAGACCTATATCCAGAGCAATGTAAATACCCTCCTTGAGTTTAGCTCCTTCTTCAAAAAGATCAGGAGCACCTTCTTCAAGTGTTTCCACAAATTGACAAATTTCTTTGATCATAATTTAAAGTATTAAAATATTCGTGCAAAAGATAAAAGGATTTAACATCAATAAAAGAACTTGAGAAACTTTCATCTTCAAAGATAATAATGAAAATCTGTTCTTTTGAGAAACCTTTACCGTTTAAGAACTCAACCTTCTTTTTAACAAATAGTTTAACATCTACCTCATCCATTAAATGAGATTCAAAATTTTGAAAAATATATCGTTTAGATTTCATGGTTGGAATTTTTCTGCAAAAATAAAAAAAAGACCCAACATGAAAAAATAAAAAGCTTAATCAATTAAAATAACGCACAAATTTAAAAATTATTATCTTTGCATCATAACAAAAATAGTATATGCAAATCGTACCATTTTGGAATTGAAATACATGAAAAAAGTAAAAGCTTGTTTGTTATGCTGCCAGAATTACTTAAAGTAGTTCTGGCACTTTTTATTTATCAATCCTCACCTCCACCCAAACCCTTCCTTCTTCCACTTCCTCTTTATTAACGTAAG
>CALGIG010000130.1 GCA_937915865.1 uncultured Prolixibacteraceae bacterium | reverse complement strand
CCTAAGAAAATCATTAAATTATATGCTGTTTTTAATCTGTTAAAGTAGAATTAATACACAAACTCGATATTGTCAACCCAGAAAACTGATTCAGGAGAACCTTCATATTGAATGCCCTGGTAACTAGAAGTGAAGTACATAATCATGTGGGTTGGTATATCTTCAGGTTCACCCCAGCCAGTTTCGACCAATGGAACAACTTTGCCCTGTGAATTTTTTACATACACTTCGCCTACACTTGGTATTAATCCCATAGTTTTCGGGTCGTATTGCGGCAACCGGGTAAAATCGCCATAAGTAAGCGGAAAAATGGCACCATTCACCCAATCGGGAACAGTTCCGGTGAAGAACTGCCGGGCGCCACCAATGCGGGTTGCAAACACTTTACCCGTTTTGTCTTCCCATCGTTTTTGTAAAATGATACAAAATTCCGCTTTGTCAGCCCCTTCAACCGGATCAATTCCGTAAGTCGCTTTTATCCGCTTCTCTCCTATCCTGTATTTGTAATCGAATTTTACGGCTTGGGGTTTTTGAGTAAACTGAATACCTTGGCTCACGTTTTTCAATGGATCTTTTAACCCACGGACAGGTTCAATTAGTTCACCCACAAACAGAGTTCCGGCAATGAGTACTTCCACCTTTAGTCCGGCGATGTTGTCTTTTCGAATGGCAGTTTCCAATCGGCAACAGTAACCAGATCCCCGCTTCTCGGGAAAAACACGAGTATTCGCTACATCGAGCACCATTTTCGAGTAAATATTGGTTGTTTCCCAAGGCGATTTCGGGTCTTTCAGTTTCGTGTTGTAAAAGTCGGCGTTTGGAGAAACAACACCTACCCCAAATAAATCGACAGTTTTTCCGCTGAGCAAAAACGATTCCTTTACTTTGCGGGAGTACCACGAATCGAGTGACGAATAATTGAGTTGTCCGCTTTTATCGGTATAGATTGATAAACTGTTTTGCGAAATTGCAGCCAATACTGACAAAAATGAAATGCCAAATACAAATGAAATTTTCCTGTATTTACTAAACATGATTCTTTTTTCTGAAGCTAAACATCGAATAACCGATACAAATTTAATTCAATAATCAAACATAACCTTAACACGGTTAGCAAAATCAGATGTATGAAATGTTGTTTTGAAATATTAGTAAAACAAAAATTCAGAAAAAAGTGTTCCCCAACATCTAAAGTTTGTAAAAAATCAATTTATTTAGCAGCACAGTACAGGACAACACAAAACTGACTATAAAAACTTAAAAAAATTCAGTAAAAATGACTCTAAAAAGCAGATTAATTGGTCGTTTGCCCAAAGTAGGCATTCGGCCTGTGATTGACGGAAGAGAACGTGGAGTGCGCGAATCACTCGAAGTTCAAACCATGAACATGGCTAAAGCTGCCGCAAAATTAATTGAAGATAATCTTCGTTTCCCAGGCGGAGAAAAAGTAGAATGTGTAGTTGCTGATACAACAATTGGCGGTGTTGCCGATGCTGCTTATTGTGCCGATAAATTCGACAGAGAAGGTGTTGCCGTTTCGCTTACTGTTACTCCATGTTGGTGTTATGGTACTGAAGTAATGGATACACATCCAACCATGCCCAAAGCTGTTTGGGGTTTCAACGGGACAGAGCGTCCGGGAGCAGTTTATCTGGCTGCTGCCTTGGCTGGCTATTCTCAAAAAGGTCTTCCTGCGTTTGGTATTTATGGTCGTGATGTTCAGGATGCTGGCGATACAACTATTCCAAATGATGTTCAGGAAAAAATACTTCGTTTCGTAAAAGCTGCTTTGGCTGTTGCTCAGATGAAAGGAAAATCATACCTGTCAATTGGTTATACATCAATGGGTATTGCCGGTTCTATGGTCGATTCGAATTTTTTCCAGGAATATCTTGGTATTCGTACCGAATTTGTTGAATCGGTTGAATTCATTCGTCGTATGGAACAAGGCATATACGACCATGAAGAATACACTAAAGCAATGGAATGGACAAAAGTTAACTGTCCTGAGGGTAAAGATTTAAATATAAATCAGTCGTCACGCGAACGGAAAGACTGGGAATGGGAAGTTGTTGTAAAGATGACTTTGATTGCCCGCGATTTAATGATAGGCAATCCTAAATTGAAGGAACTTGGCTTTGGCGAAGAAGCAAAAGGCAGGAACGCTATACTTGGAGGTTTTCAGGGACAACGACAGTGGACAGATTATTATCCGAATGCTGATTTTACCGAAGCGATCATGAATTCTTCTTTCGACTGGAATGGTATTCGTGAGGCTTATGTATTTGCTACCGAAAACGATAGTTTGAATGGTGTAGCTATGTTATTTGGTCATTTGCTGACAAATACTGCCCAGATATTCTCTGATGTTCGTACATTCTGGAGTCCTGAAGCTGTTAAACGTGTTACTGGAAAGGAATTGACCGGAAAAGCCAGCGGTGGTATTATTCATCTTATTAATTCAGGGTCGACAACACTCGATGCAACAGCACGCCAAAAAGATGCAGAAGGTAATCCGGCAATGAAACCTTATTGGGAAATTTCGGACGAAGAAGCTGCTGCCTGCTTGGAGCATACAAGCTGGTGTCCGGCAAGTTTGGGATATTTCCGTGGTGGTGGTTATTCTTCGTTATTTAAAACAGCAGGCGAAATGCCTGTGACTATGTCGCGTGTGAACCTGGTAAAAGGCATTGGACCAGTATTACAGATTGCCGAAGGCTGGACCGTTGAATTGCCTGATGAAATTCATGATGTTCTGGATAAGAGAACAGACCCAACATGGCCAACAACATGGTTTGTTCCACGTTTAGCCGATTGCGATGCTTTTAAAGATGTTTACAGTGTAATGGCAAACTGGGGCGCTAATCATGGTGCAATTTCTTATGGACATATTGGTGCTGATTTGATTACGATGGCCTCAATTCTTCGCATCCCGGTTTCTTTACACAATGTAAGTGAAGACAAAATTTTCAGACCGAGTTCCTGGGCTGCTTTTGGAGCCGATAAAGAAGGCGCTGATTACCGTGCTTGTTCAACTTATGGTCCGCTTTATAAATAAGAGATTTGTAGGATAATTAATGTGATTTGAAGTGCGAAGCGTCTAAAGTTTAAATTTACTATCTTCGCAACGGATATGATTTAAAGCCTGAATTGTACCTGCAATTCAGGCTTTTTTAAAATAAATCAGTATGGAAAAATTTGTTTTTAAATTCGACGAAAGCTCTTCACAAACCAAGCTGCAACAACTGATTCATGCTGTAACAGAAGCCATTCATATTGGTAAACTGAAAGATGGTGATTTCCTTCCTTCTGTCAATCAATTGAATCGCGAAAGTGGAATTTCGCGTGATACAATCTTCAAAGCTTACTCGATTTTAAAGCAACGTAGTATAATATCTTCAACGCCAACCAAGGGTTATTTTGTTTCATCCGAAGCTTATAAAGTATTTATTTTACTTGATGATTTTAGTGCCTTCAAAGAACAGCTTTACAAATCAATTCGTTCTAGTTTACCCGATAATTATTCGGTCGATTTACTATTTCATCACTACAATCATGAAATATTTAATCAGCTTGTTCTGAATAGTATAGGTAGATATAGTATGTATGTTGTCATGAATATTGACAATAAAAAAGTAGAAGACGTTTTGCGTAAAATTGACCCAAAGAAGTTGTTAATTTTAGATATGGGCTTTGATTCAACCGGACAGATATCATGTCTTACTCAGAATTTTAACGAAGCTGTTTACCAATGCCTGAATTCAGGAGCAGAATTAATCAGGAAATACAATGAATTTATCCTGATTTTTCCTCAAAATACGCCACACCCATCTGAAACTATTTCAGCTTTTGATATGTTTTGTGCTGATAATGGCATGAAGCACAATATTTTGGAGAATATTGACGACCGCGAAGTTCAGCCAGGGCAGGTATACTTTGTAATTAAAGATTCTGATTTGGTTAAAATTGTTAAAGATTGTAAGAAAAACAATTATCAAATAGGAAAAGATGTTGGTATAATTTCGTACAACGACACACCGATGAAGGAAATTGTTGGCTCTGGTATTACCGTTATTTCGACTGATTTTGTAAGAATGGGTAAAGATTGTGCCAACTTTATTCTGAACAAGGAATTTGTAAATGAAGTTATTCCTACACAAGTGATTATTCGTAACTCATTGTAAAAACTAATTTGTATTTTAGGTGACCAAAACCTAAACTATAAATTTATGAACGCCACAAACAAGACTATCGTTTTAGTTTTATGTATATTTTGTTTTTCAGGTACTTCTTTTGCTCAGGAATCTGAATTCCCCGAAAAAAATAATATTGGGAATCCATTAATTTCCGGAAAATCTATTTATATAAATGATTCCCAGACCTTTGAAATTACAGGCTCAGGTTCCAATATGTGGTTCGATAAAGATGAGTTTTTCTATGTTGCCAAAAAAACTACTGGAGATTTCATTTTGACATCTAAAGTTGAAATTACGACAAAAACAGGGAACCAACATAGGAAGATTGGCTTAATGGTCAGGCAATCAATGGATGCAAATTCTGCTTATGCCGATGTTGTTTTACACGCTGATGGACTTGTTTCTCTTCAGTATCGCACCAAAGCCGGAGCTAATACAGAGGAAATTAAGTTTTCTGAAATTGGAGCCCAATACCTTCAACTGGAACGAAAGAATGGTAGAATTTTTGCCCGAATTGCTCACTCAGGAGAACCTTTGTGTAAAGCAAATGAAATTGAGCTACCATTACAAAATACTTTTTTTGTTGGAATGGCTGTCTGCTCTCATGATCCGGCATTCACAGTAACAGGCTTATTTTCAAATATTCGGTTCGATATTCCGGCGGCAGAAGGTGTTGATGGCTACAAAACTCCATCAGCAAGTCGTCTTGAATTATTAAATACAGAAACTGGTGACAGGAAAGTAGTTTATTCAACAAATGATCATATTGAGGCACCAAACTGGTCGAGAGATGGTAAATTTCTTGTATATAATTCGGGAGGAAAACTTTACCGGTTTGATTTGAAATCAGGAACTTCTGAACAGATTAATACTGGTTTTGCAATCAATAACAATAATGATCATGGAATATCGTTTAATGGGAAATATATAGCCATTAGTAATCACACAAATGAAATGGGTAAAAACAACTCTATCATTTATATTTTACCAATTAAAGGAGGTAAACCATTGAGGATAACGGAGAAAGGCCCTTCGTACTGGCATGGTTGGTCGCCCGACGGAAAACAAATAGTTTATTGTGCTGAACGAAATGGTGAATATGATGTTTATCAAATTTCATCGAAAAGCGGAAAGGAAAGACAACTGACACAAGCGCATGGATTAGATGATGGTCCAGAATACTCGCCCGACGGAAAATATATCTATTTTAATTCAACAAGGACAGGTAAAATGCAGATTTGGCGAATGAAAACCGATGGGACCCAACAGGAACAGGTAACTTATGATGAATATAACAACTGGTTTGCTCATCCGTCTCCCGACAATAAAAACCTAATATTTATTTCATATCCGTCGGAGGTTCCAGCAAATAGTCATCCACATAATCAACGCGTTATGCTTCGTAAATTAATTTTGGAGGAGAAAAAAGTAATAGTATTAGCTTATATTTATGGAGGTCAGGGAACTTTTAATGTGCCATCATGGAGTCCAGATGGTAAATTTGTGGCATTTGTTTCGTATACCTATTAAAAAATTGAATAAAATTTAGCAATTTTAAACTAGATAAACGTTAATTATACATGTAAAGAAAACAACTATGAAGAAAATTGCAATTTTAGTGGTATTATGCATCATTGTTTTAAAAGGACAATCACAGAATTTTCTGGATGCTGGGTTAAAAGCAGGAATGAATTTCTCAAAGATTTCTACTCATTTATCCGACTATACGCCACAATCAGTTAACAATTATTCGGTTGGTGCGTTTGCTCGGTTAAGTCTTGGACGAATTTATCTTCAACCCGAGGCTTACTATAATTCAAAAAGTGGAGAAGAAATTAAGAAAATAGATGCCTCAGTTGTTAATTCGTTTGATCTGAAAACTATTGATGTTCCTATTTTAGTCGGGGTTAAACTTGTTAATATGAAGGCAGTAAATCTTCGGATACTCGCAGGACCTGTTGCTTCATTTTTGGTCGATAAAAGTGTAAAAGGTCAGTTGACTAAAGACAATCTGAAAAATAGCGTTTTTGCCTGGCAATATGGTGTTGGTGTTGATGTTTTGTTTCTCACGCTTGATGCCCGTATGGAATCGTATAACAAAAATTTCTACGATGGGATTGATTCAAAAAACGGAGCATTTGTGGTTAGTTTAGGTATCAAGTTATTCTAAATAATGAAGATATATGTTTTATTCATAATTTTCTCTTGCATTACACTATATGGGTTTTCGCAAGAGAAAATTGTTTTTGACACCATCCCTAAACCATTTTTAAATAAATCTGAATTGCTTATAGAGCTACCTTTTGATCAAGATAATTCATTGATTAATAGCAGGTTTGAATTTTATAACCCTGCTATTTTTAATCAACCTTTGATACCAGATTATAATGGTATTTTAGGCTTGAAAAGAATTTTATCATCCAACAAATCATTAGGGAGTACCGATTTAGATTTTAATTTTGCTTACTCACCGTTTTTCTCTTCGGGAAAGATTTTTAACCAGGCTTCGTACCATATTAACGATAAGTTTTCGTTTGGAGGAAATAGTTTTGGTATGCAATCGGTTTTTGACAGGCCGACATTGAATCCGGCCATTCAAAACATGAGTACTAAAGGAGCTTCAATGTATATGCAATATAAAGTTTCGAAGAATTTTAGAATAGAAACGCGGGTTAGTGTAACAAACCATTAGTAAGGTTTTATTGTTGTTTTAGGGAAATTCATTAAAAGAGCAGCGAAACTACTTTCAATCAGGATAAACAACCAACTTATCTTCTAAATTTGCACCCGCTTTGTTCAAAGTATATTTATGCTTAAAAAAATTAGAAAAGTAGAACAGGTTTTTAAACAATTGGATAAAGAAACTCAGAAGTTTGCCAAACAATCAAAACTTAAATGCCTGACTAATTGTAATATGTGTTGCTTAAAAAAAGGATTGGAAGCTAATGTTCTCGAATTTTTACCATTTGCTTACTACCTTGTACAAAATAATTTGCACGAAGAAGCTCTCGATTTACTTGAAACAAACCCTGAGTTTTGCATTAATCTGGCTAAGAGTCAAACTCCTGGAGTGACTGCCGGTTGTGCGGTTTATGAACATCGAGGTTTAATATGCCGGCTTTTTGGCTTTTCTGGCATTCCTGATAAAAATGGAAAACTATCGATTTATACATGTCATGATATGAAAACTGAATTTTCGGAAGAATTTAAAATTTCTTCTGAAAAAATAAATTCAGGCATGAGAATACCAATCGTTACTGATTATTATTATAAAATATATTTCATTGATAATCAGATGGCTAATGATTACAATCCGATAAATGTAAGTATAAAAAAAGCCATTGAAAAAGTGGCTTATTATTACACAAATAAGCCTGTACGTAAATTACGCACAAAAAATCAGTCTGATACCGAAGATTAATTTATGCCTGATAGATACAACAATATTATTGCCCTTTCTTCAGAATTTATATTCTTAACTTCCAGAAGTGGTGGGCCGGGTGGTCAAAATGTGAATAAAGTAAATTCGAAAGTTGAATTACGTTTTGATATTCCAGGTTCTTTATTATTGAATGAAGAACAAAAAGTAAAACTTCTGCACAAATTAGCTTCTAAAATTACGACTGATGGTATTTTAATAATCACGTCGCAAAATAGCAGGTCGCAACTAGATAATAAAGAAGATGTTATAATGAAGTTTTATAAGTTAGTAAACTTTGCACTAAAACCTGAAAAAAAGCGAAAAGCTACTCAGCCGACTAAAAGTTCGATAGAAAAAAGACTGACCACTAAAAAATTGCAATCGGAGCTTAAACAATACCGAAGAAAATTAGACTATTAATTGCCTTCTTCTTATTTTTATAATTTAGCAAGTTCGAAATTTTATTAACTCCTAATTTTGACATCTAGTATGAAATCGTTATATCTTCTTCTTTTACAGATATTTAAAGATTTAGATTTTCTTGAATTGTATGCCAGACTATCGGCAGTTTTTGTTACGTTTATAGCTATTGTTGTGTTAGCAACATTTGTTCACTGGATTACAAAACAAATTGTTATCCACATAATTCACAGGTTCGTTGAAAAAACAAAGACTGATTGGGATGATTATCTGTTAAAACACAAAGTATTTCAGTCGTTATCTCATTTAGCTTCGGCAATGGTATTTTACTATTCGTGCAACTTTTCAGGAATAGAGGATGTTACAAGTTTCTTAACCACATTCACAAACGTATATTTTGTTTTTATTTTCGTTAAGGTTATTTCTGGAACATTAAAAGCTTCCAATGATATTTATTTAACAACTCCATACTCAGCAAGCAGGTCAATTAAAGGGTACATTCAGTTGGCAATGATTTTGGTATATTTTATCGCAGCCATTTTTATTATCGCTTTTATATTTAAAAAGTCGCCTCTCGGATTGCTTGCGGGACTTGGAGCTTTTGCTGCTGTTTTGTTGTTGGTTTTTAAAGATCCGATACTGGGATTAGTTGCCAGTATCCAACTTTCGGCGAATAACATGTTAAAACCTGGTGATTATATTGAAGTACCAAGACATAATGCCAACGGGACAGTTATAGATATATCTTTAACAACTGTTAAAGTTCAGAATGGTGATTTAACTATTTCAACAATTCCTACCTATTCTCTTGTGAGTGATTCATTTATAAACTGGTCGGGATTAAACGAATCAAACGGAAGACGAATTAAACGATCAATTAATGTGGATATGAAAAGTGTTGTCTTTTGCGACGATAAAATGCTTGAAAAATTTAGCCATTTTATGCTTATTAAAAATTATATCCATGAAAAACAACAAGAAATAAACGAACATAATGAGAACCTTGGAGTAACGAACGATATTGTTCCGAATGGTCGCAGGCAAACAAACTTGGGTATTTTTAGGAAATATCTTGAAGAATACCTGAAGAAACATCCGTTTGTTAATAATGATATGACGTTTATGGTTAGATATTTACAACCAACTGAAACTGGATTGCCAATAGAAATTTATGTTTATAGTACAGAAAAACAACTAAATGTATATGAAACAATTCAGGCCGATATTTTTGATCACATACTTGCTGTTATTCCTGAATTTGCCCTTAAAGTATACCAGTCGCCTTCAGGAAGCGATATTCAGGATTTAACAGAAAAACTCGCTCAAAAAGTCTATTAATAAATGTCAATTTTAAAATAGAAATAAACGTCTAAATTTGTATATTGAAATCAGGCAAACTAAATTTCAAAACAGCCTCTGCTATCAGTCTATAACAATAGTGATGTTTTTCAACAAGAATAATTGAAATTTATCATTTTTTTCTACCTTTGGATTTCAATTTTAAACAATAGTTATTGCTATAAATTATGAATGATCTGCATATTGAACCACTGCCAAGTATTGACGAACTTGATGAAAAGATTTTAAAACTTATTACAAAAAATGCCAGAATTCCATTTCTGGAAGTTGCCCGTGAGTGTGGAGTTTCTGGTGCAGCAATTCATCAACGTGTTCAACGTTTGTTGAATCTTGGTGTCGTTTCAGGAAGTGAATTCATTGTTAACCCGCAAAAATTAGGATATTTTACCTGTGCTTACATGGGTATACACCTGGAAAAAGCAAAATATCACAAACAGGTTGTAGAAGAACTTAAGAAAATTCCTGAGATTATAGAGTGTCATTATACTACCGGTTCTTATGCAATTTTTATTAAGGTTCAGACTAAAACCAACAAACATTTAAAAAAACTTATTGATGAAGATTTGCAGGAAATAGAAGGTATTGCCAGAACAGAGACCTTTATTTCGTTGGAAATGGAATTTAAACGCCAGGTTCCCATCAAGTAATGATTTTATATTGAGATAATTAAAGGAGGATTTCAGCTATTGAATTCTTCCTTTTTTATTGCTCAAACTGTAAAAAAAGTTAACAGCTATGTTTTTCAATTAGCTTAATGTATATTTGTTTGATTAAATGCAATCGATTGTTTTTAACTTTATGAACTTCAAAATAATAACCAGATGATTTTAGATAAAATTGGGAATGCAAATCTTTACGCTACACTTAGTGAGAATTTGAAAAAAGGTTTTGAATATTTGAGCAATACAGATTTTACCAACATTGAAGTTGGCAAGTATGAGATTGACGGTAAGGAAGTATTTGCGATGGTCAGTGAATATGAAAGTAAAGTAAATGAGGAATGTCGTCCTGAAGCTCATCGAGCTTATGCTGATATTCAGTATATTATTTCAGGAAGGGAAGCTATTGGCTATGCTCCGTTAAACGGGCAGGCTCCGACAACCGAATTCAATTTTGAAAAGGACATTGTTTTTTATTCAGGAGATACAGTTCCTGCGATTCTTGAAGCAGGCATGTTTGCTGTTTTTTTCCCTCATGATATTCATAGGCCATGTATGCAAATTAATGGTCCGGAAAAGGTTAAAAAAGTAGTAGTAAAAGTAAAAATGTAAGAATTAATAACAGGGATGGCTTGAAATCATCCCTGTTGTATTTTATTGGAATAGAAGAATTATACCTCTTACTGTTTTTTTTCTATTTTTAGCTGAAAATTTCATAAATAACCTAAACTGTAAATTCTTGATATGAAACTCTTGAACGTTGCTTTTTTATTTCTTTTTATTTTAGTTTCCAATATTAATCTGCTTGGTCAGCAGAGATATAAAGAAGAGATAACCGATTCAACAAGGGTCGAAACCTTTACCTATGCCATTAAAGAAGGCAAATCACTTGATATGGATGTTTATTTTCCGATAAACGATACTCAAACCAAACGTCCTTTAATCTTTTATGTACATGGCGGTGGCTTTTCCGTTGGGAAAAGAGATGAGCCAGGAATTCAAAAGTTTTGTAAAAAGCTCGCTCGATATGGATATGTTGTTTCATCTATTACATATCGTTTAACCAGGCAGGGGACAAAATCTGAATTTGGATGCGAATGTCCTGCGGCTGATAAAATAATAACGTTTAAAAGCGCTGTTGAAGACCTTCAGGACGCTACTTTCTTTATGATTAAAAATCATGAAAAAATGGGAATTGATCCTTATACAATTATACTTTCAGGAAGTAGCGCCGGAGCCGAAACGGTATTAAATACTGCCTATCAGCCACCTTATTGCTATGGACTTGAGAATGGCCCTGTATCGTATGCAGGAGTAATTTCAATGGCCGGAGCAATTCCCGATACTTTAAAGCTTTATAAGGAATCAGCGATACCTTCTCTTTTATTTCATGGAACATGCGATAACTTAGTCCCTTATGCTACTGCGGCGCACCGTCATTGTAACGAGAATCAACCTGGTTATCTGGTTTTGCATGGTAGTTATACAATTGCACAAAGGTTAAGAAATTTGGGTACACCTTTTTGGTTGTATACCTATTGTAATGCAGCACATGAGATTGCTGGAAGACCAATGACTGACAACTTTAATGAGATAATTGACTTTTGCTATTCGTTTGTCATTAATAAAGGAACTGAGCAACGTACAACGGTAATAAAAACAAATAATAAATCCTGTGAATACCAATCATTTAATTTTTGTACAGATTAGATAACAAGGTACTAAAAACGTTGGTTGCATTTTAACCTGGAACAAATTGGTATTTAGGTCTTTTAGAGGATAAATGTTAAAATAAGCACTTTTTTTGAACAAAATATTGAGAATCTGTTTTTATCTTGTATGAAAACAGATTTTTTTATTGTCGGACAAGGCCTTGCTGGCAGTTTACTTGCTTATGAGTTGATTAATCGAGGAAAAACAGTCTTAGTGTTTGATGATCCATGCCAGATTAAAGCATCTGAAGTAGCGGCAGGTTTAGTTAATCCAATTGGTTTTCGTCGTATGACCAAAAGCTGGATGGCAGATGAAGTATTTCCTGTATTGGAAAGTACATTCAGCAAACTTGAGAATTTGCTCCATCAAAAATTTTATTATCGGGAACCAATACTGAGGATTTTAAGCGAAGATTCTTTGTTAACCTGGAAAACTAAAGCATTCGCCAATAAACTGGAAGCATATATCGAACTTAATCCATTAATAAATTACAAGTGCATAGGTCTCGATAAATATTCAAGTTTCGGTTTAGTTAAAAGATCAGGGAGATTTGATATTTCAGGTTTTATTCTATCATTTGCAGAATTTCTGAAAAGTAAAAGACTATTAATTCCACAGAAATTTGAATATTCAAAATTAAACTTATTTTCTGATCATGTTTCGTATGATAGCTTGGTTGCCAAAAAGGTAATATTTTGTGAAGGACCGGCGGCCTCAGCAAATCCATTTTTCAGAACTTTAATTTTTAAACACTCAAAAGGAGAAATACTTGACGTTGAATTTCCTGAATTCAATCTGGAAAAAACAATTAGCAGAGATATTTTCATTATACCTTTAGGCAAGCATCGGTACAAAATTGGTGCGACATATTCATGGACTCAACTTGACTTTATACCCACCATATTGGGGCGAAATGAATTACTGAATAAATTACAAATGATTACTTCAGTTCCATATACCGTTGTAAAACACATGGCAGGAGTTCGCCCAACAATGAACGACCGTAAGCCAGTACTTGGATTTCATCCTCATTTTCCGCAAATTGGTATTTTTAATGGCCTCGGATCAAAAGGAGTTTTACTTGGTCCTTATTTTGCCAATAATTTTGCCGAATTTTTGACTGAGAATACAGTTTCTATTTATCCAGAAGTAAATATTGAGCGATATTTTCTGACTAGAAAATAAGAGGTTTGGAACACCTTAAAATATTGGCAAATCAACGATTCATTTTGATTAATACTTTTAGAAATCAAGCTCATTTCATACATTTGACAAACTAAATCAGGTAAAACCGGTAAAAATGAAACAGTTCTTTTCTTGTGTATTATTTCTTCTTTCTGTTTTATTTGTTAATGCTCAAAAAACTGAAAGACAGTATTTATCAGGGACGGGAAGCGATCATACAGTCGAGTGGGATTTTTTGTGTACCGCCGGACGAAATTCTGGTAAATGGACCAAGATCCCGGTACCTTCCAATTGGGAGCTTCAAGGGTTTGGCACATATAACTATGGTCATGACAAGGAAGAAATTCGTGGTAAAGAAACCGGATTGTATAAATACGGATTTCAAGTACCCAAGGATTGGAAAAATAAACAGGTAAGTATTGTATTTGATGGCTCAATGACTGATACAAAAGTTAAAATTAATGGGCTATCAGCAGGTAAAATCCATCAGGGTAGTTTTTATAGGTTTAAATACGACATCACTGAATTACTGAATTTTGGCAAGGAAAATTTATTGGAGGTATCGGTTGCTAAACATTCTGAAAATGAAAGTGTAAACAATGCTGAACGCCGCTGTGACTTTTGGATTTTTGGAGGGATTTTTCGTCCTGTTTTTCTGGAGGCAAAACCGAAGGTAAACATCGAACGCATCGCTTTAGATGCGAAAGCGGATGGTTCATTCCAGATGGATGTATACTTAAACAATGCCAAAGAACGAATGGAAGTTAAGGCTCAAATTAAAACTTTAACAGGAGAACCGGTTAGTTCACCATTTTCTTATATACTTGAAAAAGATCAGGCGATAGCACACCTTCAGACTTTTGCCGAAAATATAAAACCTTGGACTCCAGAATCGCCTAATCTATACAAGATTGATATTCAGTTAATTGATTATCTGGATGTTGTACATGAAATAAGTGAAAAATTTGGTTTTCGCACCATAGAACTTCGCGAAAGTGATGGGATTTATGTAAATGGAACAAAAGTAATGTTTAAGGGAGTTTGCCGTCATTCTTTCAGGCCAAATACAGGGCGGGCGCTAAATAAGCAAATAAGTATTGAAGATGTAAATACAATCAAAGATATGAACATGAATGCGGTGCGTATGTCTCATTATCCGCCTGATGAACATTTTCTAAACGTTTGCGATTCGCTTGGCCTTTTTGTTCTCGATGAACTAACTGGTTGGCAAAAAGCTTACGATACCCGCGTTGGTTCAATTTTGGCGCAGGAAATGCTTTTCCGAGACATTAATCACCCTTCAATTATTGTGTGGGATAATGGAAATGAGGGTGGATGGAATACTGAACTTGATCATTTTTTTGATGAACTTGATCTACAAAAACGTCCACTGATACATCCATGGTCTGAATTCAGAAACACTGACACACAGCATTATAAACCTTATGACTATGGCGTTGGCACACATCAGCAAGGCCGGCGAATTGTCTTTCCAACCGAATTTTTACACGGTTTGTATGATGGTGGTCATGGTGCTGGATTGGAAGATTATTGGAACTTAATGATGAATAATCCGCTTTCAGCAGGTGGTTTTCTTTGGGATTATGCTGATGAGGCTGTTGTTAGGACTGATAAACAAGGTGTACTGGATACAGATGGAAACCATGCTGCCGATGGAATTTTAGGACCATATTTAGAAAAAGAAGGTAGCTATTATGCAATAAAAGAAATTTGGTCACCTGTATTTTTTGCAAAACGTTTCATAACTCCATCATTTAACGGAGAATTTCCAATTGAAAACAGGTTCTTGTATACAAACTTGAAGAATTGCAAGTTCACTTATAAACTTGTTGATTTACCAAATCCAATCGAAAAAGACGTTCGTGAGACTGAATCAGGAATAATTGAATCGCCAGATATAGCACCTGGACAAAAAGGGAAATTAGCGATGTTTTTACCCGTTAGATTTTTTGAAAACGATGTTTTATACATCACAGCAACCGATCAGTTTGGACGGGAAATTTATACCTGGAGCTGGCCAATTAAAAGCGCAAAAACCATTGCCGATGAAATGATTTCGCGAGATAAGGAAGGGAAAATAAGGGTTATTGAAGATGGTGAAAATATTAATGTCCAAATCAATAGTCTGTCATTTAAATGGGACAAAAAAACTGGTTTGTTTTCCGGTGTTAAAAGTGATAATCAATCAATTCAGTTTACAAATGGGCCAGTTATCGTTACCGGTAATTCCGAATTTCAGGAAATAAAAAATTACAGTGAAGATGATAACCAGGTAATTGAGTGTACTTATAAAGGCGATCTGAAAAAAGTAAAATGGACCGTATTTTCTTCGGGATGGTTAAAACTCGAAACCTCCTACAAAACACCATTTGAGACCAAATTTATGGGTATCAGTTTCGATTATCCTGAAGATAAAATTAAAGGTGTTCGTTGGATGGGTTTTGGGCCATACCGGGTTTGGAAAAATCGCATGAAAGGTAACACATTGAATGTATGGGAGAAAACTTATAACAATACCATCACTGGAGAAAGCTGGCAATATCCCGAATTTAAAGGTTATTACCGTAACTTTTACTGGGCAACTATTCAGTCGAAAGAACAAAATTTCACAGTAATTTGTCCAGATGAAGATGTATTTCTACGTTTATATACTCCCGAAAAGCCTAAAGGCGCCAATAACGACTTTACTTCACCTGAGTTTCCTAAAGGAAATATATCCTTTTTGCACGCTATTAATCCAATTGGTACAAAATTTACAAAACCTGAAACTATGGGGCCTATGAGTCAACCAAATATGTTTTTATCAGAAAAATCACTGACCTTATATTTCAATTTTGGGAAAGCAGAATAAGACCTTTCTCTTTACAAGGATTGCAGAAAGGGGACATTTCTATATTCAGATTAATTATTGAAAGTCCCCTCTTTGTGTAAGACATTCCTGGTTAGAATTTCCATTCTACACCCAAATTAATACTGGCTCTATTTAAATTTGCTGTATTGTCAGAATAAAAGTAGTTTAGGAATTGGGTATATTCAGGACTTATAAAGAGTGCAATTTTCTTATTGAAATTATAGCTGAAGCTGCATCCGCCAGTAAGTCCAACCATTGCTTTTTTGTAATTATTTTCAATGTATTTAGAGTTTGAAGTGTCTCCTCCAATTGTATAGGAAGTCTGTTTACTTCCTAAGCTAAATTCAAACCGGAAACCTGCGTAACCATAAAAATCTAATTTTCCAATTGAAAAAACGCGGTAATCAAGGTACGGATTAAAATCAAAATTAGTAGCTAATAAGTTGGTCTTGTCCAAAGTTGAACTTGTCGTATTATTAAAATTATACTTACGGGTAAAACTAATATCAACATATTTAAGTTCTCCTCTCAACCTAAACCTATCGTTCAGGTATAATGCTGCACCTATTCCCAAATTATAATTTGGAAATTTGCTGGAATTACTGTACTGCATTCCACTTAGGTGATTTGTATTGTAATCGTAACCACTACTTAAAAAAACAGAAAAGTGTTCTTGAGAAAAGCCTGCAAGCGATGTACACATAAATAACAAACCAAATGTAAAATACTTTTTCATAGTTTTCATTGTTTTCCAATTATAGATAATTGCACGAAACTACTATATATGGAGTTAATCAATTTTTAAAAAAGAATAAAAAAACATAAATTCAATTAACTGGTTATTTAATTTTACAGTTAGCATGAATAAGCACAAATACTTACTGGAAAATACAAGTTTAGACTGAACCATACTTTAGTTTGAAAAGGTAACTTCGCTACATTATCATCCAAAAACCAAAATGGAACTATATCAGGAACTTACTAAAGATATCAGGTTCGTGGAAGGTCTTAAATCTTGTATGAGCTGTGGCGTTTGTACTGCTATTTGTCCTGCTGCAGAATTTTATGATTATGATCCCCGTCTTATTGCAAATATAGTCCAATCCAAAGATAACGATCGCATTAAAGAGTTACTTAAAAGTGAAACTATTTGGTATTGTGGTGAATGTATGTCATGCAAAACCAGATGTCCACGAGGAAATACACCGGGGCTGATTATAATGGCGCTTCGTTCGTTATCACAAGAACTTGGCTATTTCGTTGAGTCGGAAAAAGGACGTCAACAGTTGGCCATCAAGCGTGTTATCGGCGAAAATATAGTGAATAGAGGCTATTGTGTACTTCCCGAGAGTTTAATTCCAGAACTTCATCCTGAACAAGGTCCTGTTGGAGAATGGATTTTCGAAAATACAAATGAAGTTTTTGCAAGAGTTGGAGCAAACTATAACGGCGATGGGCCAGGACCATTAAGAAAGATCCCGCAAGAGTCAATAGATGAAATACAAAAGATATTTGAAGTGACTGGAGGTTTTGAACGATTTGGAAAAATTGAACATTTTTCCAAATTAAAAGCGGAAGAAATGGGTTTTTTCGAAGACGGGAACAATTACTCGGAATACGTAAATCACATATTTACAACAGATAACGGCAAACATAACCGTCAATAATTTAGCTTCCATAGTAATATTCAATAAACGGAATAAAAAAAAATGAAACTTGAAGGCAAGAGAAATATCTGGAAAGATTATCAAAAAGAAATTGCCAATGATAACTATTTCTACGTGCGCAGCTGTATAAGGCAGAATTTCTTTCCTGGATCAGAGCAAACGTTTTTAAAGATTTTGCGCACGGAACTAAATAAAGACGTATACGAAAATCCAAATCATACAACATGTTCAGGTATTGGTTATCATTCGGATGTTGTTCCGTTTGAAACTTTACAGACTATCGTGGCACGCCAATTTGCACTCATGACAGAAGCAGGATACAAGAATCTGGCAGTCTCGTGTATCACTTCGTTTGGAATTTATAACGAAGTGATAGAAACATGGAAAGAGTTTCCTAAAGAGCTGGAAAAAATTCGTGCATTTCTAAAAAAAGCGACAGGTCGCGAGTTTGAAGTTCCTGAAAATGTGGCACATGCGAGTGATATTATTTATAAATTCAGAGAAGATATTTTTGCAAAATCAAAGCTTGCTCTTGTTAACAAAAATACTGGGAAACCACTCCGGATAGTAGAACATATCGGCTGTCATTATTCAAAAATGTTTCCATCAAAAGGTGTTGGCGGAGCTGAGTTTCCGCACGTTCTCGTTGGAATGATCGAATCATGGGGCGGCGAAGTTATCGATTATCCTGAAAGAAGGCATTGCTGCGGATTTGGTTTTCGTCAGTATTTAGTTATGTCGAACCGTGGTTACTCGGTTTCTAATTCCAGAAAGAAATTTGAGTCGATGGAACCCTATAAACCCGATGCGATTCTTTGCAATTGTCCTGGTTGTCCGATGTTTCTTGATCGGTGGCAATATGTTATTGAAGAAATGGAGGGAAAAACTTACGGAGAGAATGGGCATGGAATTCCAGTTTTGACTTACGAAGAACTTGCAGGGCTTGTACTTGGATATAATCCCTGGGATATGGGAATACAAATGCACCAAACTAACGTTGAACCGTTACTCGATAAAATGGGTGTTTGTTACGACCCTAAACTTAAATATGCCGGCAAGAATGGAAAACTAATAGGAAATCCGGCAATGACTGGATATACATGTGAATAAATTGTATTTAAAACCTGAAATATAAATTTTGTGAAGCATATTGTTGTTATAGGTGGTGGAATTGCAGGAATTGAAGTTGCCTGTGAGCTTACTGATGCCGGACATTGGGTTACTATTATTGAAAAGGAATCGAATATTGGCGGAAAACTAAATAATTGGTCTTACTTATTTCCAGATTTTACTCCGGCTGAAAAAATAAGAGAATCTCTCCAGGAGAAGTGTGAGCAAAAGGATTTTTCGATTCTGAGAGAAACTAAAATTCAATCGTTGGAACGTAAAAATGGTAAATTTGAAATACAAACATCTGTTAATCAGCAATTAAATGCTGATGCTATTGTTTTGGCCACCGGCTATGAGCTTTTTGATGCCCAACGCAAAGAAGAATATGGCTATAAAATTTATGACCATGTAATTACATCAGCTGATTTGGAAAAACTATTACTCCCTGATGGAAATCTGACTACTGTTACAGGTGAACATCCTAAACGAATAGCTTTTGTACATTGTGTCGGTTCGCGGGATGAGAAATCAGGAAATCACTATTGTTCTAAAGTGTGTTGTGTTACAGGTGTTAAACAAGCCATTGAACTTAAAAAACGGTTGCCTGATGTAGAAATTTTCTGCTTTTACATGGATTTACGTATGTATGGCAAACATTTCGAGGAACTTTATCGCGATGCCCAGGAAAAGTATGACATTCAATTTATTAGGGGGCGTTTATCAGAAGCTTCGGAGAAAATTGACAAGAGCCTGTTAATTAAAGCTGAAGATACACTTTCAGGAAGGCCTTTAAAAATGAATGTTGATCTTTTGGTATTGCTTATAGGAATGGAAGTTGGAAAAGGAACCGCAGAAGCCGCGTCTGCTTGTTTATTGCAATGTGAAGATTCCGGTTTCTTAAAGACCGTCGATTCATTCCTGAAATCCAACCAATCGAATTCTGATGGTATTTTTCTTGCTGGAAGTTGTACTGCGCCTATGTCGATAAATGACACTATTTTACATGCCCGATCGGCTGCGTCGGAAGTTAATAAGTGGCTTAAACTTATGAATTAATGAAGAATTTTGGTTTTACTGTTATTAAACAACGTACAATCGATTACGATCAGTTTGACGGACGACTCTTAAATGAAATTTTGGAAAATGAACCCTCATTTAAGGTTTGCCTATCGTGTGGCGGTTGCACAGCTACTTGCAGCGCCGGCGACCTGGTGAGTTTTAATATCAGAAGGATGAATTTAATGCTTCGAAGAGGTGAAACATCAGAACTAGAGAATGAAATTCAAAAATGTATGCTTTGCGGAAAATGCCAATTGGTATGTCCACGAGGTATTAATCTTCGTAACGTGATCATGTTGATTAAGAAAAATGTAGTGAAGTATAAATCATTATCTAAATAACTGCAATGAAATTTCCTCCATCATTTATATTGCCGTTTACAATTGGATTACTGTTTATTGTTTCATTTTTGATAGTAATAGTAGGTGTATGGATTTCGCAATTGTCGAAAATTGACAAAAGCCGGATCATACACAATATTTTTACCAGGAAAACATTATTGGCAGTCCATGAAACATTTATGGAATCATTACTTCACCGGAAAATTTTCAAAAAAAATCCGGTATTGGGGTACATGCACATGAGCCTGGCATTTGGCTGGTTTTTGCTTATTGTTGTTGGTCATATTGAAGCTTACCAGCATTATCAAACCCTGTCAATCCCGATTTATAAAACCATTTTTATGCGGTATTTTGCTACTCATCAATCAATTACTTTGGGAGGAAAAATGCTTGCGGCGAGTATGGATTTGTTGCTTTTATTTGTTTTGTCGGGTGTTTTGCTTGCTTACTATAAACGATTTAACAGTCGTGCCTTTGGCATGAAAAAAACAACTCAGCTCAAAACAGGCGATCGAATAGCTTTAGCAGCACTTTGGTTCATATTTCCACTCCGGTTTTTAGCAGAAAGTGTTTCAGCAGGAATACACCACAATGGAAGTATTATAAGCCAACCAACAGGTAATTTTCTAGCGTCATTTCTTCCTGTTCAAATATTTGAAATGCCACTGTGGTGGGGATATTCTTGCGCTTTAGGTCTTTTCTTTTTTGCATTACCGGTTAGCCGTTATATGCATATCCCGGTTGAAGTTGTTATGATTTTCCTTCGTAATTATGGAATTAAAGTACAAAAACGTATTGATGGTTTTTCCAGAATTCAAATTTACTCTTGTTCGCGATGTGGTATTTGTCTCGACAGCTGCCAAATGACTCATGCAGCTATTAAGGACACACAATCGGTTTATATGCTTAAACACCTTCGAAACAGAAAGATAACTGATGAGAAATTGTTTAACTGTTTGCTTTGCGGCCGATGCCAGACCGACTGCCCTGTTGGATTGGAATTAAACAGTTTACGTATTACCCAGCGAATAGAATCAACCCGAGATTACAATTCTTCTTATGAATACCTTAGAAATGGTAAAATTGCTATAAGCCCTCAAACCCAGGTTATCTATTTTGCAGGATGTATGACCCATCTCACTCCTGCCATAATTAAATCGATGAAAGGCTTGTTCGAAGAAGCCAAAGTTCAATACTGGTTCATGGATGAAGAGAAAACAGCTTGCTGTGGACGTCCGTTAATGCAGATTGGACAATATGAAGCTGCGCAGAAGCTTATCGACAATAATCGGGAACGAATTTTAGCTTCAGGGGCCAAAAAACTGGTTGTCTCCTGTCCTATCTGCTATAAAGTTTTCAAAGAAGATTATGCAATCCCAGGAATAGTAGTTCAACATCATTCTGAATATTTACTGGAATTAATGGCCAATGGCCGTTTACCGGTAAATAAAATGAATACCAGAGTTGTTTATCACGACCCTTGTGAACTTGGTCGCGGAAGTGGAATATACCATCAACCACGCTTGTTACTTGATGAATATGCAGAGGTTATATCAATTAAAAACGAAAAAGAAGAAGCTTTTTGTTGTGGTGGCAGTTTGGCAAATACAAAAATACAAATGGCTGAGCGGAACCAAATTCGGGAAAAAGCTATGGACGAATATGTTCGTTATAAACCTGATGTATTAGCTACAGCTTGTCCTTTATGTAAAAAAACATTTGCCAAGAGTAGGCAACTTCCTGTACACGATATTTCCGAAATTATTTATATGGCCATACAGGAAACAAAACCTTCAAAACTGAGAGAAGAACAACAACTTAAAAATACAGTTAAAATTTAATGCGCTGAGGCCTTTCTTTTATTTTGGAAGGACTTTCTATTATTTAAAATCTTTTCGGTATTCCGATGGTGTTTTTTTCATTATATCTTTAAAATAGTGATTGAAGTTTGCAAGGTTGTTGTACCCACATTCAAAACAAATCTGGGTAATTTGTTTATCCGATTCGGCTAAAAGTTTTGCAGCAATACCAATGCGAACATTTTTAACATAATCCATGAATGTTTGATTGGTTTTCTTTTTAAAATATCGGCAAAAAGAACCTGGTTCCATACAAACCAACGATGAAGCTTCTTTTAATTTAATTCCCTCCCTAATATTTTGAAAAACATACTCATAAACCTTATTAATCTGGTCTATATCTTTTTCATGTATATTGGGTTGCGAGGATGGTAAAGCCAAATACTCTCGATCTTCAATCTGAAGTAATAAATTGAACACTTCAAGTAATTTTATATAAAGTTCAAGGCCGGTAAGATTAACCATTTTTGAAATAGTAGAGGCAACCTTTTCAGCTTTTTTACCATGGAAAAAAATACCAGTATCAGCTTCTTTTAATAGAGTGACCACACTCTCAAGTTCGGGAATATTGAAAAAACCTGAATTAATAATGTTTTCAGAAAAATGAGTTACAATACATTCACCATCGAGTTCCTCCCCTTCGGTTGATTGAACTTCCCAGCAATGGTAAACATTGGGCCCAAGTAATACCAAATCACCTTTGGCATAACTCGAAATGTGATTACCTACAATCCTTCGGCCCGATCCAGAAATAATTAAATTTAGTTCAAAATTTCTATGTGAATGGATTCGGTTCGATTTTGGATCCATTTTGAGCCGTCTTGTTATGAATGTCTTCTTGAACGGAACAGAAATCTTTTCATAGATAAACTCCATATTCGCATTTTTTAACTTCAACACCCAAATATAATAGTTTATTTAAATATTCTAGTTAATATACTATGTAAATAGAACAAAATAGCAGAAGTAATTCAAACAGTAATAAACTTCCTTTGATTATAGAAAACAAAATCAGTGTTAATTAAAAAATCAGTGTATTCTATTTTATTTAAATATTTTCTATGAAACCAACATTTAATGGTATAATTCCTCCGGTAATTACTCCGCTTATCAGTAACAAAGCACTAGACATTAATGGATTAGAAAACCTAATTGAATATTTAATAACCGGTGGCGTCCATGGTCTGTTTATTTTGGGAACTACTGGCGAAGCTACCAGTTTGAGTTATAATCTTCGGAAAGAGCTAATTAAAAAGACTAGTGAATTTGTTAAAAAACGTATTCCGGTTGTTGTAGGAATTACAGATACCTCTCTCGAAGGTTCATTGGAGATCGCAAACTATTCGGCTGAACAGGGTTTAGATGGTGTTGTTATAGCTCCGCCTTATTATTTGCCTATTTCACAAGAAGAGATGAGAGAATATCTTGAAATAATTGTCCCCAAATTACCTTTACCATTTCTAATGTATGATATGCCCGGGTGTACAAAAGTACACATGTCAGTAAGTACTATAAGAAGGGCTAAAGAACTTGGAGCTGTTGGAGTAAAAGATAGCTCGGGTGATATTAATTATTTATACTCTTTAATCCAGGAATTTAAAGATTCGCCCGAATTTGCCGTAATTGCCGGTACTGAACTGTTCCTTCCCGAAACCATTATTTACGGAGGACATGGTGCCGTAACTGGAGGTGCAAACATATTTCCAAAATTATTTGTCGATTTATACAATGCTTCAGTAGAAAGGGATTTGGACAAAATTGAAGTTTTACGTGAAAGAATGATCATGATTAATGATTTGATTTATAACGTTGGCAAAAACAATTCAAAATACATTAAAGGAATAAAGTGTGCCTTGTCGCTTATGAATATTTGTAGCGATTATGTAGCTGCCCCTATTCGTAAATATGGAAAGGAAGAAAGAGCTAAGATTGAAAAAGGATTGAAAGAATTGACTGAAATTATTAATTCACCAATTTTATCAGCTACAAAAATCTGAATTTAAAATCGGATTTCTATTAATAGCCTTATCTTTCTGGTACTTATTACCTTCATCAACCTGACATGTAAATGAAATCAATTTTCACTTTTATCATGATAATGGTATTTTCAGGTATTTGGGCACAAACCCGGAATACTACAAATGCTATTATTCGGGAAGAAGTAATTTTCCCGTTACAAACCGAACATACTCATGGAAGTAGTATTGTAGCCTTGCCTAATGGTGATTTGTTGACAGCCTGGTTTCAGGGAAATGGAGAAAGAACAGCCGATAATGTTCGGATAATGGGTTCCAGGCTAAAAAAAGGTTCAACGACATGGACTACCCCATTTTTAATGGCTGATACCAAGGATATTCCTGATTGTAATCCGGTTCTTTTTCTTAACCGGAAAGGCAAACTGTTTCTGTTTTGGATTGCTGTTCAGGCCAATAAATGGGAAAATTCAATATTGAAATTTCGTACATCAACCAATTACTCTGGCAATGAGGCTCCTGTTTGGGAATGGCAAGACAATATCTTATTAAAACCTGATGGCAATTTTGCAAAAGAAGTTGAAAAGCGATTTAAAGAACTTCCTGAAAACGAATCGGGTTGGGCAGCTTACGCTCCAAAATACGACAACCTTATTAAAGAAGCCAGCAATGACATAACTAAACGTAGCTTTGGCTGGATGACACGAATTCATCCAATTACACTTGAAAGCGGGCGAATTCTTCTTCCCCTGTATTCTGATGGATTGAATATGTCGATTGTAGCTATTTCTGATGACGAAGGCACAACATGGCGTCCGAGTTTGCCTATTGTTGGTCGCGGACCAATTCAGCCAGCCCTGGCCGTAAGGAAAAATGGCGACATTGTTGCCTATATGCGCGATAGCGGCGATTCTCCAACACGAGTTCAAACCAGCATATCAACTGACAGTGGTGAATCGTGGAGCGCTGCTCTGAAAACCGATATCCCCAATGAAGCCAGTGTAGAACTTTGTGTTTTGAATGATGGTAAGTGGGCCTTTCTGGGTAACGATATAAATGGCGGACGATATCAATTATCGCTGTATTTATCTGATGATGAAGGAAAAACATGGAAGTGGAAAGAATTGATTGAATACAGCAAAGACAAAAAAGAAAGCTACTCCTACCCTTGCCTGATTCAAACTCCAGACGGTTTGCTGAATATGACCTTTTCGTATTCGGCAGGCGATCACAAGGAGGCAATTAAACACGTAGTTGTTGATCCGGATAAAATAGCAACCAAAACATGGGCTGAAAAACTGGGTTTTGGTGTTGGTAAAAAAGTGCTTTTGTTGCATTGCGATGATGCTGGTATGTGCCCTGAGGCAAATGAAGCGGTACAAAAGTACATTGCAAATAAGCAGATTAATGCTGCAGCTGTTATGATGCCTTGTCCGAATGCTAAAGAAATGATTGACTGGGCAAAGAAATATCCGAATGCTGATTTAGGTGTTCATTTAACCCTAACCAGCGAATGGAAAACCTATCGTTGGGGGCCAGTTATCAATCCTAAAAAAGTACCTGGATTAATTGATCCTGATGGTAAATTTTACCATGAAGTGCCTGAAGTTGTTGCGCACGCATCAGCTAAAGAAGTTGAGATGGAAGTACGCGCACAAATAGACAAGTTTATTGCTACTGGTCGCCGTCCGTCGCACATCGACACTCACATGGGCACAATGTATGGTTCGCCTGAGTATGTTAAAGTCTTTCTGAAAATTGCTGAAGAATACCATCTTCCGGCAAATATTATCAATGTTGAAGTTCCGCAAGTAGCTGCTTATTTTAAACAGGCTGGTTATCCGATAAATGATGAAGTGATCAGGAGTGTGGCCGATTATAAACTACCAAAACTTGATTTCTTTACAAGTGTGCCAGCCGGAAAAACATACGAAGAGAAGCGAGAAAATTTCTTTAAACTGGTGAAATCTATGCCTAATGGGTTGATCGAAATTATTTTTCATCCGGCAACATCTACAGAGAACTTGAAAAGCATAACGGGTAGCTGGCAACAACGTGTTTGGGAAGGTGAAATGTTCGCTGATCCGGTTGTACTCCAATTTTTTAAAGATGAAGGCATAATTATCACAGATTGGAAGGAGATAATGAAACGTTTCGATGCAAAGAAGTAGAATGATTTGATACGAGAGTTTACAAATAACTCGTTTCGGGAATAGTAGATAAAACCAACCTGCCAATATACCAATTATGAATAACTCTGGCCGAATATTATCGATTGATGTGTTTCGGGGTCTGACTATTGCGGCTATGATATTAGTGAATTACCCGGGCGCTTATGGTCACAGTTTTACTCCGCTTGAACATGCTCATTGGGCTGGAATAACTCCTGCTGATTTCATTTTCCCGTTTTTTATTTTTGTAATGGGCATTTCTGTCGTTCTTTCATTTACAAGGCAAATTCAAAATGAAAAGCCTAAAAAAGAAATGCTTAAAAAGATTGTTGTACGCTCGTTAATATTATATGGGATTGGTCTTTTTCTTCATTTTTTACCTGATTTCTTTGTAATCCGATTCGATTGGTTTGGTGTTCTCCAGCGTATTGCCATTGTTTACTTGCTGGCTTCATTGCTTTTTTTATATACAAATAGTAAGACACAACAAATTGTATTTTTTTCTGTATTGTTTGTTTATTGGATAACACTTTGTTTTACACCAACATCCGAGTTTTATGCCGGAACAATTGAACCTGGTCGAAATTTTGCTGCATGGTTTGATCGTTTATTTTTTGCACCTGAAATATTAGGGAAAAAAGGTTGGAATTCGGAAGGTTTATATAGTACATTTCCTTCTGTTTCAACATGTTTAATCGGAATATTTACCGGGAAACATCTTATTCGGGAAAATAAAAGTATGGAAGAAAAGATCATCCATTTCTTTATTGCCGGCGTTTTATGTGTCATTGCAGGTTCTGTTTGGGACTGGCAATTCCCAATTATCAAAAAGATTTGGACCAGTTCGTACGTTTTATATACAGCCGGGTGGGCGTTGTTGTTACTTGCAGCTTCTATTTGGTTGATTGATGTTAAATCGTACAAGAACAATCCCATAGCAAAGACCGGTATTGTATTCGGAAGTAATGCCATTGCCATTTATGTAGTAGCCGATATTTTCGAAACATTTTATAAACACACCCATATTCACGACTTTGTTTATAATAGCCTAATATATATAGGGTTAATTGATAAAATGGCTTCCCTACTTTGGGCGCTGATTTCGGTGGGTTCTTGTTTTCTTGTTGCTTATTTTCTTTACAGGAAACGTATATTTATTAAGTTATAGTTGAATACAAAACATTGTAGATAATATTAAATTAATAACATAACATGCTGCCATTAAGTGAATTACTTAAACTAAAACGATGGAATACACCAACCATTTACAATGGATGGGAACAAATCACCGGCCATTCACGCATTTCAGGCTTTAATCTTGAAGAAACAAAAGATTTTATGCCTGAATTTGGACCAATGGTAGGTTATGCTGTTACGGTTAAGATTAAGCCTTCTGAACCAACACAAAACCCAAATGCCTGGGCTGAATACCGCGAATTCATTGCATCGTTGGATGGTCCAAAAATTATTGTTACGCAAGATTTGGATAAGCCGAATGTTTATGGATCGTTTTGGGGTGAAGTTAGTGCCAATGCGCACAAAACACTGGACTGCGTTGGTGTAATTGTTGACGGAGCCATTCGCGATTTGGATGAAATGAGAGCTACCGGGTTCAAAGCATTGGCAAGGCGCTTATGTGTGGGACATGCGTATGCAGCACCGTTAAGCTGGGGCGAACCCGTTGAAGTTTTTGGAACTACCGTTAATACAGGTGATTTAATTCATGCCGACAAGCATGGCTTTTTGATCATCCCTGAAGAAGATCAGTCACAAATATTGGAAGCAGCAGTTTTTATGGATAATAATGAGTGTAATACAGTAATATATTCTGCAATAGCTTATAAAGAAACAGAAAAACAGCAAGAAATAGTTAAACAAATGAACCAGTCGGCCCGCTTATTTGGGGTAGCCGCTCATCAGAAATTTGGCAGAAAAGGAGAATGGAAATGATTGGAAATGAATTTAGAAACGCGTTGCGTTCGGGAAAGACAGTATATGGAACTTTAATAAGTTCGACATCGCCCAAAATGTTTGATGTAGTAAAAAGCCTTAACCTTGATTATATCTTTATTTGCAACGAACATGTTTTGTATAATCAAGATGCACTTGGTTGGATGTGCCGAGCTTATAAAGCAGCGGGGATTAACCCGGTTGTTCGCATCTTAAGTCCTGATCCGTATTTGGCAACGCAGGCATTAGATGCAGGCGCCGGTGCAATTTTGGTCCCTTATGTCGAAAATATCGATGACATTTACGAATTGGTTGGAGCTGTAAAATTCAGGCCATTAAAAGGTAAAAAGTTAAAAAAACTGCTTTATGGCGAAGAGAAGCTAACCAGAGAAATGGCTGAATACCTCAAAAAGCACAACCAGGACAACACATTACTGATCAATATTGAAAGCCCCACTGGAGTAGAAAATCTGGATGTTTTTTTTGATATTCAATCAGTTGATGGTCTGGGTGTTGATGGCATTGTTCTTGGTCCGCACGATTTATCGGTGGCTTACGATATGCCTGAAAAATACAAATCTCAGGAATTTCTTGAATTGAGTTGTGGAATAATAGCAAAAGCCAGGGCAAGAGGCATAGCTGCCGGAGGGCACAATGGTTCGCGTGGAAACTTCGATTTGCAGTTTGCTTGGGCTAAAGCTGGAGCGAATATTATTCTAAACAGTTCAGATATGTTCCTATTCGCAGACAAACTTCAGGAAGAAATGAATCAGATTCGACAAATGAAAGGAGAACAAATCAATACAAACAACGACGTTCAAAGCATATAATTTCTAAAATGATACTATCATAAAAACTGATTTTTGATGCGAATAGAAGGAATATCTGTTCGCTTTTTTTTAGCTCAATAACATTTGCTTCATAGATATTTATCAACATTTTATAAAACATTTTCAATGAGGAATTAACTCTTCCTGAATCCATTTAAATATTCTTTGAGATTGTGCATCGCATAAAAGATAAATGGAACTAATTCCATTATTTTTACCCTAAATAAGCTGACACTATTTTATCCTGAATAACAATGGACAAAAAGTGTCTGATCATTCAACTAAACCAGGACGAAATGATAAACCTATTCAAATCAGCATTTACGATTGTTATTGCTTGCTTACTTGCTTTTGCAGGTTTTGGGCAAAATAGTAGTCCAATCGAACCGAATAAACCACTACCGGAAACTTCGGTTACTTTTAAAACCAGCGACAAAAAACTTCAGAATTTATTTGATAAGGCCTGCGAAAAAGCACAGTGGAATATTGCAGTATTCGGGAAATACAAAGTCTTGGTTGAAGGCGCCCAGTACAAAAATGTGTGGCTCGAAACCCAGCCAATGGGAGGATACATGTATGCCAGGCAAAATCTGGAAACAGCGCTAAATAATATTTTGATATTTATAGACTATCAACGCGAAGACGGGCGCCTTCCTGGAATGCTAAGCTACAAAAATGGCGATATTACAGCTCATTACGGATGGTTCCAGGGCTACTGTTTCCCAATGCCTGCATTCGAGTTGTATTTTTGGTTAAATAAAGACAAAGTATACCTGGAAAGAATTTACAATGCACTCAGCAAATTCGACGACTACCTTTGGAAAACAAGAGATTCTGATCGCAATGGTTGTTTGGAGACCTGGTGCTTTTGGGATACAGGCGAAGACGATTGCTCTCGACTGGGCAATTCACCCAATTCATGGATTTACGACTACCCGCCTTCTGCAGAAAAAATTCGAAAAATGGGGCCGGAAGAGATGAAAACATGTTGCGCAAAAATAATCTCAGACTTTAAAGATTTTCCGGTACCAATTGAATCTATGGATGTTATGTCGTATTCTTATTCAGGGAGGGACGTGTTAGCAAAAATTTCGAAGGAACTGAACAATGGAAAAGAAGTTTTCTGGAGAAGCAAAGCAGAAGAAGTTCGCCGGAAAATAAAAACCTACCTGTGGAATGCTGCTGAACATGCCTGTTACGATCGCGACAATAACAATAAGGTGATGAATATTTTACTTCATAATAATTTACGTTGTATGTATTTTGGAAGTTTTGACCAGCAAATGGCTGACGAATTTATCAGGTATCATTTGATGAATACTGATGAATTTTGGACTCCCATGCCTTTGCCTTCAATTGCAGCTAACGATCCGATGTTCAAAAACGTGACGGGCAATAATTGGAGCGGACAGCCGCAGGGGCTCACATTTCAACGTTCAATAAGGGCTTTGGAAAACTACGGTCATTACGCTGAACTGGATATGATTGGGCAAAAATTTATAAAAGCAGTCAGCGATTCATTAAAATTTACCCAGCAGTTCGACCCATTTACCGGAACAATTAACAATAGCAAAGATGGATACGGCCCAAGCATTTTATCGTCGCTGGAATTTATTTCACGAAAGTTTGGGATACATTTAACTGAGGACCGAATTTATTGGTCGTGTATTGATTGCTCTGACGACTATGATTACAAGCAAAAATGGGGAGACAAAATCTTCAGGTTAGTGACTAACGGGAATAAAGTAGTATGTACCATTAATGGAAAAGAAGTTTGCCAGTTTTCAAAAGGAATACGAGTAGTTACCGACTTAAATGGAGAAGTAAAGGAAATTGTTGGAATTGAGCCTGAAATAAAAAATGTTAGGATTAATATTCAGGGAAAATCCTTTCAAGTAAGTGTTGAGCCTAACGGCGTATATACGTTCAGGAACAAATTTATTCTTTCTAAAAAAGCTCCATTTTACAAACCTGGAAAATAATCCGAAAAAAATATTTGATTTTTGTAACTTTTACTTTGATTTTCATTATAAGAATTACTCTTGACTTTCTTTTTTTGATTAGTTAAATACCACAAACTGAATGAAGAGAGATAATTATCAAAGTTTTAGTACAATTTTGACGATGATTGCTGTGATTTTTGTCGGCTGGCCCACTTATTCGCAACCTATTGAGAAGAAGCAACAGAATCATTTTCAGAGTGTAATTACTCTGACAAATAAGGGAATTTCAACAATTCCATCTTTTACGTTAGGCAAACCTGCTTTGATGTTCGACCTTTCTTTAGGCAAAGAGAAAATATCATTCGATCCTTTGTTTCGATTTGCACTCGAAGGAAAACCCTGGACGTTTATTTTCTGGTTCAGATACAACAACCTGATTGACAACGAGAAATTTAAGTTGACTGTTGGTGGACATCCTGCAATAGCTTTTAAAACAAGTTTGATAATACATAACGGAATCGAAAAAGAGTCGATGATTTCAAGGAGATATTTGGCAAGCGAATTGACGCCCAACTGGTTAATATCGCCCAGGGTTAGTCTTGGAATTTATTATTTGTATTCACGCTGTTTAGAAAATGATGCAGCAAAAAACACTCACTATCTGGCACTACGAAGTAATTTTTCAAGCATAAAAATAAGTAAGGAGTTTACAATAAAATTACTTCCACAAATTTATTACTTGAAGATCGACAGAACAGATGGGTTCTATTGGAATTATACAATTACACTTTTGAAGCGAGGCCTTCCGGTCTCTGTTTCGTCGATCGTAAATAAGACTATAAAATCAGACATTTCCGGAAGTAGCAACTTAATTTGGAACATAAATCTGGTTTACACGTTTAGCGCAAAATATACCAGGCAATAAATAATTGGCAACCAGTATTGGTTATTTGAAAATTGTAATTTTTAGAACCATGGAAAAAATTGAAAGCATTGAAGAGTTTTATCAGCGAAAATTTGATTGGATACCCGATAATATTAAAAACGAAATCGGACATTTTAACGTTTTTGAGCACGAGCACGGAGAGCCTGGGAAAAATAATCCACTTCCATATAAAAGAAGAGATTTTTATAAAATTATGCTTGTAATTGGCAACATTAACATGAATTATGCCGACAAAATAATTGCTGTAAAGAAACAGGCTTTGTTTTTTTCCAATCCCCAAATTCCATACAACTGCGAGAATCTTGAAAAAATAGAATCGGGCTACTATTGCATTTTCAACCAGAATTTCTTCCATAACTTTGGTGATATAACTCAATACTCTGTATTTCAGCCAGCCGGAAGCCATGTGTTTGAATTGACTGATGAGCAGGTGGTTATCATTACAACTATCTACAAGAAAATGTTCGAAGAAATACAGTCGGACTATATACACAAATATGACGTTTTACGTAACCAGGTATTTGAACTGCTTCATTTTGGGTTAAAAATTCAACCTGCAGCAATTTTCGATAAACATCAAATTAACGCATCAACCCGAATTTCAACGCTTTTCATGGAATTGCTCGAACGCCAGTTTCCTATCGACGATAACCACCCCAGAATAAAAATGAGGTCGCCATCAGAATTTGCTGACCAACTTAACATTCATGTTAACCATCTCAATCGTTCGGTTAAGGAAACTACACTTAAAACAAGTTCACAAATAATAGCCGATCGTGTTTTACAGGAAGCTAAAATTATGCTGAGGCACAGCAATTGGTCTGTCGGGGATATTGCTTACGCGCTCGGTTTTACTGAAATCACCCACTTCAACAACTTTTTTAAAAAACATACACAAGTAAGTCCTTTAAAATTCAGAAATATTTGATTTTTGTAATTTTCTATTTGGTTTTAGTTATTTCTGGTATATTATTTATTTGATTTTTGTATCATTCATTTAAAAACATTTAGCTATGGAATCACGCATTCAAAAACGTAAATTAGGCAATAGTGGTCTTGAAGTTTCAAGTATTGGTTTGGGCTGTATGGGTATGAGTTTTTCATTTCCCCCTTTTCCAGAGAAGAAAGATATGATTGTAATGCTACGTCAGGCAGTTGAACGTGGTGTCACTTTTTTTGATACAGCTGAAGTATATGGTCCTTACGTTAATGAAGAATTGGTTGGAGAAGCGCTCGAACCGTTTAAGGGCGAGGTAGTAATTGCCACTAAATTTGGGTTTAATATTCAAGATGGGAAAATGGTTGGGCTGAACAGCCGTCCTGAAAATATCCGCCGTATGGTGGCAGCATCATTAAAACGGCTTCGCGTTGACTCAATCGATTTACTATACCAGCACCGGGTTGACCCATCTGTCCCGATGGAAGACGTTGCCGGTACGGTGAAGGATTTGATTCAGGAAGGGAAAGTGAAATATTTTGGAATGTCGGAAGCTGGTGTTCAGGCTATTCGCCAGGCTCATGCAGTTTTGCCGGTAACAGCCCTGCAAAGTGAGTATTCGCTATGGTGGCGTGAACCTGAACAAGAGATATTTGCAACTCTTGAGGAACTTGGAATTGGCTTTGTTCCATTCAGCCCGCTCGGCAAAGGATTTTTAACCGGTAAGATCGATGTAAATACCACATTTGAAAGTTCTGACTTCCGAAGCACTGTGCCACGCTTTTCGGAAGAAAATCGTAAAAATAATCAAGCTGTGGTCGATTTGCTCACCAATATTGCAAAAGAAAAAGAAGCAACACCAGCACAAATTGCATTGGCCTGGGTTCTGTCGCAAAAACCCTGGATTGTGCCGATTCCGGGTACTACAAAATTGCACCGGCTTGAAGAAAACCTTGGTTCAGTAAATATTGGACTTACGGCAGACTATTTGAAGAGAATTGACAAAGCAGCGTCAAAAATTAGCATTCAGGGAGCGCGGTATTCCGAAGCTGCACAGAAAATGATTAACCGATAATTAGTTTGCAAATGCAAATAAGTGATAGAGCTTTTAAAAATCACGAAGAATTGTGGCCAGGATACGAATCGAAAGCCGGATCAACAGATCCGGAATTGATTGAAGTGTTCGACAATTTCGCCTTCGACGAGGTTCTGGCGCACGACAACATGGACACGAAAACCCGTGTATTGATGGTACTTGCGTCTACCATTGGGAGCTACGCGCTTACAGAATTTAAGATGATGGCCAATGCAGCCCTAAATATAGGTGCAACACCTGTTGAAATAAAGGAAATTGTATATCAGGCGGTACCTTACGTGGGTATTGCCAAAGTAATAGATTTTCTGTACGCTGCTAATGTGCTTTTTAAGGAAAAGGGAATTGAACTTCCGCAGGAAAGCCAATCAACTACAACTCCGGAAACCAGGTTTGAGAAAGGTTTAGCAAAACAGAAGGAGATTTTTGGAGAGATAATTGATAATCTGTACAAGAACTCGCCCAAAGATTTGCTGCATATACAGCATTACTTATCGGCCAATTGCTTCGGCGATTATATTACCCGAAACGGGCTGGATGTGAAAACCCGGGAAATGGTAACACTATCGTTCCTGATTGCTTTGGGAGGAACCGAATCACAAATAAAAGGTCACATTCGTGGTAATGCCAATGTAGGAAACGACCGCCAAACCCTGATTAACCTGATGACACAGTTGCTGCCTTATGTAGGTTATCCGCGAACCTTAACAGCCATTAACTGTCTGAATGAGGTTCTGCCGCCAGAAAAAACAATTAAGATTTGAAATTATGGAAAAAGTAATTTTAAATAATGACGTTGAAATGCCAATTTTAGGTTTTGGTGTTTATCAAATACCCGATGCCGCAGAATGTGAAAGAAGTGTTTTGGATGCACTTCAAGCTGGTTATAGGCATATCGATACCGCTGCAGCTTATATGAACGAAAAAGCTGTTGGTGATGCAATACGTAAAAGTGGTATTTCCAGAGAAGAAATTTTTGTAACCACTAAGCTTTGGGTTCAGGATGCCGGTTACCAAAGTGCTCAAAAGGCTTTCGAAAAATCGATGAACTTATTACAACTCGATTACCTCGACCTTTACCTGATACACCAACCTTACGGCGATGTACACGGGGCCTGGCGGGCAATGGAAGAGTTGTATTTTGCGGGTAAAATCAAAGCCATTGGAGTAAGCAATTTTCAGCCTGATCGATTGATGGATATTATCACCTTCAATAAAGTGATTCCGGCAGTTAATCAGGTTGAAACGCACCCATACTTCCACCAAACCGCCAATCAAAAATTCATGGAAGAAAACAAGGTTCAAATCGAATCGTGGGGTCCGTTTGCCGAAGGAAGAAATAACCTTTTTCAAAATGAGTTGCTGGTTTCCATTGGTAAGAAATACAATAAATCGGTAGCCCAGGTTGTTTTACGCTGGCTGATGCAACGAAATGTAGTGGTAATTCCAAAATCGGTACATAAATCGCGTATTGTCGAAAACTTCGATGTTTTCGACTTTGAGCTGAATCGGTCAGATATGGATGCCATAATTAAACTTGATACCAATAAAAGTTTGTTTTTAGACCATCGTGATCCGGCCACTGTAAAATGGCTTGGATCCTGGAAAATAAATTAAAAAAGAAATGGATAATAAGTCAAAAAAAATATTGATTGCCTACTACTCTCGTAAGGGTCAGAACTATGTCAACGGACAGATTGTCGATCTCGCTGTTGGAAATACCGAAATAGCTGCACGAATGATTCAGGACATAACCGGCGGCGACTTGTTCGAGATTTGCACAGTTAAAAATTATCCGGTTGATTATGATGAAACTACCCGCGTAGCAGCCGCCGAAAAAAGAAGCAATTTCCGGCCAGAACTTGTATCTCATGTTGAAAACATGGATCATTATGATACCATTATTTTGGGTTATCCCAACTGGTGGAGCACTTTCCCGATGGCGGTTTTTACTTTTCTGGAAGAATATGATTTTTCGGGAAAAACAATTCTTCCGTTTTGTACACATGAAGGAAGTGGGCTTGGGAAAAGCATGGGAGATATTACGAGGAGCTGCCCCAATACCATAGTTGGAAAAGGGTTGGCTATTCAAGGCGGAAAGGTTAATTATGCCAAAGAAGCTATCAACTCTTGGTTAAATAGTTTTTAATAACATAGACATTGTTGCAAGAAGGATCATTTCGTTTTTATCCTGGATTTTTCCCGTTGGTACATTTCTAAATACAATTTTTTACTGTTATAATGATATTTGTACCACAGAATCCATAAAACAATTAAACAATGTTAATTTCGAAATTAAGAGAGATAGTTTTTACCAAAAGCGTTACTGATTTTGGTAAATTTTATGAAGAAATAGTATGTAATTGTGGTAGATTACGTGTTTAAAAGGTTAAGCCAGAAACAAGAATGAGGGGTGGACCTGAAACTTCACCCCTTTTGCTTTTAAAGTTTTTTCGTTTTAATATACAATACAATAAAAATATATCCTTGTTATTTGATTAAATATCAGTAAAATATAATAAATCAATGAACAGATTTATGCGTTAATAAGTAACAAGCATTTTCTCAAATATAGGTTATATGCTTGGTAAACAACGGATAAAGAATGCAAACAAACTCAGTATTTCATTTTAATAAAGAGATTGTTCCTGATAAGGATTAGTGTTTTTTATTTGTTTTAAACTTTAGAAACCGTTTTAAATTTTATATTGAAGAATTTTAACCTTAATTCTATCTTTTTTGACTCACCCCAAGTCCGATTTATCGGATTTTTCCCCTCTCGACATATAGAAGGGGCAGAGTCCCGTTTAAAACGGGACGACGGGTGAGTATTGAGTTTTAAATTTCCAGGAGGGAAAATATATGGGTAGAAAAATGACCATTTATCGTTTCATTTTGTCCCGTACGGGACAAGAGATCATCTAAAATCATTCTTTTCCTACCCACATTTTGTTCTTAACGGAACGATAAAATAAAATTTAAACAGTTTCTTAATGAATATACGATGTAACGATATGGTAATATGAGTTTTGGTGATAAACCAGCAATCTTAAATTAATCAATAAAATGAATATGCCCGATAAAGATATATCGCTGAGAGTACTCCTTTTAAGCAGTATGGTAAGTGCCGTTTTTATCACGTATACTAATATCGTTTGCCTTCCATGGGATATAAAATTTTATAGTGAAAGATATAATACACCGTATATCTTATATTTTTTATTCAGGTATTTTTATTTTACAGTATTAATATTCATTCTGGCGATCTATAACCTGAAAAAGACAGAAACACAAAATCTTCGGCGCAGGTTACTTCATACATTTGTAATATCTGGCATAGCTTATTCTGTTTACATTGTAATTACTCAACTAAATGAATATAAAGCCGATTGGTATGGTAGTACACTACTTTTCCAATTCTTTGTTGTATGGATTTTAACTGCTTTTTCAGGTCATTTGATAGTTTTAACAAACGAAAAGCAAAAGAAAGAACTTGAAATTGAACAGTTAAAAACAGAAAATTTGCAAAGCCGTTATGTTGCTCTAACTAACCAGATTAATCCTCATTTTTTCTTCAACTCATTGAATGGGCTTTCCTCCTTAATCCGTAAGAAAAATGAAAATAATGCACTGGAATATGTCGACAAACTTTCTGATATTTTTAGATATGTGTTACAAAGTGATAAGAAGAATATTGTAACATTAAGTGAAGAGCTCAGTTTCGTTCAATCATTTTCGTACCTGATGGAGGTACGGTTTGCAAATAAACTAATTTTTAATGTTGATGTACCTAGTGAAGTACTTGATTTAAAGCTTCCTGTATTATCATTATTACCACTTTTAGAAAATGTAGTGGTACATAATACTATCGATAGCGATCATGTAATGGAAATTTCAATTCATCTAAATTCAAATTTTGAATTGGTTGTTTCAAATCCTGTTTTTCCCAAATATTCAATTCCTGAAACAAACGGAACTGGTTTGCAAAACCTCCAAAACAGGTTTCAATTATTAATGAACCAGCGAATTCGTATTGAAGAAAACGAGGAAGGATTTACTGTTTATCTACCTTTAAAACACGAAAATGATGCAAATACTTATAGTTGAGGATGAAACAGCGGCCTACGAAAATTTATTTCAAATTTTAACACAGCTTGATTCCAGTATCAGAATATGTGGAAATACTGAAAGTATAAATCAAACGGTTAATTGGTTATTGAACAACAAATTACCTGATCTGATTTTTATGGATATTCATCTTTCTGATGGCTCGGCTTTTTCAATTTTCGACAAGATTAAACTTGAAGTACCAATTATTTTTACAACGGCATACGATCAGTATGCTATAAATGCTTTTAAGGTAAACAGTATTGATTACCTTCTGAAACCAATTAAAGTTGAGGAAGTTAAGACGGCTCTTGAAAAATTTAAAAGATTAAACAGACAAGATATATTACAATACCTTTCAGGTCTGACTAATTTATCGCTTGCGCCGAGTTTCAGGGACAAATTATTGGTTCCGCAAAAAGATAAGCTTTTGCCGGTTAATGTAAGTGAAATTTGTTTTTTCTATACTACTGATAAAAACACACGAATTTTTTTAAAGAATGGAGAAGAACTCCCCTATTCCAAAACATTGGAGCAAATTGAAACAACATTAAATCCTATCGATTTTTTTCGGGCCAATAAACAGTTTATTGTGGCAAGAGATTGTGTGAATAATATAACTATTTGGTTTGACAATAGGCTATTGTTGTCAGTAGAAATAGAACCACCTGAACGAATTTATGTTAGTAAAAACAAAGCCTCAGAATTTAAAACATGGTTTGTCGGAAAATATTAGCGCAGAGATTAAAACCAATAATCAATTGAATTACCAATTAAAAATCAAAATAACCTATGAAAATCAATTCAAAACAAACGATTATCAGTAGTATTCATACCAGGCTGATATTCAAAAAGTTCAGTAACTTATTTCTTTTTTTGTTCTTCATCTGCATATCAACTTTTGGGCAAGACTGGCCTCAGTTTCTTGGCCCTAATGGGAATAGCACTTCATCTCAAAAAAAGCTTTTGCGAACATGGGCTGCAACTGGGCCACAGGTTTTATGGACTGTACAAATTGGAATTGGATATGGGGGTACCGCAGTAAAAGATGGCAAGGTTTATTTGCTTGACAGAAATGATAAGGTTGGTGATAAAATAAGGTGCTTCGAATTATCGAGCGGTAATGAACTTTGGAATTTCGAATATTCAGCTGAAGGTTCGTTCCCCTTTCCCGGATCGCGAAGTGTTCCGGCAGTTGATGATAAAAATGTGTATTCATGTGGTCCGCTTGGTGATTTGTATTGTATTGATATTAATACACATAAGCCTGTCTGGAATAAGAATATATGGAAGGATTTTGGCGGAACCCAACTGCCAATGTGGGCCATTACCCAATGTCCATTACTTTTTGGCGATTTGATTATTGTTGCATCTCAGGCGCCAAATGCTGGTGTCGTTGCCTTTGAAAAACTTACAGGCAACCTGAAATGGAAAACTCCAGCAATTGGACCTGTCGGATATGTTAGTCCGGTTTTAGTAAATATTGGTAATGAGAAACAAATAGTAATGATTACGGCAGCTGGAGGTGGCTGGGGCGAAACTCCAAAAGGTGGAAAAGTTGTTGGAATTGACCCTAATTCAGGTAAAATACTATGGGAATACAACAATTTTCAATGCTCAATTCCTTCAAATCTGGCTGTTGATGCGGGTGACAGCAAAGTGCTGATTTCAGGTGGTTACAATGCTGGAACTGCAATGCTTAAAATTGATAAAAAAGCTGATAACAGTTATGATGTAACTGAACTTTTTAAAACTGCTGATTTTGGCGCTTATACTTTACCACCGGTTTTAATAAATGGCTATTTCTATGTTCATTATGGGACCAATGAACGACGTGATGGTTTGGTTTGCATGAGCATGGATGGTCAGATTAAATGGAAAACTGGGCGTAACCCTGAATTTAATAAAGGAAGTATGATCTATGCTGATGGTTTAATTCTTTCGACTGATGGATTTAAGAAACTTTTTTTGATTGAACCTGACCCATCTGCTTTTAAGCCCCTGGCATCAGTCGAAATGCTTAAACCTGGTGGAGTTGATAATAGTAATGGTATGACAAATTTTGGTGGTCCAACTCAAAACTGGGCTCCAATGGCACTGGCCGATGGTAAATTATTGATTCGTGATCAAAGCCAGCTTATATGTATCAAGGTTGCTGAATAAAAAAAAGAACTAAGTAATGAGAATGAAGTAATGTCGTACTTCGGTTCGTAATTTATAAAGGCTCAACCCAGAATATCGTTCGACTGAACTCACTCCAAATTTTGCAATGCATTTCACCTTTCTTTCTGAATGATGAAAGGAATGATCGTGTTTGGATGTGTAGTGAGTATTTTAAGAATGTGACAATAAGTTGTTCTTATTATTCTAAAACTCCAATTGCAAAAAATAGTTATTCAAAGTAGTATTGAATAAAATATTTTATTCAGTAAAAGTGTTGGGAAATATTAGATTTTATTTCCTTGTTGATAATCAGTCAAAATAACTTTAAAAAAAGTCATGGAAAATCCTGAAAAAATTAAAAAGATAATTGAGGATTCGGATTATATTTTAATTGGCGCCGGAAATGGATTGTCCGGGATTGCAGGGCCACAAATTGAAAGTGTTGATACATTTAAAAAATTGTTTCCCGGATATACGCGTCGATATGGTTTGAAAACTGTTTCCGAAGCACTTTCTTATTATTTTCCAACAATTGAAGAACATTACGCATTTATTGCACGATACATTTCGGCTTTCAGATATACAAATCCGTTTGAAAATGTCTATTCTTCATTTTTCGAATTAGTAAAAAATAAACCATACTTTGTTGTAACAACAGCTACCGATGGTCAATTTGTCAATGCTGGTTTCGAAAAACAAAACATTTATTCGCCTAATGGCGATCTTTCTTTTTTTCAATGCTCACTCCCCTGTTCGAAAAAAAATATTCATAATAAAAAAATAGTAGATAATTTACTTAATGATCTGGCAATAAGCCCATTTGCTATAAGTAGTTCAAATATACCAACTTGTCCACGTTGCGGAAGTTTTCTGGAACCTAATACAAACAGTTCAACAAATTTCAATCATAAATTCTGGAAACAAAATTCATCCAGATATATCGATTTTTTAAGAAATGCAGTAAAAGGTAAACTTGCTTTACTTGAACTTGGTGTTGGAATTGAAGCACATACACTTATTAAGTTTCCATTTGAATACATTGCTGCTAACTATAAAAACGCCATATTAATCAGAATTAATTCGGATGATATACTTACAAAAGTTCCTTTTGCTGAAAAACGGACTATTGCTTTTTCGATGGATATTCGTATGTTTTTTTCAATTGCTTCGTAAATAATGTATTGGTTATTAGCTTATTAAAATCAATATATCAGTTTGATTATTATAACTTTCAATTTTCTCATTGTTTAACCTTCACTAAGTAAGCAGGGGAAAAAGTCTGGCTGTTTTCTTTGTAGGTTCAAGGGAAAACAGTTCTAATAATTTAGTATATTTCGAAGTAAGTTTAAGAGACTGTTTAAATTTTGTTCATTTTGATTTTGGGCTTAGTTTCTAATTTTAAACAGTTTATAATAGTCATGTTTTATAAATGAGGCTGTTGTGGTTAATATTCCACTATCAATAAGCAAAAACTGATCAAAGCAAACAAGTAGTTTTCAATATGTTTGAAAATAGGAAAGAAAACCGGTAATTTTTGTTTCCTGACATACCTATAACCAACAAATACAAATGAAAACTACCATTACTAGTTTGTTAGTAATAAGTTTATTTTCAATTACTTTGGGATATTCTCAAAGTGAAAAAATTGAAGGGATCCATTACCTGACCGGGAAACCTATTGTTATAGAAATTAATGGTAGTTTGATTAGTAAAATAAAATATCCAAATAAAATTGTTTCCAAAACTTATTTTGTAGCTCCTGGCCTTATTGATTTGCAAATTAATGGTTATATGGGAGTTGACTTTTCGGACCAAACTCTCACTTCTGAAAATTTCGAAAAAGCAACCAAGGCGTTGTGGGGAAAAGGGATAACTTGCTTTTTACCAACTGTTATTACAGCCAGTCGTGAAAATCTGCTAAAAAGTTTCTCTTTACTAGCCAAAGCCAGCTTCACTGCCGATGTGGCGGCTTCTGTTCCCGGATTTCATCTGGAAGGGCCCTATATTTCACCTGAAAAAGGTTTTCGTGGCGCTCATCTCGAAAAATATATCCGAAAGCCTGACTGGAATGAATTTTCAGCATTTCAAAAAGCTTCAGGAAACAAAATTAAACTGGTAACATTAGCCCCGGAAACAGACGGAGCTAATTCTTTTATAGCAAATTGTAAAAAGTCAGGGATTGTTGTTTCGTTGGGACATCATAATGGCAATGCAAGCCAAATTGAAAATGCAGTAAATGCCGGAGCAACACTTTCAACTCATTTAGGTAATGGTTGCGCCAACCTGATTGACCGGCACAATAATCCGATCTGGCCACAATTGGCCAACGACAAGCTTTCCATATCGATTATTGCAGATGGTTTTCATCTGAATAAACATGAAGTCAGTACATTTTATAAAGTGAAAGGAATTGAACGGACAATTTTGGTGTCGGATGCGCTGGATTTGGCAGGAATGCCGCCTGGCGAGTACATTCGTGGTGAACGAAAAGTATTGCTGACACCTGATGTGGTAAAGTTTCCTGATGAAAATGTACTGGCTGGTGCAGCTTCGCCGGTAAGTATATGTGTAACCAATATGATGAAATTTACCGGATGTACATTGGGTGAAGCTATTCAAATGGCAAGTACTAATCCGGCTAAACTGATGGGCTGGAATAATGTTGGTGAACTAGCTGTGGGTAAACGGGCTGATTTAATACTTTTTACTGTTGAAAATGATGAGATGGTCATTCAGAAAACCATTGTTGCAGGGAAAGTTGTATATGAAAAAAACTAGTTAATTGTATCATCAGCAAACTAAAAAAGAATACTATTCAATTGTAAATAAGGAATTGATGTGATGAAGAAAAAAATATTGTTGCTGGTTGGGGTATTGTTTATTATAACTTCGTTCGGACAGGTAACAATTAAACCTGCCCCCAAAAAAGGTTTTGAAGAACGAATCAGGCAAGTGCTCGACACCATGAGAGTAGTTGATACTCACGAACATTTGGTTGGTTATAAAGGAATTGCCAAAAATAAATCCATTGATTTTATGTGGTTGTTCCATCAATATGCCGATGACGATATTAAATCGGCAGGAATGTCGAAGCCGCAGTTTGCCACATTGCTGACCGATTCACTTTCGGCTGCTGAAAAATGGAAAATCATGAAGCCTTACTACGAAGCTTCATTCAATACGAGCTATAACCGTGCAGTTTTACTTTCGGTTGATCACTTATTTGGAATCAGCGAACTTAACGACCAGTCGATTTTGTGGTTGACTGAAAAGCTGAGAGATGCTTATAAAACTGATTGGTACAAAACGGTCCTTCAGGATAAATGCAAAATAGATTACCTGATCAACGACTCGCAACCATCAGAAGGCGATCCCGACTATTTCAGATATACCAAACGGTTCGACTATTTTCAGCTCGATTGTAAAGCAAAAATTGACCTGTTGGCAAAAAAGCAAGGTACAACAATAAACTGTCTGGATGATTTGGTTTTTACTTTGAATAAAGAATTTGATACTGCGGTAAAAAACGGAATCACAACCATCAAAAATTCGACAGCCTATTTTCGTTCTTTATATTTCGAAGATGTAAGCAAGAAAAAAGCTGAGGAAGTTTTTCTTAAGGTTATGCAAAGCAAAGATGTGCCTTTATCATCTGAAGCTGCTAAACCGCTGGCCGATTACATGATGCACCGTATTTTAGATCAGGCTCTGAAATATAACGTGCCCATACAGATTCATACCGGTTTACAGGCCGGCGACGGAAATTACATACAAAACTCGAATCCGGCTTTGCTGGCCAATCTTTTCCTGAAATATCGAAATGTGAGATTTATACTTTTTCATGGTGGTTACCCGTATGGTGGCGAATTTGGCAGTCTGGCCAAGAATTTCAGAAATGTGTATATCGATTTATGTTGGTTATACATCATCTCGCCATCGTATAGCGAACGTTTTCTAAGCGAGTGGCTCGAAACTGTTCCGGCAAATAAAATCATGGCGTTTGGGGGTGATTACGAAAATGTTGAAAACATATACGGGCATCTGCTTTTTGCAAAAGAAGTAATTGGAAATGTGTTAATTGGAAAAGTGAAAAGCCAATATTTTTCTGAACAAGAAGCTATAAAAATTGCCCGGATGATTTTACACGATAATGCAATTAACCTGTTTAAACTGAAACATTAACTAAAATGGACCAACCGACTAAAATTGGCGCTTACCGCTACCGTATTCTTGCACTGGTGTTTATGGCTACCACCATCAATTATTTCGACCGCAGTATTTTGGGTGTAATGGCCCATACCCTTCAGAAACTTTTTGAATGGACAAATAAAGACTATGCAGCCATCATGGTTTCGTTTAAAATAGCATACGGAATTGGTTTGTTGTTTATGGGCGGCATCATCGACAAAATGGGAACCAAAATAGGATATACAATTTCGATTGCCATCTGGAGCATATTCGGAATGTTACATGCGGTGATCCGTCCGGCTTTTGGGTTGGTTGGCTTTATGCTGGCCCGTTTTGGTTTAGGTATTGGTGAATCAGGAAATTTTCCGGCTGCTATTAAAACTGTTGCCGAATGGTTCCCAAAGAAAGACCGGGCATTTGCAACGGGAATTTTCGATGCTTCAACCAGCGTAGGTGCAATTCTTGCCCCTTTTATTGTTGGTGCAGTTGTTTCGAAAGATGGTAATAACTGGCAAATACCTTTTCTTTTTACTGGTTTGTTAAGTGCAGTGTGGGTCATTCTGTGGATAAAAACTTACCAAAAACCTGAAAACCATCCCAAACTATCGAAAACTGAATTGGATTACATCAACAGCGATTCGATTGAAGAGAGCAAAGAAAATATTCCCTGGGTAAAATTGCTTCCCAAACGTGAAACCTGGGCCTTTTCAATTACCACAATTACAGATGCTGTTTGGTGGTTCTACCTGTTCTGGGGTGCGAAATTCCTCTCCGAACAATTCGGCGTTGACATCGATGGCTTGGGAATACCATTCCTGATTATCTTTATTCTGGCCGATGCAGGCAGCTTGTTGGGAGGTTATGCTTCGGGTGCTTTGATAAAGAAAGGATGGAGTATTAATAAAGCCAGAAAAATTACCATGCTTGTTTGTGCCATTATTATTTTGCCTGTAAGCTTTGTCCCGGTTGTTGCCAGCAAATGGCTGGCTGTTTTCCTGATTGGATTGGGCGCTGCAGGACACCAGTCATGGTCGATTAATGGCTTTACATTGGCGTCAGATGTATTTCCGAAGAAAGCAACAGCTTCGGTTATTGGAATTGGTAAAATGATTGGTGTTGCTGTTGCTGTTATTGCCGATATTTCGTTGGGCGCTGTACTCGATTCTGCCAACAATTCAGGCTATTTCTGGGCATTCGTTATCGCAGGTCTGTCGTATATAACCATTCTGCTTTTCGTTCATTTGTTGATGCCCAAAATGACACCGCTTGACGATAATCTGGAATATATAACAAATAAAAAGTGATAAGTAAAAAGGCAAAGGTGATCTGCATTTTTGTAATTCGAAACTCTTAATACGTAACCCGTAACAAACAAATATTATGGAAATCATTATCGCATCAACAAAACATGAATTGGGTAAAAAAGCCGCAAAAACAGGAGCAGACCTGATTCGAAAAGCCATTGCTCAAAATGGCAAGGCCAACATCATTGTAGCAACCGGTGCATCGCAGTTCGAAATGCTGGCCGAGTTGGTTAAGGAAGACATTGACTGGAGTTTAGTTACTGCCTTTCACCTCGACGAATATATCGGAGTACCTGATACACATCCGGCCTCATTCCGTAAATACCTGAAGGAAAGATTTGTCGATTTGATTAACCTGAAAACATTCATTTACGTGAATGGCGACACTGGCAACGCAGATGAAGAGTGTGAACGTCTGGGAGAAATTATTGCCCAACATCCAATTGATGTGGCTTTTGTTGGCATTGGCGAAAACAGTCATTTGGCTTTCAACGACCCACCAGCCGATTTCGCAACAGAGCAAGCTTACCTTGTTGTAAACCTTGACGAGGCCTGTCGCCGCCAGCAAATGGGTGAAGGCTGGTTTGCCACCATCGACGATGTACCCAAACAAGCCATTAGCATGGGTATACTTCAAATCATGAAATCGAAAGCTATAGTTTGCAGCGTCCCCGACGAACGTAAGGCATGGGCTGTTAAACATACAGTAAACGGACCAGTGTCTAACCTAATTCCGGCTTCCATCATGCAACAACATCCGGCAACATGGTTGTTTTTGGATACTGAATCGGCATCGATGCTTTAATATTCGATGTGTATTTTTTGAGCATTTAGCATTTAAGTAATAAGAATATTGGCATAAGCATTTAGACCGCATTAATTCGCAGTGTTAAATTTATTGTCGTATTTTCAAATGTACTCACCTCAATGTCCGCTATGCTGACGTTGAGGTGAGTCGAGATAAAAGTGCAGGTTAATATGCGACATTATTTTTCTCATTACTTATTGTATCTCAGGCCGGATAACTGTTTTTTGCCACATTACATTTTTTGACTAGAACTTCAGATCAATTAATTTCTCCGGTATTAATTGTACAGGCCCCATCAATCCTGAAGCAGGAAGAGGTTTAAAGCCAAACTCACGGGGCACTCCTTCATTTTTATCTTTTGATCCAAAGCGATCAACAAGCGAGGCGGGGATTTCGGGCGCTTTCGTCATGGCTGAAACTCGATTAATCAGTGTGTTCGTTACTTTTACTTCCAGCTTATTTGTACCTGTTTGTACCATTGGTGTAACATCAAGTTTTTGGCCGCGCATCCAAATAATACCAGCTTTTTTTCCATTCAGAATAACTTCAGCCACATTACCTACTTTGCCTAAATCGAGCAAAAGTCGAATGCCGGAAGCCTTATAAACTGCCGGAATCTCAAAATTGACTTTGTAACTGGCAGTTCCGCTAAAATACCTGGTAGCGGGATTGTTGGTCCACGAAAAAAGCGTGTCAGTTTTTATCTTGAATACCTCATTAATTGTAACAGGAGCCTCCATGTTCCATTGTCCTGAAATCAGAAATGGAGCGGGCAAGCCATCAACAACTGTCCGAATATTTTTTTGTTGATTGCCTATTTGTATTGTACTATTAAAAACACCATTCCGTGATGCCAAAACCTCCATTGATTGCTTGCTGCCATTTTTTATTTCCTGAAAATCAGATCGAACAACATAGCTTTGGGGTTCTCCGGGCAAAAATTCCAGAAATACAGATTCGTAAGGCGCTAACAACAATGGAACTTTTAAGCCATTTGTTACTTCTTCAAAATTCAAGACTTCCGAAATTTCGCCGGTGTAAGGATTCCATTTTCTGATGGTTTTACTTTTTGTCCGGAAGGTCACTGGTATTTCGCTGGTTCGGTCCTGAATGTTACAGACAAAATAGAAATCATGGTTACCTGCTTTTCGGTGTGTAAAAGTCAAGCCTTCGTTTTTACGCATGCCTTCATAAGCAAAGTCAATTCCAAAATCAGGAGTAATGTATGTACGCAAAACTTCGAGGAACGGATCGAGCGTACTACTTCGTTTATCCCACCAAATTTGTCGGTCCATTACTTTGTTTATTTGAAATGTACGTCCGCGTCCATAATGATTTTCCACTATTCCATCGCTTAGTTTGGGTTCGCGTAGTCCGTACAGATCAGCTGATTGGTCAATCAAAGGTTTAGGCTTGTGGAAAAGCTCATTAACCAGTTTGCTGACATCTTTATCCGATTGTTCATTATCTTTCAAACCAGTGGAAAATCCAGGTAAACGTTCGAGTGCAATCACCACTCCTCCACTGTCGACAAACTTTTCGATCACCTGCAAAGTTTTTAGTGGCAGGTTTTCCACATTGGGCAGAATCAGTATTTTATATTCCATTTTTCCAATCCTGATTTTACCGTCAGCCGATGCCGAAAGGTTTTGCAGGGCATCGTCGTTTACCAGATCATAACTGTAACCATTTGATTTTATATGAGTACCAAGTTCGCCCCATTCAAATTCACGGGTCCATTTGCGCATATTGAGTACATTTTTTGTCCACTGGTTGGCCAGAGGTGAATAAAGAGCAATGTCGGCCACATAGTCGCCCTGGCGCAGCAAATACGAACTTCTGGCAATGTATTGAGCCAATTGTGGGTAATAGTTCCACCAAATATTTTCAGGTTGAATGTAGGCTGCGAAAGGCAGCGAGCGCGTTGGCGTTACAATATGCTCGGGTGAGAAATTAAACCCATGGTTATAAAATTTGGTTGCACCTTCAAGCAGATAACCATCGCTGGCAATCTTCAACTCCTCCAGTGTTTCGCGGTAGCGTTCCCAGTGGATAAACGTATAAACTTCAGCCGAAACTATTTTTCGCCCGTATATATGCGCCCCGGAAGCCACATATTGTTTTGGCCCAATTCGGGTATCGAACCAGTCAGCAGCATCTTTTTCGCCGGCTGTAATTTCCATTTCTGGAATATGAGTCATACCAGCCGCCTGTATATTGTCGGTATTGAATCCGTAAGTTTGTATTCTTCCCTGAATATGATGTGATTTACACCATCCCAGAAAAGTTTCGAAAAATACCTTCAGTCCTGTTTCATGTAAAAATTCGTTGACATCGTACCGTATTTTAGGCGAAATGTTACCCATTTGCCACCATATAGCTGGCAGATAAGGTTTTAGGTCGTATCCTTTTGCTTTTTGGAAATCATCGAGTAATCCGCCAGACCAGTTGAAACCGCTGGCCAGGCTAGGTAATTCGAAACTGTCGGCAAAAAGAGATTCAACAGTTTTTCCAAACTCGCTGCCTACTGCCTGGTAAAAAATGCCTCCCAAATAGTTGCAATAATGTTCCATTGCTGTTTTGCTGAAATGATCCACAGCATCGGCAATGCCATTGTTCTTTAGCCAGAAAGCCATTAGTTTCCATTTACCATCAGGAACCTGCCATTCAATTTGCCGGTTCACAACCTTGCTTGTTAAATCAATGATCGAATATTGGTCGATCCTGCCATCATTATTGAGTTTTCCGGCCATTACTGCAAGTAACTTTTCACTTCCATCCAAATGTGGTGTGTAGCGCTCCCACGAACGCTGTGTTTTAAACAACGAATCGGGTAAAGCGCCTTTGTACAAACGCGGACCGATTAGATCGACAGCCGTTGGCACTATGTCTTTGCTCTTCTCGTTCTCAGGAACCCATGCGCCACCAATAATCCAGCCTGGTCCGCCAAAATTGAGCGATACTTCAATTCCCAAACGTTTGGCTTCTGATACCGTATATTTCAGCATATCGATAAATTCAGGCGACAAGTACGGAATATTGCCTTTTTCGTATACCTCGCCCATCGTTATCTGCTCAACACCACGAATGCCATGACTGCGCATCGCTTCCAATTCGCGGGTAATTTCTTTTTTCGAAAGCGGATTTCCTGGCCACCACCAGCGGGTGTGCGGCCAACAATCGGCAGGGGGATTTTGAAAACCTGCGCGTATAGAGTCGCTTTCGGTATTAGCCAACAATCGAAATGGGGAAATAGTAATCCAGGATAAAAACAATACGAGAGAGAAATATTTGATGTTCATCTGTTCGGGTTTATCGGTTAAGTACTTACAGTCCAAAGCTCATACACTTTATTCAAATTAACTCACTTTTTTCCTCTTCCAGTACTGATATTTTGATTGGTTTTAATGGTTAATTGGCAGAGAAAAGAATTATCGATGATGAATTATGAGTTGTATTTTAAGAATTTGTGTGTCTAATAAAAAAATGGCTCCAATCTATAAAAAATTGGAGCCATTTTTCTATTAGACCATTTGATTAGTAAACAACTATATGCCTTCCGCTTCCAACCTTTACCAAACTATCGCTATTTCCTGAAACGTTAATTCTCATATCATCCAATTGATAACTTTTTGCTTCTGCCGGAACAACCACCAGCGCATCAACACCAACAGGAATGGTAAGATTTATTTCCATGTTTTTCTCGTTTAATTTCCAGTCAACAGATAATTTTCCATAAGGTGTTTCTTTCCAGGTTTTAGCCCAGGTTACGCCTTGAGGAACCTGTGGCTGTATAACTACTTTTCGGTAGCCGGGAGCATTCTCGTCAGGACGTATTCCCCCTACAGCCTGATAAAACCACGAACCAATACCGTTGTAGCAATTGTGAATGCGGCTACGCTCGCCATTCCAATGTTCCCATGTTGTAGTTCCACCGTTTTCGAGCATATACAAGTAGCCGGGGTAATCTTTCTTTTTCAGCATAGAATACATTAAATCGGTAGCCTTACTTTTCACTGCCCATTCGGTTAAAACCGGAATTCCAACCAGCCCGGTAGCCAAATGTCCTGAACGGCTTTCAGTTTCTTTCACAAGACTTTGATATACAGACGCGGAAAGATTTTCAGGTACAACACCTGAAACCATTGGGTAAGCCAAATCAATTTGAGTAGCCGTGGCGTAGGTGCTATTTGTTGAATTAAAGAAACGCTGGTGAATTTTTTGCTGCAGGTCGGTTGTTCTTTTTCCATACATTTCTGCGTCACCGGTTTTACCAAGAACTTGGGCTATTTTTTGCATATTATTGAGACAAACAGCTAAAAAACAATTATTTACCAATCCAACAGAAGCTTCTGCTTTCTGGTCAATCCCGGTAGGGGTAGCCCAGTCGCCAAGGTACCAGCCACGGTAATTGGTATCAGGCCAGCCTTTCAGCAAACCATCAGCCGAATAAGCGTCAACATAACCCAGCCATTTTTGCATTACCGGGTAATACTTTTCAAGAATAGAAGCATCTCCATAATTCAGGTATGTTTTCCACGAAGCGGTGATGATGAAACCACACCAGTATGGACCGCCACCAGCTGCGTATGGGTTAGGTGCAGTGTGAGGCATTCCGCCATCTTCGCGGATACAATCGGCCCAAGCCTGCAACCAGTTGGCATAAAGCGGATTCAGGTTATACATGGTTTGGGCTGTTAAGGTAGAAGCATTTCCATCGCCACCATAACCCAATCGTTCCAGTGTGGGGCAGTCAACTAAATCGCCGCCAATGCTAAGGCACTGTAAGGTATATATAATCATATCATGAATCCGGTTCAATTCAGAGTCGGAACACTGAAAACCCGAAGCCAGTTCGAAACCGGTATGAATAAGATAACCCTTAATGTTGCCTGCAGAAGGAGCTTCATGCAAATTAACGATTCGAATATAGCGGTATCCGTGGTAGTTGAATTTATTGCAAAATACTTCATTCCCAGCGCCCGAAGCAATATACCAGTCAGTTTGTTTTTGAAAAACAAATTTTCCGTTTTTATCCAGATGATCAGAGTAATCAATGGTTATTTTCTGTCCTTTTTCAAGTTTCTGGAAGCGAATTTCGGCCCATCCGGTTAGCGTTTTTCCCATATCAATTAAGAATGTATCTCTACCAGACTTACTAACAGATTTAGCCAGGATTGTTTCGGTAATATGGTTGTGTTCAACCATTTGCGGACTAACAGCTACATCGGGAACAGAAACTACGGTTACCGGATTCCAGCTTCTACCCTGCCCTTCGCCTGTTTCCAGATCAGTTTTGGTCGTTGCCCCAACCACTATCTCGCCACCAAAATGATGTGGGCGCCAGTCGCCATGCCTGGTGTAGCTACTTTTTCTTCCGAGCCAGGAACCGTCAGTTGCCATCACGGTTTCGCGACGATTATCAGTAAGCAATTCAAGTTGCGCTTTCACCAGCGGGCCATCGTTGCTCACCCCAGGCAAACCTTTGGTGTACCAACCAGAACCAAGCCAAAGCATCAGCTCATTTTGCCCTTGTCGTGCCAGCGAGCTTACATCATAAGTTATAGTCCACGAACGTTTGTCGAATTGCGACACAGCAGGAGCCAAAACGCCATCGCCAACTTTTTTGCCGTTTAAATAAACTTCGTGATAACCCAGCGAATTCACTTGCAGTAACATTTTATCAAATTTTTGTTTGATTTCGAATACTTTTTTTACCTGCGGACATTCGCGATAGCCTGAATCGGTTGGGAACCCGATATATACTGCTTTCCAGTCAGATTTATTAAGCAATCCAATTGTAAACGAAGAAACTTCGCTCCAGGGAGAAACATTTCCCTTCGTGTCCCAAACCCTAACTTTCCAGTAATAGGCCAAGCCTGAAGAAAGTATTTTACCCTTGTATGGAACAAGCACACTTTCCGGCGAATCAACCCGCTGTGAGTTCCAGCAATTGCCATGATTTTTTTTCAGCAATTCTTCACTACTGGCAACCAACAACTGGTAGGCTGCAATTTGGATGTTGTTTGCACCACTCACGACCTTCCAGCTAAAGCGCGGCGTTAGTTTATCGATACCCAGCGGATTGTGCAGATTTTCGCATTTTAAATCGTAAATGACTAGTTTTTCGGAGGCTAGCACATTGGCTAAAGAAAAAAACACGAATAAAAAAACAAGAGTAAGTCTCATTGGTATGGTTATTAGGTTAATTTTAGAATAAAAGTTTGAGTACCTTAAAATAGTTAATTAAAACAGACATCTAAAATAGAGAATTTAAATTGCTCCTCATTTTTGTTTGTGACATTTTATTACATCAGTTTATAAAAGATGCTATTTAAACTAATTTTACCACTTCACTCTAATTTATGGTGAATTTTTCTTCTTCCGGTTAATATTCCATAACGAATAAGCAAAAACCCATCGAATCAGTTCATTGCGATTCTTTAAGTTTGAAAATATAAAAACATTGCTCGACAACAGCTGTTTTGTTCAAACTAACCAAATCAAACAATTATGAAATTTGCACGATTCCATGTATTCGTCAGAGCTTTTGCATTGCTCGTTTTAGTAAATATTTCGGCTTCGGCTCAAAACAAAACACCTTACCGCGATGGAAAAATTCTGGAAGGTGAAGCTTGGTTGCCATTCAGTTATCCCGATAAAGCTGATTTCTATGTGTCACCTAAAGGAAACGACAATTGGTCGGGCACCTTGGCAGAACCCAATTCCGCCGGAACTGATGGCCCATTTCTAACCCTGGAACGGGCGCAAACGGCTGTTAGAGAATTGAAAACCAAGGTTTATAAACCCAAGGATGCACCTGTTGAAAAACGCTGGATCGGCTCACCTCATACCATGGGAAAAGGGAAAGACATACTGGTGTATCTGCGCGAAGGCACTTATTCATTAAAGCAACCACTTACATTTGAGCCTGCTGATGGTGGCGAACGTGTTGAAACCAATTTACCTACCGGCGCTTTCGAATATCACAAATTAAAAGACCATTACGTTACTTATGCCGCTTATCCGGGTGAAAAACCAGTAATTTCAGGAGGAAAACCGGTGAGCAACTGGATAAAAAAAGGCAATTTATGGGTAGCCAAATTCGATGCTGATTCGGTGCAAATGCTTGTTGTAAATGGTAAAAGGCAAACGCTGGCCCGCACTCCTGATCAGGGTTATTTTGTTCCACCGGTGATTTCGGAAAACACCAATGAAATCCATTTCCGAAAAGGCGAGCTTAAAAATTGGAAAGATTTGGATGGTAACCGGGTTACTATGTTACTTCGCTGGCATACAGGAATCAATACCTTTATAAAAATTGATGAAAAAACCGGAATTGCAACATTTCGTTCTCCACAGGAAGGTGTGGTAATTGTACCACCACGCTATTTTGTCGAAAATGTAAAATCGTTGCTTGATGCGCCGGGCGAATGGTTTTTCGACAAAAAGACAAAAGAAATCAGCTATATACCAACCAGCGATATTGCCGATTTGAATAAGGTTCCGGCTGAAGTTCCGCTGATCAGCAATTTGGTTACCGCAAAAGGAAAGTTAGGGCAACCAGTTCGAAACCTTAGGTTTTACGGACTGACTTTCGAAGGAACAACTCCGAAAAGCACTGCTATCAGTTATGAATTTGCCCATGCCTGCGAATTTGTTGACGGAGAAATACGTTCGTGTGCAGGTACTGGTCTTTCTATAGTAGAAGGTTGTTACCAAACCCGCATATTGCGCAACAGATTCGAAACAATTGACAATGGCGCATTGATGGCTCATGGCTCTGCCAATCCGGGTGACGGACGCGAAATTACCCGTGAAACGCAAATTTCGTACAACAAGTTTTTCGATTGCGGCGGCATCAACATTTACGCCAACTTTACACTGATGACCACCATTTCGCACAATTACATCACCAAAACCCGTGGACGTTATGGCATTGATGTTGGGGGATGGAAGAACCTTGAAGAAGCTATTGATGGCGGATACCTGGTTGAATATAACCACCTTGACAATGTTCAAATGGATGCCGACGATTCAGGAGCTATTAAAACAGCTGGAATCACCTTTAATTCGGTAGTTCGCCGCAACCTGATTCATAATGTACATGCAGGTTTTTTCAACGACAATGTAGCTTTCTGGTTTGATAATATGTCGAATGGCTGGATTTCTGAAGAAAACATATATTACAACCTCGAACAGGGCGAATGGAAACTATGCGCCGCCATGATTGAAGACAATACTTATCAGAATAATTTCAAGATTGAAGCTCCTGCAAATTCACCCGAAATAATTATTGATGGTGAACCTCAGTTCAGTGAAAGTAACCTTCAGGTCGAATCCGCTTCAAAAACAGGTTCAGGAGCGATTTTAGCAGGAAGTATAATTCGTGTTACTGCCGATGTAACCAATACCGGCGCTACCGGCATTGCCCCGGTTGAATTGTATGTAGATGGCAAAATAAAAGAACGCAAATTGTTTCCAGTAATAAAAAACAATAGTCGTAAAATCGACTTTGAAATTCGCCTGTATGATGCTGGAGAACATCAGGTTGCGATTGGTTCGACATCATATCAGTCAGTTAAAATTGAAGGGAAAAAACCTGCCATTGTATTCGAAGATTTTAAACTATCGGGCGATCGTCTCATTCAGGGCGAAAGAATTAAGACAACAGCTACAGCCCGCAACCTTATGAGTACCGACCAAACCATGAATGCCAGCCTGTTTGTTGATAATCAAAAAGTTCAAAGCCAGCCTATTGAACTAAAAGCGAACGGAACACAGGCTATAAGCTTCGAATTGGAGCCAACGACTGGAAAACATAAGGTACGCATTGAGAACAGCGCCGAAAAAGACCTGAATGTTGCTAAAGGTCAATTACTCAATTTGGCGAATATGCAGGTAAATAAATACTGCTCAGCTAAGGCAAAACCGTATGAAATAGAAGCTGATACCAAAGCTAACCGATTTAAAATCACAGCTGGTGGTTCGGATTTTTACCATGCTGAAGATTCGTATGCTGCTGCTTATGTGAAAGGTATCAAGGGCGATTTTGTTGCTACTGTTAAAATCAATCAGTTTGGTGATCGTACGCACGAATGGTTCCGGTCGGGACTATTTGTGCGTAACGATATTGCCCAGAGTTTTGATGTTCAACCTGGTAGTAAAGGCTCTGTTTTAGTGTTTGGCACACCCGGACGCGCCGGAATAGAGTACGACGAGTTTGCCAATGGTTGTATGCACAAAGCCAGTAGTACCAATTTACCCGAAAATTCGAAAACCCCGGTTTACCTAAAAATGGTCCGTCATGGCAATAGTTTCAGCGGTTACATAAGTCTGGATGGCAAAAACTGGATTATCGAACGGCATACAGTTGACATACCTGGAATTAATGAAACAGTTGATTTGGGACTGGCTGCCGGTAGCCCTGATAAACGACAGTATTGGGTAGAATTCACCGACTGGAAAATTGAAGTTGCCAGGTAATTTACTATTTTACTATTTACAATTGACTATTAACCGTCAGATATATAGGTTTTACCAATTGGTGAAACCTATAAATTATAATTAAAATGAATAACTTACTGTCTTATTTATCATTTATCGTCTTATTTTTAATTAGGATACAAAGTCATGCTGCCGATATACAAGCCAATGTGGCATCTGTAGATATTACACCTCCGCTTGAAATGAAATACACGCTTGGTGGATATGGCGAGCGAATGAATAAACCGGCAATTGCTATTCACGATCCTATTTTTGCGAAAGCGTTGGTTGTAAAAAAAGAGAATACCAAATATGCCATTATTACTATCGATATTTTGGGGTTACCTTCAAATTTCAAGCCCGATTTACTGAAACGCTTAGTCAACGAAGGCTGGTCTGCCGAAAATATGATGCTTCTTCCTAGTCATTCGCATGGAAGCCTGGAAATGGCTGCAATAAATAGTAAAAACAAACTTAATAGTCCTCAGATTGGTATCTTTCAGCCAGAGTTGCTCGAATTTTTGTTGGAAAAACTGGAGAAATTAATGAGAAAAGCTGACCAGAACTTCCATACAGTAAAAATTGGAACTGCCAGCCAAATTATTGAAGGGCTAAACCGTAACCGAAGAAAAGACCCTGACATTGATCGGGAAATGACGGTTACACGCATTGATACGGAAAATGGGAACCCACTTGCCGTTTTGGTGAACTGGACTGCCCATCCCACTTTTATCAGCGGAAAGGATATGCAGGTTTCTGCTGAATGGCCCGGTTATTTACAAACCGACCTTCAGCAAATGATAGGGAATAATATTACTGCAATGTATTACAATGGTGCAGAAGGTGATCAGTCGCCGGTACTCGATGCTTCAGGAGATGCGTACACTAAAATTCAAATCTATGGAAAACAAATCGCAGAAAAAGCTTATGACATTTATAAGAACATAAAGCCTAAAACTGTAAGAACATTTAATTACCAATACCAGACAATTGTTTTACCCGAACACCAGGCACATCCATCGTTTATGAAATCAGGAGGAGAAGAATATGGGTTAAATGATCAAACCATAAATGTGGTAATGAATATGCTTGCGCCCGTAAAAGTTGGCATTGGTGCGGTTCGGATTGGCAACCTTGTAATTGTAGGAGTTCCGGGCGAAATGACCGCTATTTTAGGTAAGCAAATAAAATGCGAATTGAAAAATTCAGGTGTTAAGTACATCACAATTGGCGGACTAGCCAACGAATGGATTAGTTATATACTTAATGAAGAGCAATATTTGCATGGCGAAGGTTATGAATCGAGTGTGAGTTTCTTTGGGCCCGATCTCGGAAAATTAATAGTTGATAAAGTAATACAAACAACTGTTCCATTAGTTGTAAAATAAAAAATAGAACATGAACATTAGATTAATCAAAACAACATTCTTTTTTGTAGCTATATTTTGGGCTTATATTACAAATGCTCAATTGTATGATTTCAGTAAATCAGGTATTTTGGCATCCTCACAAATAAATTCACCAGTTCGCGAAACAGCGATACAAGTTCTTCAGGAAGAAATTGCCAAAAGGACATTTATTCGATTGCCAAATGTAAATACATCTGATAAACAAACAATTATAGCTTTGGCTTTAGTTGACGATGTAAACTTGTCGGGTTTGGTAGTTCCAAAACAATCGGAAAAAAACCTACCGGAAACCAAACCTGAAGGCTATCGGATAACTGTTGACAAACAAGCAGGTAAACAAATCATCTGGTTAATTGGTGCTGATCAACGAGGTATTTTGTTTGCAGTTGGTCAGTTTCTCAGGACTGCTTCTTTATCCAAAGGAAAAATCGTTTTCGATGCAAAAAATGAAATCGCTACTTCACCAGCCTACCCTATTCGAGGCCACCAGGTTGGCTATCGTAATACCGCTAATTCATGGGATTCGTGGACTCCGGCACAATTCGAACAATATTTTCGCGATTTGGCTATATTTGGAACTAATGCCATCGAAAATATTCCATTTCAGGATGGGCCGCTTGGTCCACACATGAAATTTTCATGTAAAGATATGAACCTAAAACTGAGCGAAATATGTAATAAATACGATCTTGATTACTGGGTTTGGACACCTGCTGACGGCGACCTTTCGAAAGAGGAGGTTTTTAATGCAGAAGTTAAAAAACATGCTGAATTTTATAAAAATACACCACGTCTTGATGGCGTTTTCTTTCCCGGCGGCGACCCTGGGGATAATCATCCCAAATATGTATTACCCTTTCTGAAAGCTGTTGCAGCTGAGCTAAAAAAATACCACCCGAATGCAGGCGTCTGGATTTCTCTCCAGGGATTTAGTTACGAACAGGTTGATTATTTCTATGATTACCTCAATAAAAATAACCCGGATTGGCTTGCGGGTGTAGTCTCAGGCCCAAGTAGTCCGGATATGGCTGAAACCAGGTTCAGGCTTCCAGCTAAATACAAGCACAGGCATTATCCCGACCTGACACATACTGTTCGTTGTCAATACCCGGTTGAAAATTGGGATCAGGCTTTTGCACTTACCGAAGGACGAGAAGTTTGTAATCCGCAGCCTTTTTACTATGCCAAAATTCATAACCGGTTTGCACCTTTTACTGATGGTTTTATTTCCTATTCGGATGGTTCGCACGACGATGTAAACAAAGTAGTTTGGAGCCAGATGGCATGGAACCCCGGGCGAGATGTAACCCAGGTGCTGGAAGACTACTGTCGCTATTTTTTCGGAAATTCAGTCGCAAGTGAAGCGGCCAATGGTATTCTGGCTCTTGAACGTAATTGGGTTGGGCCGATTGAAGAAAATGGTGGAATTGAAACAACACTTTCATTTTGGAAAAACCTGGAAGAAAAGCACACAGAACTTAAAGGCAACTGGCGCTGGCAGCAATTGGTGATGCGGGCTTATTACGATACATACATACGTCGCCGTAAAATTTACGAACAAAACCTCGAAAAAGAAGTTAATCAGATATTGGCAAAAGCTCCGGCATTAGGATCGGCACAAGCAATGGACGAGGCGCTCTCGGTAGTATGTAAAGCTGATAAAGAACTTGTTTCACCTGAATTGAGGCAAAAGGTTTTTGATTATTGCGAAGAGCTATGGAAATCGATAGGAGCACAAACCAGCGTAAAAAAATACAATGCCAGTGGCCCTGAGCGGGGAGCTATTCTTGATTATATCGATTACCCGTTGAATAACCGCTGGTGGCTCGCCGACGAATTCGACAAAATACGCAAGATGAACACTGAACAGGAAAAGCTGTCGCGACTGGAAACTATTCGAACCTGGGAAAATCCGGGTCAGGGAAGTTACTACGATAATGTATCCGACCTTTCGAAAGGCCCACATGTAAAAACCCGGACCGACGATGGAACTGATGTGGCCTGGTGGGATAGCGGACTGAGCCGGAAACGACTTTCAACTCAACTTTTCCAGAATTTTCCGCGACTGGAATATGCTGATCTTGATCCAAATGGCAGATACATGATACGAATTGCAGGGTATGGCGAAGCCTTAATAAGAGTCGATGGCGAACGTCTGGAACCAATCATATACAACAAAGGATTGGAAGAATTCAAGGAATTTTTGGTGAACCAGAAATACGTTAGCGATGGCAAATTGGTCGTTACGTTTGATCAGCCTGAAGAATCAAAGCTAAACTGGCGTCAACAGTCGAAAGTTTGCGACGTTTGGCTGTTAAAAAAATAATTCAGCTATTCGCATTAACCAAAAACATGACTTATTTATTATCTTGCAACGATTTTAACCATTAACCAATTAAATATCAATAAACAAAACTCAAGTTTATGAAACCAACACAAATTTTATTAGCAAGTGTAGCATTGGCTTTTGTCGTTTTAGCATGTCAGCAAAAGCCCAAACCGGAAGCTGCAACAACCACTCCTAAAGCAACAATCAACGATTTCTTCGGACAATGGACCATCGATGTTCAAGGTGGCGGTGTTAGCTGGCTCGAAGTTCGTCAGGAAAAAGATTTTGTTGATGCCGATTTGCTCTGGATTGGCGGTAGTGTCTCGCCAGTAGCTTCAGTTTACATGGACAACCACAATCATTTGATTGTTACCCGAATTGACAATGTTACCCGCACCAAAGACGAGAAAAATAATCCATTGCGTGCCCACCAAATCACCAACTGGCTGAAAGTTTCCAGAGAAGGTGAAAAAATTACCGGGTTCCTGTATAAACCACGTCGCGACGGTAGCGGTATTGATTCAACCGGATTTACCGGCACCAAATTACAGGCTCCACCGGCAGCACCCGACTTATCGAAAGTTAAATTTGGGCAACCTATAACCTTATTTAATGGTAAAGATTTAACTGGCTGGCGGTTGATCGACGAAAAGCAAAAAAATGGATTTTCGGCGCAAGATGGAATTCTTACAACCGATCCGAAACAAACCGAAGGACAACCGCATATCAGTTACGGGAATCTGCGTACCGATCAGGAATTTGAAGATTTCAACCTGAAACTGGAAGTAAATGTACCGGCAGGAAGCAACAGTGGTGTTTATCTGCGTGGAATGTATGAAATTCAGGTGTTGGATTCGTACAAGAAACCGCTCGATTCGCACAATATGGGTGCTTTATATAGTCGAATTGTTCCTTTGGTCTCTGCTGAGAAACCTGCAGGAACATGGCAAACGATGGATATTACGTTGTGCGACCGTCATGTAACAGTAATCCTGAACGGTACAAAAATAATCGATAATCAACCCGTTTACGGACCAACCGGTGGCGCAATGAAATCGGATGTAAATACTCCAGGACCTATTTACCTGCAAGGCGACCACGGAAAAGTGTCGTACCGGAATATTGTATTAACTCCAATTGTGAAGTAACTTTATAAACTGAAAATAAAGTTATTGTTTTATAAAATAGCCATGATCAGTAACCAACTCTTATGTTGGATGTGTTTGCAAGATCATGGCTATTTTATATTTTTGTAGCTATCATGAGGTTATCAGAGTATTATAGAACAACCATTATTCAAACAGCACGCGAAATCTGGGGAAATCAGGTTTCAGTTATTCTGTTTGGCTCGCGAATCGACGACTCAAAAAAAGGAGGTGATATCGATTTGCTGCTTCAGGTTAATAATGATTGCGATGTTAAAGATATTGTTCATAAAAAGATCAAATTTTTATCGCGCCTTGACATTCTGTTAGGCGAACAGAAAATTGATCTGATTGTCGCTACAAAGGAGAATCAATACCAAAATATAGTTCAAACTGCACTGCAAACGGGAATAAAACTATGACCTTTACTGAAACAGAAGATAAGCTGAATGAAATTTTTGAAGTCTGCTCACTTCATTTGAAACGAATGCATTTTGCTCATGGTAAGATTGGCTCGTTTATTCCTTTGAATCGTGATAATTATTACGAAATGGATGATGAAACCATCTCCTTTCTGGATCAATATATTTTTCGGTTTTCGAAGCTACAGGATGTTATGGGCTCCAGGCTGTTTCTTTCGGTACTGGAGTATTTAGCAGAACCCATGAACGACAGACCATTTATTGATTTACTGAACAGATTGGAACGTTTGGGCATTCTCGATTCTGCCATGAATTGGATTGAACTACGACGTGTTCGAAACGACATTTCGCATGAATACCCAACATCATTACCAGAACGAATTGAAGGGATCAACATTCTTTTTGAACAGTTAAAGACCTTACAAGAGGTTATTGAACGATGCAAAAGAGTGACAAACCGATTGTAGATCAGAAAAAACACATTTTAACCTGTAACTGATCTTCCTGGTTATTATATATTCAGTAAGTTAAATGAAACGCAACAGATCTACCGGTTGGGATGCTGATTCAAAATGTAAGCTCCCTAAAAAAAGCACATTTAAGAATTTCAATACTAAGACATCTAATGCACTTATTAAGTAATGAGAAGTATTTATTGTCGTATTTAAACTTACTCACCCCAAGCCACCTTGCAGTGACTTTGCCCCTCTCTCGCGATAGAGGGGCGGAGCGAGCACAGCGAGCTCGGGGTGAGTCATGAAATAGAAATATGACATTTTATTTTTCCTATTACTTATTTACACTTTACCAATATAAAAACACTTCAACAGAACCTTACTTTTCCAAATAAAAAAGACTTTCATGAACCGATTACTATCGACTATCCTCCTTATTCTCCTGTTTTCTTCAGTTTTAATGGCAGAAAAAGCCGATTCCTGTTTCTATGTTCAGGTAGATTTAGCGAACCGATGGATTTGGCGTGCAACACCATATTCCGATTCACCGGTAATTCAGCCATCAATTGGTTATGCGAATCAAAAAATGAGTGCTTCAATCTGGGGTTCGTATGCCTTTGAAAGTAATTCGTACAGCGAAATCGATTTCACATTTGAGTACCAGTTAACTAAAAAATTCAGGCTTTGTTTGATCGATTATTTCACTACTTCGGATGTAACCGGCGCTGAGCATAAATTCTTCAATTTCAATGAAGGTGAAAGCTCGCACATGTTCGATTTGTATGCCTATCACAAACCGTTTAACAAAGCGCCAATTACTTTTCTATATTCAGTTTGGATATGGGGAGCCGACCGCGATAAGATTACTAAAAAACAATATTATTCGACCTATTTTGAAGCCAAATACACCAAGACATATCGAACTTTCGAAACTTATGCTTTCGCCGGAATGACACCCTGGAAAGGCTTTTACGCGTCGAAAGCTGCATTGGTTAATTTGGGCGTTGGCTTAAACAAAGCAATTACCCTGGGAGAAAAGCTAAGAATACCGGCAAAAATCGAATTTGCCCTCAATCCTTATACACAAAAGACTTATATCAACGCAATTATCAGCCTGAAATAAAAGAGCCAGGCACCTGTAAGGCATCTGGGTTACCCTTTGGTCGTATTTTGGGCAAAATCTTTGCAAAAACCCGGTTGTCAGCATTTTTCGGTGCATAACAAATCCATGCACCGAAGTTCCAGCAATTACGGATAAACCTGTATGAAAAAGCAGGAAATAGAAAAAGAAGAAAGCACAAAACAGGGATAAAAATCCATGAGAAGTAAAAAACAGGAAGACCGGTAATCCCTGATAAAAGAACAGGAAAAAGAAATATCAAAGGAAAAAGAACAGGAATATTAAAATCAGGTGAAATACAAACCAGGAATAAATCCTATGTTTGTATCCACTTCAACAAAAAAGTATTAATCCT
>CALGIG010000129.1 GCA_937915865.1 uncultured Prolixibacteraceae bacterium | reverse complement strand
AAATATGAAGAAAAAATTCAAAGCTTTTATTGAGGAAAAGTGTGAGTTTGCCCTGTTCAAATATAGGTTTCAATTATCAAAGTGGTAGTTTGACTTAGCAAACAATAATAATCCGGAATAGTCAAAACGAACAACTGTATCCCGACCAAAAGTATTCGTGTATTTGCTTGCTTTGCCCAGCAAACAAGTCAGGGTTTCACTTGGAGTGAAGCCCTGACTAAATCCTCAAATACCGCTCATTCATTCCGCAACGCCTGCACCAAATTTTGCCTGAATGCTATGCGAATAGCTACAAAGCTAAAGAGTAGCCCGTAAATAACAACCAGTACTGAAAAAAGATAAGGGTTTATAAAATTCTTAAAGTCAGCAGAAATGAATATTTTTGAGTAATCGAAAACTCCACCATGAGCAACATTAAACTTTTTGAAAACAAGCAAATTAGATCGGTTTGGAACGAATCGGAACAGAAATGGTATTTTGTTGTAGAGGATGTGGTATTGATTTTAACAGAAAGCAAAGACCCAAAGCAGTATATTAAACGTATGCGCCAGCGTGACGAAGCACTCGCCAAAGGGTGGGTACAAATTGTACCCACCCTTTGGGTCGAAAGAACTAACCGACGAATGGAAGAACCGGGGAGTAAAAGAACAGTTGGAATACGCAATATTGACAGCGGAGATTTCGAAAGCCACCTTTGGGCTGACTCCTTCAGAATATAAAAAGGTAAAAAGGCCTGAAAAATCAAAATCTGAGAGACCACATGACCGATCTTGAATTGCTGTTTTCGATGCTTGGAGAAGCCTCAACAACAAAAGTAACCCGCGCAAAAAATGCACAAGGATTTACAGAGAGCAAAGCTGCAGCAAAAATTGGAGGGAAAATAGCCGGAAATGCCTTGAAAGAACTGGAGAAAGAAAGCGGGGAAAAGGTTACTACATCCGATAATTTCTTGCCTGAATCAAAGAAGATCAACGAATTGGATGAAGGCGAAGAATAGCATTTTACTCATTCCGCAACGCCTGAACCAAATTTTGTTTGAAAGCCAATCGGATAGCGATTAATTAGCTCCAAATTCATTAAATTTGTGCTATGAGGACAAACGAAAACATATTGCAAAAGATCAAACGATTGGTTCAGCAACAGGAACCAACTGCTAAAATCTATTTGTACGGATCGCGTGCCCGTGGAAATTCCCGGTCAGACTCAGACTGGGACTTGCTGATATTGCTCAACAAAGATAAAATCACCTCCGAAATAGAACAACGCATCACCTACCCGCTTTACGACCTGGAATTTGAAACCGGCGAAATCATCAGCCCAATGGTTTATTCTGAGAATGAATGGAAAACCAAATACCGGATCACTCCATTTTATTCGAATGTAATGAAGGAGGGGATGTTGCTATGACCGACTATCAACCGGAAGACTACGTCAGATACCGCCTTAATCGGGCTAAAGAAACCATCCTGGAGGTTGAAACTTTGATTCAAAACGAGTTTTGGAACACGGCAATCAACCGCTTGTATTATGCCTGCTTTTATGCAGTTGGAGCCCTATTGGTTAAAAATGGAATTGAAACGTCGAGCCATTCAGGATGCCGCCAAAAATTCGGGCAACACTTCGTCCAGACTGGAAAAATCAGCAAGGGTTTCGCCCGGCAATATACCGATTTATTCGAGAAAAGGCAAAAAGGCGATTACAACGACTTTTTCGACTTCGATGGAGACACGGTTCGCCGCCTGTTTGAGCCTTCCAAATTGTTTATAGCCAAAATCGAAGAACTGCTAAACGAATAGCATCTTACTCATTCCTCAACGCCTGAACCAAATTTTGCCTGAAAGCCATTCGGATAGCAATCAGGCTGAAAATTGTTCCGCTTAAAATAACCAGGACAGAAATAGCCGGCAGCCAAATCCACAGGCTGGCATAAAGCGAAGAAAGCAGCGTTGGCAAACCACTCAAAACAGCCGGTATCAGGCCAATCAACACAGCCACCAGCATCAGGAAGAACTTTTCGCGTAGCACCATGCGTTGAATGCTGGCTTTGGAGAAACCCAGCGAAAGCAGCAAGGCATATTCGGAAATTTGCTCAAAGGTGATTCGGAAAATCAGAATGCCAAGGCCCAACGTGCCAATAAGCAAACCAAGCGCACCAAGCATCAGGAAAATATTGAGGTAGGTATTTTCAACGGTATAAAATGACAGCAAACGATCGGTTGCGCGACTGATTTCCGGGCCATAATTGCGCATACCACTCTGCAAATCGGATACCACCGAAACGGTATCTTTCACGTCCACCAGAAACACATTGGAGCCACTCACCGATGGAAATGCCCGGTTAAAATGCTCGTCGGAAATCAGCACATTGCCCTGAAAAATTGAATTCGCCAGTCCGCCCACCAGTTTCAGCTTTAAATCTTTACCATCTTCGGTTTTGTACATCAAGGTGTCGCCCACGCTTTTCATCAATCCCCACTGAATCACGGTTTGATCGGCAATAGCGGGAATAACGCCACCGGCCAATGTTTTATTCAGTGTTGACCACGGATGTTCTGCGTCCAGTTCACCGGTTCGGGTAGCAAAGGTAAATGCTCCCCTCCTATCAAAAACCACCGGATTAAAAGCCATCAGCCGCGGACGCGAAATCTTGTTCAGGTTAAGGCAACTGGCATCGTCGCCCTGCTGTACCTGAAATTGCACCACCTGAGCGCTGTCGGGAATATTCAGATCGTCCCGGCCTTTTGGCGTGTTCACATCAAACAACACCGGCATGGTCGTTTCCACAAAATAATCGTATCCGCCCGTCCCCGACGACGGCAAATCGGCATGAGCCGTCAGATCTTTACGGTACAATCCGGTAGAAACCACCATAAACACACCTACCGAAAGAAAACTCACAATCATCACATTGCGGCGGCGTTCACCTGCAATGCGCTTCAACAACAGGTTTTTCACCGAAAAATTCATGCTTTTTTCCTGAATGGCCAATCGCTGCAAAGCAAAATCGAAGAGTAAAATCAATCCGGGCAGAAAACCAAACCCGGCAGTAAAGAACATATCAGGATTAATCTCGCCACTCTTAAAACCCATTCCTAATAGAATTGCGAGAGAAAGAATGATAAGGCCAAGGCCAAGACGGAGCGACCATTTGCCGTTTTTTTGCTTTTCAGAAACGGTTTTTCTCTGCAAGGCAATCACTTCATTTTTCAGAAAACGGTTTAGGATCAGCCAAACAGTTACAACTGAAATAAAAGCGATGGACAAACTGCCAACCAGCAGCGAAATTGGCTGAATGGAAATATTAACGATGGATGTTCGTACAATATCGACCCATATCGAATTGACGGCTTTCAATATCAGGTTGTTGTAAAAAATGGCAAATGGCAGTCCGATAATAATTCCAAAAATGATAAGCAGGCTTGCTTCGGCAAGATAAATTTTCAGCAGTTGTTTGAGCGAAAAACCAAGCGCTGTGAGTGTACCAATTTCCTGACGCCGGAAATTCAGCGACAACTTAAACAACAGAAAAGCCAGCAATACTGCGGCAAACAACACAAAAAAGCTCAGTCCGATAAATAAACCGCCAAAGTCGGTTCCTCCGTTAGCCGCAGCCATCCCGTCGCTTTTCACGTTGGTTAACTCGAAACCAACCTGCGAAGGAATTAACCCGGCCAGCAGCGTCTTTTCAAACTCAGTTTTCTTCAATCCATCCACCCGAATTGCTGTTGACTCGCCAAAGCGGTTTTTCCACAATTTTCGGGCAGTTTCAGGCGAAATAAAAGCTTTGGGCGTGCCTTTGTATTTATTCCAGTAGGCCTCGTCATTCGGGCGGATTTTCTTTAAATCAACCGGCACGGCGGTTTTCCAGTCGCGACAATTTCCGGCATCCGACAATCCTGGAATCACCGGCGCCAGTTGCGGGTCAGCTTTTTCACCCTCCATTTTGAAGATGGAACTGATCACAAACGTGGTGTCTTTCTGAACCAACCTGCGCAGTGGCCCCACTTCGAAATACGAAACCTTCACCGCGTCGCCCACTTTGGCTTTTAAATCTTCGGCCAGCCACTCGCTCACCGCCATCTGGTTTCCGGAGAGATTTTCGTCGGTCGACACAAATGAATATGGTGTTTGTCGGTCTCCAACCGTAAAATCGTTCACAAAATAACTAAATACCGATTTTGCGCCGGACAATGACTTGACGGCAAACTGTTCAACCGCGGATTCCACAAACACCCTGTCGGAGATGAGTTCGGTATAATTCAGCGACTGATTCTCGCGGATGGTCAGGTTCAGGTCGCTCAATGTCCAGCTTTCCTGAAGCATTTTGGGCAGATCGGCACTGGCACCCACTCCGGCAAACAGCAGTACATTGGCTTTTTCCTGAAGGCCCATCTGCCGGTTCAACTCATCGAGATTCAGGAAAACATTGCGTGGCGCCGATTGTATATTTTTCAGGTTGAAATTACCCAATTCATCTGTTTTCAGGATTTTAGCCACCGAAACCTGGAACGAAACTGTAGCCTCCTTTTCAGATACAAAAGGCGTATTGGCCGGGAAAGTGTTGAGTTTATTCAGGCGCAGCAACAGTTGGTCGCCTACTTTCAATCCCGAAAGCGATGCCAGGTTCTCGTTGATTGCTACCTCATTTCCCATCAGGTTAAACAGTTCGGGGCTGTTCGAAAACTCGCTAAAGGTTTTGTCAATTCCCCAAACGGCCAGTTGATTGATGTGGATTTCGCCGCCGTTAATCACCCCAAAACCATTGGCGCGCAAAACCGGAGCAACTTTAGCATTGGTTTTTGCAGCCATTTTACCAGCCAAATCAGTACCAAACAAGCGCTCGCCGGCTGTGATTACCTGCGTTGTTTTTCCGAGCCGCTGAACAGTTATTTGCTGCAAACTGTAGCGTACCGAATCGCCAATAATCAGTGCGCCGACTAAAATTGCCGTGCTCAGCGCGATCCCTAAAACAATCGTAAAATTCAGTTTCAGGTAGTGGCGGATGGATCGGAGGATGTATTTGGTTAGTGACATGGCGACTAGACTTTAGATGATAGATATTAGATATTAGACAAAGTCACTTCACGCGATTGTATTAGCTTTTCTTTCGCCGCTATGCGGCTTATTTTCTTGCATTTGATCATTAACTACCATACTCTCACCGCTACGCAGTTTTCGCAAAACAAGGTGCATCGCACCGGCAATATGGTAGAAATGTCAAGTATCAAATATATTAAGCCGCATAGCGGCGACATATCTCGTATGAAATCTTCGGTTACAACTTTAAATTATTTTCACCATTTCGTTCAATTGCATCACGGTTTTCCAGTTGCGGGTGGTGGCTGGCGATTTTAGTTTCGACTCAAAAAATGAGTTTGTCAGTTTGGTTTTCCCGTATCCGGCGGCACAAAAAACGAATACGTCCCGGCCAAGGATTTCAAACCGGTCGGGCTCGCCGTGAGCTTGCCGAACCGGCAAATACTGAAAAGTTTTGATTTTCTCCAGTAATTCGGGCGAAGGCAATTCTTTCAGACAAGTCAGATGTAAACGCTCAATATCCATGTTTTCTTCTTTCAGAAATGGATTTTGTGAGATCGAGTTAGCCCATTCCTCGGAAGTTCTGATCAGCACAGGAATCTCAAATCCAAATGCCTCCGAAAATGCCTTTTGCAAGCGCGCTTCCAATTCGGGAATCGGTTCCTGATTCGGCAGTTCAAAAACCAGGTTACCGCTTTGAATATAGCTTTGCACCTGTTGCAATTCCAGCGACTCGCACAGCTTTTTGAGGTCAGCCATCGGAACTTTCCGGCCTGTACCAACATTGATTCCGCGAAGTATAGCGATGTATTTGGTCATACTCACTTCTCTCCTTTTATCCGTTTTATTTCCCTGTCGAAATCCGATTCATATTCAGAGTCCTGCCTTACTCTGAATCTCTCATATTGGTCATTAGCCAATTTCTTAGCAATCTCTGCCGAAATCGTCCCGGCATTCTTAAGCACCGAATAATCGTTGAATTGTAGAAATGCGTCCAATTTATCCACCCAATCTTTCATTTTCATTGAAATCTGTCTGGCGGCCTGATTTTCTGCATAATCCAGATACATGGTAACAACCCGGTTTAACTCCATCATTTCCTGTTCATTCAGATAATTTTTAGCAACCGAAATATCCGATTTTAAGATTTTGCCTTTCGGTGAGTTCTTCCAGGTTGTTAAACCCATATTTGGCAATTCTGCATCAGCCCTTTTTGAAATTATTTCGGCTGCTGTTTGCCCGGTAATAGCCCAATGAAGCTTATTTTGCACAGTTTTGTAAAATGTCACAGTTATTTCAGCTTTGGGGTCATAGTCAATGCTGCATTCCGAATAAATGTCGGTAATCTTTTGATAAAACCGGCGTTCGCTGGCCCGGATTTCCCGAATCCGCTCCAACAATTCATCGAAATAATCCTTACCAAAAAGTTTTTTACCTTGTTTAAGGCGTTCATCATCAAGTACAAAACCCTTGATAATAAATTCTTTCAGGGTTTGGGTTGCCCATATACGAAACTGTGTGGCCTGCTGTGAATTGACCCTGTAACCGACTGATATAATTGCATCGAGATTATAAAATTGAGTATTGTAATTTTTCCCGTCAGTCGCAGTTGTTCGGATTTTCCGAACAACTGAACTCTCTATTAATTCCTGACTAAGAAAAATATTTGACAAATGCTCGCTAATTGTCGACTTAGCAACGCCAAACAACTCGCCCATAGCCTTTTGAGTAAGCCAAACTGTTTCGTCCTGAACAATTACCTCCAGCCTTACATTACCCTGGGGCGTTGTATATAGTATTATTTCCGAGTTCGTCATAATTTCGATTCCACCAATTTTCCATTATCCAACCGGTAAATCCGATCCATTTTTTTTGCGACATCCAGCGAATGGGTAACCACCACCAGCGCGACACCTTCCTCCTTGTTCAGTTCAATGAGCAAATCGGTAAGGTTTCCTGAAGATTTTTGGTCGAGCGCTCCGGTTGGTTCGTCGGCCAGTAACAGCGCCGGACGGTTGATCAATGCCCGGACCACCGCAGTGCGCTGGCATTCGCCACCCGAAAGTTCCGAAGGTTTCTGGCTTATAACGCCGCTCAAACCCACCCTTTCAATCAAGCGTTTGGCTCGCTCTTCCGTTTCTCTTCCCTGAAGCGCCGTATCGGTCAGTGTTGGCAACAGTACATTTTCCATCAGCGAAAGCTGCGGCAACAGGTGGTGCATCTGGAATACAAAACCTATTTTGCGGTTGCGGAATTGCGCCAGTTTGTTGTCATCCATCGCCGACAAATCCTGTCCATCGAAAATCATACTTCCCGAATCGGGGCGATCCAACGTGCCGATTAAATTCAGCAGCGTGGTTTTTCCTGAACCCGACGGCCCAACAATTGCTACCCGTTCACCAACATTGATTTCCAGAGAGAGCTGATCCAAAATCACCCGATCTTTGGAGTAGGACTTTGATATATTTTCGAGTTTTAGTAGCATATTTTTATTTTAAACACAAAGACACAAAGGCACTAAGTTTTTAATTTTTCTCCGTGACTTTGTGTCTTCGTGTTGATTAATCAAGAACTCAATACATTTTCATAAACCGCCACCATTTTTCGAGCCTGGGCATGAATATCGAAATGGGCTTTCACTCCTTCAATTCCGGTATCTGCCAAGTGCTGGAGCCGGGCATCATCAAAAATAAGTTCTTTCAGCGTAATGGCCAGTATTTCTGGTTTGTTTTCTCCATAAATCACACCTCCGCCACAGGTTTCAATAACTTCGGGGAAAGCTCCCAGGGCTGGCTGAACCATTGGTACGCCTGACGCCATTGCTTCGAGCATATACCAGCCAAAAGCCTCTCCGTTCAATACCGGCACTGAAACCAGCCGCACCGAATTAAAGAATTTTTGGCGGTCGTCGCCTTCAAATTCGTCCACCCAAAATACGTCGGCATCGAGTTGCGCTTTGGTAATTTTGCGCTTTTGTTCCTTGATAAAAGTATGGTCATCACCCGTTTTCCCTCCGGTTATTTTCAGCTGAACAGATGAATACTTAGGGTCTTCCCGAAGTAAAATAAAGGCATCGACCAGCACCGCCAAACCGTTTTCATCACAGGTACGCGAAAGATAACCAATCACCGGCGGTTTTTCAGCAACCGGTTTGGTTGAATAATCAGCCATGTCGACACCCAAATGAACAGTCGTCATTTTTTCAGCAGGAATAGTCATCCGGGCATGAATCTCTTTGGCAAAATAATCGCTCACCGAAATAAACATATCCACATCGCGACCGCGTTCGCTCATTAAATTCCACACTTTTTGCCGGTATTTGTCATCCATCGCGTCCACCCAAACATCTTCGTCCTGAAGCGAGCAAACCACTTTGGCCTTCATCCGCTCTTTGATCCGGTGTGCCAATCCGAGCAGCAGCGCATTCGACAGGTGCACGATATCGGGCTTGGCCTCATCAGCCAGCCAATCGACCAGGCGTTCCAACTCTTCTTTTTGATTGCCATCTTCTCCCAGTAACATCGAAATGGTCATTTCTTCCAACCCTTTGGCGCGGGTCGAACCAGCTTTTCGGGCTGCCATTTCGAGCACACCTTTCGAATCAAGAACATGTTCAACAAATGCAGGTATATGCCTGAATATCGGGAATTGCTGTTTCAGGTAAAGGTTGACAGCACCATAGAAAACCGGCACCTCATCCAAATCGTGGGCATCGTCGAAAATGGGCAAATACAGCGGCACTTTAATCACCTGATGGCCTAAATCTTTCAATGCGCGAATGTATTTGCTGTCGCGCATGCAGTTTCCGCAGTAAAAACTACCACCTGAACCAGGAATGATGTGAGCGATGCGAAGCCCCACCCCGACCTGAGGCCCCACCCCAGCCCTCCCCTTTGGGGAGGGAGTATCAACGATCTGTTCCATGTTATTCATCTATTTATTTGAGACACCTTTCAAAACTGCATTCTTTCTCTCCCACTTTGGGGGAGTTGGAGGGGACTACTTTTTTAAACCCTCCCCTCGGAGAGGGTTTGGGCGGGGCTTTGGGCTTCTTCTTCAAGTCCCCTCCCTCGGAGGGGATTTAGGGGAGGCCTCCAAAAATATAAATCCGTCCGTCGCCTGCACCAACCACAATCTTTCCCGAAACAACTGCCGGACTACCAACAATGGCGCTACCCAATTCGTATTTCCAAAGCTCTGCACCGGTTTTCAGGTCGTGAATGTAGAGCATTCCGTCCATCGTTCCGGTAATCACTTTTCCTGAAGCTATAACAGATGAGGACTCCACCCTGTTCGCTGTCTTCACTTTCCACACCAGCTTGCCTGAAGTTTTATCGAAGCAGTAAATAAATTTATCCTGGTTGCCAATCACTACATAATCTGCGCTCAATGCCGGCGAAGCAATAAATGGCAGGGTTTTGTCCTTTTCGTGGTACTTCCAGACCAATTTTCCCGATTCCAAATCGATACAGAAAAATTTAGCTTCATAATCGCCCACGTAAGCAAATTTTCCATCGATTGCCGGAGATGAAGCAATGTAAGTTTCCAACTGTACCTTTTTAAACACCTTCCCGGTTTCGATATTCACCAAATGCAAAAAGCCATCGCAACCGCCAAACACCGCATACTTACCATACAAAGCCGGCGCCCCGTTAATGTAATTATCCGATTCGTACCGCCAGATACTGTCGCCTTTATCGAAGCCGAAACAATGCAAATTGTAGTCGTAACTCCCGACAAAAAGTCGAATTTTACCCGCCACCTTCAGCCAGTTGGCCGAACCCATAATCTGGTTGTCAGTTTTGTATTTCCAGATTTGCTTGCCGGTTTTCTCGTCCAGTTTGTAAAATAGCCCGTCGAGCTGACCAAAAAGCACCGCTCCATTCATAACCAATGCCGGGGCTTCAATCGAATTTCCCGATTTGAATTTCCATTTCAACTTTCCGTCGAAACCAATGGCATACATTGTTCCATCGGTAGAGCCGCAAAAAATGGTTTGGCCGTCAATTACCGGCGAAGCTTTAATGTCGTCGCCCGTTTGAAACGAAGTCAGTAACTTAGGTTTATCCGGAATTTGTGCCGACGTTGTACCTGTTAACTGCTGATTACCTCGAAAAATCGACCAAGGTTGAGCCCAAAGGCTTTGGAAACCCAATACACAAAAGATAAACAGTATATATGTTTTTTTAACAGGCATAACCGACTGATTTTTTCTGCTTTAAACAAACATTTGTCTAAGTCTTATTTTTTCAGGATAAATTTTCTGCTGGTTGGTTCCTTTTCTGTTGGAAAATCTGCCGGAACTGGAATCGTAACTTTTCCGGTGGCAGCCCATTCAACTCCACGAAGGAAAGTTGTTATAAAACCAACCCCTTCGAACGAATAATCGTCGTGGCCTAAAGTTGTATGAAAAATGCGCCCTTTCCCATAAGTCAACACCATGAGAATAGGTTCGTGCCGATCGGTTGGGGCTTTCCCCGACATGTCTTTACCGGTGGCCAATATGATCATGTTTTCGCCCGGGCCGCGCAGTTTGGCGTAACATTCGTCTTTGGTTGTCATCCAAACTTTGGGCAACCCTTTGGTTATCGGGTGATCAGGAACACGAATGGTAATCGGGATCAGGTGCTGCGGCCCATGCGAACCGGCGGTTCCGGGTGTATTGTCGCGTACCAGCTGACCTTCGTTGGTATAATAAACATAAGGGCCATCTTTTTCATTTCGGTCGCCCCATCCGCCCAGACCAATCATTTTGTTATAAGCTGGCCAGGTTGGGAACGAATTGTCGGCAGCATGAACGGAAACGAAGCCCCCGCCGTTATGAACAAATTTCTCGAATGCTTTTTGCGTAGCTTCGGGCCAGTCGGCTGCCCCCCACCCAAAATTGGAAACAACGACATCATATTTTTTAAACGAAAGCAAAAAATCAGGGTCAGCTTTCGGATCTTTTAAATCCTCGGCTGCACCCACTTTGGCCAATGGCAGATAATCTTTTTCGCGCTGGCCTTTCCATGTGAATTTTGTCCGTTTAATGTCAACGGTGAACAAGCCTGTTTCTTCCAGGTATTGTTTCATCATAATGGTCGATTTTGGCCACACTTCGTGATTGTTCTGGCCATCGACAATAAGCACCTTTATTTTGGCATCAACTGTAGCCGATAGCAAAACAAAGAAAAGAACAATTAATAAACTTGATTTCATGTGTTTAGTTTTATTTAGGATTGATACGATTCATTTTCAATAATCAAAGAAAAGAATAATCGGGTTAAAATCCCAGAGTTTTAAATGCCCTGCCTTCATCCCGCAATATTCGTTCAATCTGAGCCTTTTCCCGTCAGACTTGCTCTTCCACCCCAAACATCGCCAACGCCCCCGTTGGACAGGCTTTTGCTACGATAGCCGCCGTTTTTTCCAGTGCTTTCTGAACGCTCTCGTTGAAAGGAACACCGATTTTCACATCGAAGCCGCGGCCAATAAAGGTAAAACCAAATTCTTCCTGATGTTCGCGGGTCAGCCGAACGCAAATGCCGCATTTGATGCACTTGTTCGACTCGTAAACAATTCCTTCCTGATGTATAAACTTTACCACATCAAAGCGTTCTTCGCCCTGAAACCGCTTTTGCACAGCCTGATACCGGTCGGACAATTCGCGCAATACGCATGATTCCGGCGTACGGCAATCGCAGTGCATACAGCGTTTCGCCTCAATCACGGCTGCTTCCAGGCTGAAACCTGAAGCTTCCGACTTTTGGCGTGGCGCATCTTCCGAATCCTTTTTATACTGAATAAATTCCGGCTCGGCCAGTCGTCCGAATTTCGAATTGAACCGTTCCGGGTAACCTTTTACTTCACCGGTTTTAAAATAATTATCGATCACCGTTGCTACTTCTTTTCCCTGACCAACCGAACGAACAGCCAATTTGGAGGCACGCAGCGAATTGCCGACTGCAAATACGTTCGTGATTGAAGTTTGGTAACTCGTTTTATCGGCTAAAAATCCAGTTTTAGAAGCTTTCAGGCAAAAGGCAGAAGTTTCTTCCGTAATCGTTCCGGTTGCCACAACAACGGCATCAAATGCATCAGAAAGCTGTGCAAACCGATCAGCATCGATTGCTTCATTTAATCGAAGTTCGACTCCTGTTGCCAGTATCTGAGCTACCTCCTGGTCGATCACCGAAGCAGGTAACAGCTCCTCACCTATCTGGCGCAATTCGCCTCCGGCCTGATTATTTTTATCAAAAATCACAGTTTGGTGGCCTTTTTGCTGAAGGGAATACGCGGCAGCCAGCCCAGCGGGACCAGCGCCAATTACGGCCACTTTTTTTTCTGAAAGTGGCGCTAATTTTGGCAGATAGGGTTTATCACTTTTCAGGTCTTCGTCGCCAACAAACATTTTCAGGTGACAGATGGAAACCGCTTCGTCCACTTGTTTGCGGCGGCAACCGGCCTCGCATGGCGCCGGGCAAATGCGCCCAAGAACAGACGGCAAAGCAATATCGCGCTTCACCACTTCCAGAGCTTTAGCAAAATCGCCTTTGGCAATCAACCGGTTCATCAGCGGAATGTTCGTATGTGCCGGACAAACCAGCTGGCAGGGCGCTTCACAGTCGCCCACGTGCTCGCTCAACAGCAGTTCGAGCGCCGCCTTGCGCGATTCGGTGGTTTCAGCATCATTTGTAATTATATTTTGTCCTTCTGAAACCGGAACGGAACAGGATGCAAACAGTCGTCCGGTATGAGCATCCTTCACAAGGCAAACCATGCAAGAAGTGAAATGCTCGGTTCCTTCCAAATAACACATCGTCGGAATCTCAATTCCAACCGATTTGGCTGCCTGCCAAACTGAAGTTCCGGTAGGAACTTCGATGGTGTGTTTATCTATGGTAAGTTTTATCATTTTCGTTTCTATTCAATAGACCTGACAGGTTTTAAAAACCTGTCAGGTCTGGTAAATTTCTATTTTATCAGTTTCCGGAGGACCGGATACATACCTTGAGACATCCGCCAGAAGCCTAAATCAGTCATATGAACTCCATCCACGGTGGATTCATTATCAGTTCCAATCAACTTATCCGATTTCAGGTAATAGATATGGCGATCGCCTTTCTTTTTCTGCTCTTCAAAAATTTTCTTCAGGGTGGCATTCTTTTCATGAAGCAAGGTAAAGACCGTCTGATCGAAATACATGTGTGGAAAAAGCACGGTCTCAACCAGTAAAATCGGCACATCCGGTTTCTTTTCGCGAATGATTTCAAGGAAGCGAAGGTATTTTTCGTTCATCTGTGAAACACTAACATTGGGTAAACAATCTATTACAAAGCAGGATGCATCAATTTCGGCCATTGCTTCAGCTACTTCCAGATCGAGTTGACCATTTCCGCTGAATCCCAGATTAATGGTTTGCCTGTCGAGCATGCGCGACAACTGGTTGGGATACGACATTCCAGCCCGTGAAGCACATCCTCCTTGTGTGATGCTGGTTCCATAAAACACCACCGGTTTATCCTTTCGCGGAGAATCAATTTGTGGATTGTTGATTTCTGAAGTCGGTTTCACACCGACTTCAAGGTTGACCAAACCATCGTAAAGAGGCAGGTACAACATATATTCCATGTCCTTTTCAACCATGTGATCGATAATAATTGCAGTAGTCGATTTCTTTCCCGGACGCGCCGAATTGACAAACTGCCATTTGCCATTCTTCAGGCAATAAAGGTCCAGCCCTTTTATTCCTGACGGTGCGAAATGATTCATCACCACATCTCCAGTAACCTCCCATCTAGCAGCAATAACCGGAGAATTGGTACGAAACCGGATGGCCAGTCCACTGCAATTTTTGGACAAGTTCCAAACGGGCTGGCGGGTCTTTCCTTCAAGACGGGCTGGCAAACGTTCATACCTGGTTTGTGTATCGTTAAAACCTTTTCCTAAGATTTGAAAATCAGCGGCATTCAAATATTTCAAACTATCTGATTTAGCAGCAAATCCATTATATACAAACGTGAAAATCAAAATAAAAATTAAAAAACAGTATCTCATGGGTTATCTCTTTAATTACTTAAATCACAGAATGACCAGTAAATTATTTATACGTACAATGTTTAACAACAACTTCCAATATCCAAAACCTTCGCGACCGATGTAATGACGTACGATCGCGCTTCTACACAATCTCCACCGCATTTACCGGGCAAGCCTGCCTGCACGCGTCGCATTTAATGCAGAGGTCGGTAATGACTTCGTGCTTTTCGTGCGGTTTGAACAGAATAGCTTCAACCGGACATTTCTGGGCACATTTGGTACAGCCGATACACTGGTCATTGATCTGGTATTTAATCAGGCTTTGACATTTGCCCGACGGACATTTGCCGTTGATGTGGGCAATGTATTCTTCCCTGAAATACCTTAAAGTTGATAACACCGGACTTGGAGCCGACCGTCCCAACCCACATAAGCTTCCTTTTTGCGTCCATTTAGCCAGGTATTCCAATTCTTCCAAATCTTTTAACACTCCCTTTCCGGCGGTTATTTTGGTCATAATTTCGAGCATTCGCTTGGTTCCAACCCGGCAGAACGTGCATTTTCCGCACGATTCGTTCTGAGTAAACGACAGGAAGTAACGGGCAATGTCCACCATGCAATCGTCTTCGTCGAGCACCACCAAACCGCCCGATCCCATCATTGCACCTACTTTCAGGAGCGATTCGTAATCAATAGGCGTGTCGTACAATGAGGCTGGTACGCAACCTCCGGAAGGACCACCAATCTGAACGGCTTTGAATTTTTTCCCATTCTGAACGCCACCGCCAATTTCTTCCACAATCTGGCGAACGGTAATTCCCATTGGCACTTCAATCAGTCCGCCACGGTTCACTTTTCCGGCGAGGGCAAAAACTTTGGTGCCTTTGCTCTTTTCACTTCCTATGCCGGCAAATTTGCCCGATCCTTCACGAATGATGTACGAAACCTGCGCATACGTTTCGGTATTGTTGATGAGTGTTGGTTTCTTCCAGAGTCCGCTAACAGCCGGGAATGGCGGGCGACTGCGCGGAAATCCGCGATGACCTTCGATGGATTCCATCATGGCCGATTCCTCGCCACACACAAAAGCGCCAGCTCCCTCGTAAATGCTCATATCGAACGAGAAGCCGCTTCCCAGAATGTTTTCGCCCAGCAGATTGTGTTCGCGACAATTAATCAGCGCCTGACGAATGCGCTTCACGGCAAGCGGATACTCAGCACGGATGTAGAAAAATCCTTCGGTTGCACCGACTGCTTTTGCGGCAATCACAGCACCTTCAATTACGCGATACGGATACGATTCGAGCAGCATACGGTCCATAAAAGCGCCGGGATCGCCCTCGTCGCCATTCACAATCAGGTATTTTGCGTCGGCATGATTATGCGCTACCAAATTCCATTTCATTCCGGTTGGAAAACCAGCGCCACCACGACCACGCAAACCGCTGTCCTTGACGGTCTCAATAATCTTTTCCGGTGAAAGCTCGAACAGGCATTTTTTCAAAGCCACAAAACCTTCGTGCTGCTTGTATTCCTCGATGTCGAGCGGATTGATAATCCCGCGGTACTGCGTGGCAATCGGTATCTGGCGATCAAGGAAGTTAGCCACATGTTTTTCCCGGGCATCAATGGCATATTGTTTTACACCGTCCCAAACGGTATCGGTTTGCACTTTCTCGAAAAAATTGTATATCGAATTTTTCAATTTATCGCCCAAACCCAGCGGTTTAAAATGCGATGAGATAATTCCCTTAATTTCTTCAGGCTTTACTTTAGCATATAAAGTTGGTTTTTCATTTTCAGGAATCACCTCAACTAACGGAACCTGGTGGCACATCCCCACACAGCCAACATTTTTCAGGCTAATGCGTATTCCGGTGTTGGCAACGGTTTCTTCCACCGCTTTTTTCACTTCTTCGCTACCCGAAGCCACGCAACAAGAACCTAAACCAATGCGTATTTCGCCCTGAATTTCGCTCCCGTCGGAATGACGGAATTTACCTTTACCAGCAGTAGCAGCTCCCTCGTGTAACTCAAAATCGGCAATAATGTTAGCCACTTTATCCGAAGCCACATGACCATAAGTTACTTCGTCGATTTGCACCACCGGAGCCAGCGTACAACAACCAAGACACGACACTTTCTCGATGGTATAAGTCATCGTTGCATCGGTTTCCTGATTGCCCGTGAGATTGAAATGGCGGCGCAGCGCATCGTAAACCTGACCGGCACCCTTTACGTGACAGGCCGTTCCGACGCATACTTTGACAATGTGTTTGCCTACCGGATGCATCCGAAATTGCGAGTAAAACGAAGCCACACCCACAATCTGTTCAGGAGTGATTTCCGTTTTTTCGCACACATAGCGCAACGCCTCTTCGGGCAAATAGTTAAAGGTTGTCTGAATGGCCTGCAATACAGGAATTACCGACTTGGCGGCTGTTCCTTTTTCAACAATTATCTGATCAACCGTTTGTTGTATGTTTTTGATTTCGCTCACTTTATAATTTAATTCCACCCCTTCGGGGCTATCATTTTTACATTTTTATATTCCGATGGGCTACACACCCATCGCTTTTAGATCATGCCCTTTCAGGGCTAGTTTTGTATTCCTTTATTCATTCGACTACACCCATCGCTATCAGATTGAGCCCTTTCAGGGCTATAATTTCAACAATTACCAAAATACCAGCACCGAAGAGGTTTGATCCAATAACACAGGGTGAAGCCCTGTGCAAGAGCATCCCACAATGCTCGGAGCCCTGAATGGGCGTAATACTACTCCCAAACGTAACGCTCATCGTATTCAACTTTATACTTCTTCAAAAATGCCCTATACTCTTCCTGAAATGTCTTTTTACTGTGATGTTCCTTTTGTCTGGAAATATAATCAATCACTACATCTACCTCGCTCGGATTCACAGAAAATGCGCCATATCCATCTTGCCAATAGAATTGATAATACGCTGTACCTTTGGTTTTTATCCATTTCGATGAATGAGATTTTAGCTCTTCCATCAGCTTGATCAATGCAATCTTTTTGGATAACATACAAAGGATGTGAATATGGTCAGTGTGTCCTCCAACCTTGATGGGCTGACATTCCAGATTTTTACAAATTCCGCCCAAATAGTTGTGGAGTTCGTCCTTAATCACATCATCAATCAACGACTCCCGATGTTTAGTGCTGAACACGATATGTAGATAATTGGTAACGAGCGATTGTCCCATATTTATTTCGTATTTCACCCCTTCGGGGCTTTGATTTTATTTCATTATTTCGTCCGATGGGCTACACCCATCGCTATTAGTTTGAGCCCTTTCAGGGCTGTTTTGTTTTAACCATATTTATACCCGTCGTTTTCTGCTTGAGCCTTTGCAGCACTCTTTGTTTTTAACTATATCTTCACCCTTCGCATTTATATTGATACCTTTCAGGGCTATAATTTTTGCATTTGCCAAACTACCAGCCCCGAAGGGGTTTGATCTGTAAACACAGGGTGAAGCCCTGTGCAAGAGCATCACACAATTCACCAGAGCCCTGAAAGGGCGAAACACAATACTACCCTCCGATACAATACAAATTATTCATGCCGCGCAAGTACACTTTTCCATCCTGAAAGATTGGCGAACACACGGCTTTTTCGCCAAGTTCGGGAGAGCCTATCAACTGGTAATCGCGTGTAGCTTTTACGATGTACGTTTTACCGGTCATATCGGTGATGTAAACTTTCCCGTCGGCATAAACCGCTGAAGCATAAAACGAACCTCCAAATTCCTGGCTCCACAGTTTTTCGCCGGTTTTGGCATCGTAACAGGCCAAAACACCATAGCTCGTTGCAATGTATAACAACCCATTTATGGCCAGCGGACTCGAAACTTCAGGCAAAAATTCGTCGGCTTCCCAGGCTATTTCAGGAGTAGTACCGCCAATTTTTATTCCCACAAGCTTGGCGTATTCGTTGGCCGCAAAAACCATCCCATCGGCATACCCGGCAGACGGGCCAACTTCTCCTGAAAGACAGGCAATGTTCCACAACTCTTTGCCGGTTTCGGGATCATAGCCGTTCACATTCGGATTGGTAGTCATAATCAGTTCGGTGCGATTTTCTGTATTTACAAGAATTGGAGACGACCATGAAATTTTTGAATTCCTGAGAGTCTCGTACACTGTATTTCCCAATTGCGTATCCAATGCCAGCAATTTTCCGCCACGATTGGTATCGTATTGTATCAGCAATTTGTCTTTGTACACAATCAGCGAAGAGCCATGTCCGTAGTGGTTATCAGGAACTCCGAGGTTGCGTGCCCACATTCGTTTACCATCCATATCAAGCGCCAATACATCGCCAGTGGCAAAAATGGCAAATACGCCACGGCCATCAGTAGCCATTGTCGAGGCTGCCAGTCCGGTATCGGCAGTCACTTTCGGCAATGCCGAAGGCGATCCCTGAATATTGTCGGCAGCGGCCTCCCAAAGCAGCTTCCCTGATTTTTTATCGTAACAGTAAACCATGCGGGCTTGTGCATCGGCCCCAGTCACAAAGAGTTTATCTTTCCAAATTATTGGCGAACTAAATCCCGATTTGGGCACTTTCACTTTCCAGATCACATTTTTGCCACCAGCGCCATTCCAATCGGTTGGCGTATTTTTCTGGAATGCTACCCCATCGCCAAATGGTCCGCGAAAAAAAGGATAATTGGCTTTTAACTGAGCAATCGTAGGTAATGCTGCCGGTTTTACTTCTGTCTGAACCTCTGTGGCAGTTTGCTGATTGTTGGTTTGAGCCGCAGTGACAGTTGCTGTTTCGGTACCAGAAGGAGCCTCCTGTGTTGCCTGGACAGCAGAAGCCGGGGCCTGTTCTGTGTTCGCTGTATTTGGAGTCTGCGCTGTAGATTGCTCGTTTGATGCCTCGATATTTTCATCAACATTATAATCAGACAATGAATTTGAAGCGAGAAATCCTGAAACAACAGCTATAACAACCAAGCCCGAGCCCACATAAATCACCCACTTTTGTGCGACCAGTTTATCCAGACCTTTTGCTTCGTTGGCCGGATCAATCTCGTTCAATTTCGACTTGGCGGCCAAAATATAGCGAACAGCCAGAATGGAAATTATCAACCCCAGAAACATGAGGTAACTACCGGTGCGCAATTGCCATTGGCTGGTAAAATAGGCTTTGCGGGCCATCAGGTCGAAAGCCCGTATTTCAGCTTTCAGCGATTCGTCCGATGGATTTTCACTCAGGCGTTTTACCAATGCCGGAATAGTTTTATTCTCAATGGGATTATTCAATTTGGTCTGAATAAAATTGGCTATCAGTAAAACAGCCAGCAACAAGGCAAAGCCGCCCGCAATAATGGCAATGAAATGGGCAAATTTAGTTTTATTCATCTTATACGTTTAAAAGCCCCCTGAATCCCCCGAAGGGGGACTTTGTGAAGCATCATTCAAATTTTTCAGAACTATAAATATCTTTGGAATTTCCAATGACCAATATTCAATAACCAAAATACCTCCAAAATCAGCAATAGTCCTAAGCCTTCTCGCCTTAGGAGAGAGAGGTTTGGAGGGACTTATCTCCTATTCCTTTTTCACCGGACAATAATCCATACAGCGGGCACAGCTCAGGCAATTGGTTTTGTTGGGTTCCCAGTCTTCACGTCTGCGGAACTTCGAGAGGTTGATCAGGCTCGAACCAATTATCAGTCCCATGAAACCACCAAGAATCCAGCCACCCCAATAAAACTGGCGCTGTATGTCGTGTGCTTCCTGAACCAGTTGTTCGGTCGATTTTCCTGAACCAAGGAACGTACGCACATCAATATTTTTAGGATCATTCTTTACTTCAGGATGCTCAATAATCTGATCGGCCAGGTATACTGTCTTATTGAATTTAGACAACGGAATATGCACCATTGAACCGGCAAATCCACCAATGCCAATCCACAATGGAAGAAGCACAAAATAGGTCATCAGGCGGTTAACGTTGCTCCGGCGTTTCCCGGTTTCGGCTATAGGCTCGTCAATGGCGCCAAACGGGCACGAGTTGGAGCACAGTTTACATTGAATACAAGCTGCAGGTGTAATCGACATGTGGCGCGATGAAAACCGTGACATCCAGCCCAGCAAAACACCATACGGACAGAAAAAACGACAATACGGACGGGCAACAAAAACGCCAACAGCGAGGAACAGTATCCCCAAAATGAGCATGTCAAACGGCGCGTTGAAGCGGAAAAACCCGACAAACGGATCGTACCGGCAAATGATGAATTCAGATTTGGTAGCCACGTAAAGCACAGCAAGGCCCAGATATAAATAGGGAATCAACCCTAGTACTTTCTGAATCCATTTGGGTAATTCAATAGGTTTTAAAACAATGATATCCTGAATAGCGCCCAACGGACAAGCACCGGCACAAAATGTTCGCCCGAAGAACAGCGAAAATACCAGCGGCAACAGGAAAAACAGCAATGCGGTGAGCGGAATGGCATAAGTTGAATCGACCAGCGCCAGAACAACATTTTGGATTGAACCAATAGAGCAAATACATCCTTCGCGGTAAAACCCGAAATACAACAGGGAAAATACTGATGTCCAGAACACGCCTCGACGTGAGCGCTTTTTCAGCACAAACCAGGTTGTAACCGATAAAACCACCAGCAATACAAATACATCAAAATATTCGAGAAATGCAAATCGTAGCGTTGGAGCTGTTGTATCCGGCTGCGTATATCCATTTGCAAATTCAGGTTTTGGAAACCGTTGTTTGGCCTCTGCAGCTCCAAACGATTGAAACGTTGTTACAATCAGGATACTGATTAGTAGAAAATATCGTTTTATTTGGTTCATAGTTAAGTAAAATATAGCTTCAAGTATCAAACCCTGAGTATAAAAACTTCCTGAGACTTGATACATAAAGCTTGTAGCTTTTTTATCCTTTCTTTTCTGTTGGTTTAGCAGCACTTTCTTTAGTAAATCCGCCCTTAATCATGTAAGGCGTATCATAAGGAACACGCTGGAAAGCATCAGCCGGACAAACTCGGGCGATAGCACATTCGTTACAGTTTTTACATTCGTTATGCCTGATTTGCAGATGCAGTGAACCGTTACCAAACGATGTACATCCGGCTACACATTTTGCACATCCGATACAAAGCGCCTCATCAATTTCATATTCGAAATAGGGCTCCTCGATATATTTACGCTTAATTGCCGAAGTTGGACAAAGCTGGTTTTCGGCAGCCGTTGTACGCGCATTCGGGTCGGGTTTCAGGTAACCGCCACACAGGTCGCAATAACCGCACAAAGCGTAGGCATGAACGCATTTCACCGCCGATGGAGTCATCACACACTCGGTAGCACAACGACCACACTGCACGCATTTAAACGGATCGATCTGCCAAACCATTTTCCTGGAAGTTGACGAAAGAACCGAATAACCGGCAACACCACCCAGAGAAACGGCCAAAGCCATTTGCATACTCGTACGGATAAACCGGCGGCGCTCCATTCCCTTGGTTGTTAATTTATCGCTCATTTTTCCTGAATTGTTGAGCCTGGTCGAGAGAGCAGGTGTTTATTTTATGACAGCTTTTGCAAAACTGGCTATCGGAACAACCATAAGTTTGCACCCGGTTTTCGTGTATCAGCCATGTAGAACCACCAATCATCACCGAAAGGAAGGTTAGTTGGCCTGCCGTTCTGAAAAATTCGCGGCGTGAGTTTTTTATATCGTTCATTTTTATCATTCTTTTCAGCGTTTGCTCTGTTCCGTCCGAAATATCGTTCTCACTATGTTCATCATTTCCGCGCGGGCGGATTTTTTATCTTTTCTTATTCGATGGGCGCAGCCCATCGCTATTAGATTTCGCCCTATCAGGGCTCATTCGATCTGCTTGCCCCGAAGGGGTTTAATCTGTAAACACAGGGTGAAGCCCAGTGCAAAGATCCGACACAATTCTATAAAGCCCTGAAGGGGCGAAAGATTAGGCAGCCTTATCATGTGTGCGAATACGACTCTTTCTTCCTTTCAAAAATACGAACCTGGTTTCGTTCAAAATCAAGGGCAATCACCCGGTGCTGTTTGTCAACTGCAATATCTGGCGCACTAGATCCGGTAAACGAACCGGGAGCGGCAACTACTCCAATGAATTGCCCGTGCTGATCGTACAATTTAATTCGAGGCATTCCTTTTTCGCTGGTTACAAACGAATTATCGTCCAAAATTGCAAAATGAGCAGGATTGCAACATCCACTAAAACCTTCGACTTTAAAACTGGTCACACCCCAAGAGGTTCGCAATGAGCCATCGGGATTATAGTTTTCGAAAACATGCCTGCCGGTATTGGCTGCCCAAAGGAAACCACGATCGTCGAGCGCAACGTCGAAATACGGACTCGGGATTATGAATCCGGGAATACCTTTATGTTCGTCTTTTTCGCCAATCTTTTGCTCTGTCTGGCCATTCAAATTGCACTGGTAAACGATCCGGTTACCAGCATCGGCCACATAAACAAACTCATCAGAAACCGCAAGCGAAGTAATCACAGCATTTTCGCCAAACGAATTCCATCGTTTTATCAGTATTCCATTCATGTCGTACATCACCACATAATGGCGCATTCCAACCCAAATCTGCCGGTTCTTATCCACGGCCACACAGGTAGCAGTGTCAATCATCTGTTTCGATGAAATCAACTTTCCTTTGTAATTGTACTGAAGCAGGTTATTCGCCGTAGCAACAATTATTGATGAATCAGATACGGCGATACCACCCCAACTGTAAGCTTTTACAGGAAAATTTATCTTCTCAGAATACAAAATTTGGGTTGAATCAACTTTCTTAAATTCGTCAATATTGTATTCATAAGGATTTTCGATGGGCTTACCGGCTTTTTTACCGATAAAATCCCTGCCAATGATAATAACAATGGCTACAGCCATCACAATCAGCACAATATTTACCAGTTTCCGGTTCATCGCTAACTAATTAACTTTTACACAATACATTTTTTTCGAATCGCGCAACATCAAAAAGCCGTCAGCCAAAGCCATTGGTCCCCAGGCATCAACACCATCAAACAATTTCTTTTGAGCCAACTGAACATACTTATTTTTGTCAGGCTTAATCATCGTAAGAACACCTTCGTCGTCGAGCACAAATATTTTCTGATCGGCAATAAGGTACGGGCCAAGGCCAAAACGTCCGTCTTTTCCTGAAGTCCAAATGACTTTATTCACATCGTTCGGATCGACACAAATCAATTGGTTGCGCAACGGGCCAGCATCTTTCGGTTCGATGCCATACATCATTCCCTCCCAAACAACCGGAGTCTGCTGTTCGCAAGCCATACCGTCCTTGGGTGGATATTGTTTCAGCACATCAACTTTATATTCGCTTCCGGCCTGAGATACTTTGATCATCATACTTCCTGCTCCATAACCAGCCGTCAGGAATATTTTACCATCAGGGAAGCAAACCGGTGATGGCGCAACAACAGCATGGTTCCAGGCTGTTGACTTCCAGAGAATCTTACCTTCATCGGGACCTTCAGCCGAAACAGCCAAAACAGCTCCAACCGCGCTATACACATACATTTTCTTTCCTTTGAACGTCCACGGCATGATCGACGAATGCGACATTTTGATTCCTCCCGGATTGGGTGTTTCCCACAGAACTTTCCCGGTAGCCATATCCACGGCAATCATTACCGAAGTTCCACCGGGCGCCAGGATTGCTTTGTTCCCATCAATCATCGGGCACTGGCCGGTAAACCACAACGGCACTTCAGTCTGGTATTTCTGAACCATATCCAAACCCCAAACCAAATCGCCGGTTTCTCGTTTCACACACATTACGTGGCAACGCGGACCGATGGTCAGCACATAGTCGGCAGTTACAGCCGGGACCGTGCGCGACATACCGTGATTGCGTTTCAATGGCACTTTATATGAACGACGCCATAGCTCCTTGCCATCTTCCAGAGAAAAGCACCGGAGAGCGTCTGAACGCGTGGCCTCATCGTAGTCCATCACATAAACTTTGCCTTCATAAATGGCAGGTCCGGCATGGCCTTCACCCAAATCGACCGACCATTTAAGTTCTGGTTCGTTTCCCGACCATGAGCTCTTTAATGGAACTGAATTCTTAACGATATTGTCATAATCAGCACCACGGAAGCGGGTCCATGTTCCTTTTAGTGTAGTGTTGGTTGTTCCGAAAAATTCAAACTTTTCTCCGATATTCACAGGCGGACCGGCCATTATTGAATCTTTTCCGCGATTGTCGGCGCCTGGCAAGCTTTCGGCAAATTTGCCGGTCGGATCGCGAAACATCCACCAAAACAACAGGATTACAAGTACCGCAACAACTGACCAGAATATATATTTAAAATTCTTTTCCAAGATTTTTTGTTTTTATTTTTCCCCGATACAACTTTAGTTCACTTCGAATTAATTTTTCAAATCATAAACCATCAGCCATTCGCCATGCCTTACATACAATCTCCCGTCGAAAATTGCAGGATGCGCCCAATACGGACCGGTGCCTTTCTCAATTCTAAACGAACTTACCACGTCAAATTTATCAGGTATTGGTTTAACTAAAGCCAAATTACCTGTTTTCTCCTCCAAACAATAAAGCATATCATTGGCTGAAATAACCGGACCTTTGTTAAACCATTTGGTTTCATACATTGTGCTGCCCGTGTTCCAATCGACACAAATCCAGTTACCAGTAGTATTGGTTTTCCAATTTGAACCAAAGAGATAACCGTCAATTTTTACAATACCTCCAATATGATTATCAAAATCAGGATTAGTCCAAATCACTGAAACCGACTTTGCATCATCAGCCAGTTTGAGCAAAATTCCGGGATGGTCATATCCGCTACTGATAAAGATTTTGCTATCGTAATACAATGGAGTATTGGTATTTGCACCTATTCCAATTTCTCCCGGATGATATGGCAACAAATCGAAATTCCACACAATATCCCCATTTTCAGTATTTATTCCCATCAGGTAACGGGCCGTTTGAGCCAGCAACAACTTCAGCCCTGCTTTTTCAATTATTACCGATGAAGCATAAGCTCTTGTGCCTCCCAAACTTTTGGTTTTCCACAACAAATTTCCGTTTCTTTTATCCAGTGCAACTACCGAAGTTTCTTCGCCGCCTGTGACATAAAAAACAGCTTTATCTGAAATCACAGCCGACTCTGCAATTCCCCATTTATGCGGTTCACCCCTGAACATATTTTGAGCATCAACTGACCAAATCAGTTTCCCGGAAACTGCATCAGCACAAGCTACTTGTCCCATTCCACTTACCAAGTAAATACGATTATTTTCAATAGTTGGTGTACAACGTGTTTCAGGGAATGTTCGAGCCCAGGCTCTACCATAAGGGGTTTCCCATTTCTTTTGCCCAGTCATATCGTAAGCCGAAATAACATCCATTGTATCTTTTAGCCCGGTGACAAAAATTACATTTTTATAAACTACCGGCGAAGAATACCCATTCCCAATGTTATTAATCTCCAGAACCATCTTCGGTCCTTTTTCAGGCCAAACTTTCAATAAGTTTTGATCAGGATAAACTCCCGAACGATTTGGGCCCCGCCACTCGACAATATCTTGGGCAAACAAACTGATGGAAAGAAAAAATACCGGTAGAAATATTAGCAACCTCATTATTGACTATTTAGGTAATTTACTATTGACCATTGAAATCGTAAATCGCCTTAAGCTTTGATGTTATATACAAATAACACATCGCCATGACGCAAATACAGTTTGCCGTTGGCGATAAACGGATGCGACCAGAAAGGGCCAGTTCCTCCCTGCAATTTGAATGAACTTATCACATCAAAATTTTGTGGATTAGGATTTACCAGAGCCATTGTTCCGGTCTTTTCTTCAAGAATATAGAAAAGTCCATCAGCATAAACCAACTCCCCTTTGGTTAGCCAATCGGTTTCATATTTAGTTTCGCCAGTGTTCCAGTCCATGCAAACCCATTTCCCTTTTGAGTTACTAATCCAGTTCGAGCCATATAAATAACCATTCATTTCAATCAAACCGTGATGGTGATTATCCAAAACCATATTGCTCCATTTTTCTTTTACCGATTTTCCATCTTCGCTCATGGTAAGCATCACATTGCGGTAATCGTAGCCCATCGATATAAAAATATCTGGTCCGTTAAATACAGGAGTATTTGCCCAAATTAAACCCGGTTGATCCCATTTGGCGCCATCCCAGTATTGGAAGGTCCAAACAACATTACCAGTCTCAGGTTCGAGAGCTACTAAATGTGTTCCTGTTGCAGCAAGTATATACCTAAAGCTTTTGTACTGATAAATTGTTGGCGACAAATATGTACGTGGCCCTCCAACTGATTTGCTTTGCCAAATTAGCTTACCGGTCATTTTATCAAATGCAACGATTGAAGTTTGCTTTCCGCCAGGAGAGCAGATTACTTTATCATCAACAATAAGTGGTGATTCTGAAACTCCCCATATATGCCATTCAGCTTTAAAATCCTTGTCAACATCAACTTTCCAAATTGTAGCACCATCCTCAACATTGATACAAGATAACTGACCAGTTCCACTAACCACATAAACCCGGTCACCCTCAATTGTCGCCGACCCACGGGTTTCAGGAAAAGATTGTTTCCACGAACGGCCATAAGGTACTTTCCACTTAATTTGACCATCCATGGCAATGCAAGATAAGTAATCGAGCGTATCAATCATGCCGGTTACAAACATATATTTATCGGTAGCAATAACCGACGAATAACCTTTTCCAATACCTTCAACTTTCAGAATTAACTGAGGTCCGGCATCGGGCCATTTTTTTAATAATCCGGTATCTGTAAATTTCCCGTCACGATTGGCTCCACGCCACTGAATTGGCTGAGCGACGACCACTATTACTGAAAAAAGAAGAACAATAATCAAGCTGATTTTTTTCATAAAGCTGGTTTTCTGTTTTTATTCTGAAATTTTATAAGCAATTAATGCATTGCCATGCCTAATATATAAGATGCCTTTGTAAATAACCGGATGAGCCCAATGCTGCTCATTGCCTAAATTTACTTTTGTTTTTGAAGCAATTTTCAAAACCGAAGGGTTAGCTTCGGCCATAAATAATTCGCCTCTTTCGCTGTACCCAATCAGAGTTTTATTAGCTGCAATAACAACTCCTTTAGCTACTTCGGTTGACGAGTATTTCTGAGCGCCTGTTTTCCAATCGATACATTGCCAGCTACGGCCGTTATCACCCGATCCATACAAATATCCATCAATTAAAACAGCCCCGCCCATACGGCTATCGAAGCTCTTAATATCCCACTCTTTTGTTACAGAGCTGCCATCTTCGCTCAATTTGAGTTTTTCGCCACCCTGTCCGTATCCACTGAATACAAACAGCCCACCATCCTGATAAATCGGAGTATTAGGGTGAACTGACCACTGATTAGGATGAGCAAAACTCCAAAGTAGTTTGCCTGTATTGGCATCAATGCCAACAACATGGCCAGCTGTATGAGTAACCAGTAATTGCCTCGAAGGAAGTTTAACAAGCAATGGCGTACAATAAGCCGATAAATCGCCAACTCCGGGACAACTCCATATTGTAGTTCCAGTCATGCGATTCAATGCAACTACATTGTTTGTTTTTCCTCCCGGTGTGCAGAAAAGTTTATCACCATCAACTAAAATCGACTCAGTATATCCCCAGGTAATGTTCGAACCACCAAAATCATTAATCAAATCTTTTTGCCATACCGGTTTACCTGACTTCAAATCGAGGCAGATTAATACTCCATGCCCGGTGAACAAATAGGCCAAATCCCCGACAATAGTAGGAGTTGATCGGGAACCGGGGAAGCTGGCATCAAACTCTTTTCCATACTTCATTTGGTGAAGCTCTTTACCATTCATATCAAATACATACAAAACGGCTTGTCCGTTTTCCATCCCATTGATGTAAATTTTATCGTTTGCAAAGGCTGGAGAAGAATATCCTTGTCCAAGCTTCTCGAATGACCATATTATTTTGGGGCCATCGGCTGGCCAAAGAGGTAATAATTTTTCGACCGAATATATACCTGTAGAATTTAATCCACGCCATTGGGTTGCATCCTGTGCAAATGAGGTAACAGCAATAAAAAACAGTAAAAAGATTGACAATTGTTTCATGGTTGAGTTAAATTTGATTCTTGGTAAAAATATTAAGTATCCGTCAGTATTACAACAAGATACAAAATTTGATCAGGTTCTAAATAATAAGATTTATTAACAAATACCCGGATATATCATTATCGTTCAACCAACTACTAATCAACAAAATAGTAAAGATACCGAAGAAAGAGGAGTTTATTTGAATATACTTTCTTACAAAATATTGACAACATCAAAAGGTTTTAACAACAAATAAAAAGGTAAGAAATAGAAATAAAAAAACTACTCCACCGGAGTAGTTTCATTTATCCTTGAATTGAAAAGTTGATCAATATATACAGATAATTGTTCAGCCCTTAAAGGTTTTTCGATAAACCCATCCATTCCGGCTTCCAAATATTTACCGCTAAACTCAGCAGGTTCATTTGCTGTAAGGGCAATTACAAAAACTCCTTTTTTTATGCCTGTAGATTTCTCATAATTCCTAATGAGTTTCGTTGCTTCTAATCCGTTTAATACAGGCATTTGAATGTCCATAAAAATTATATCGTATTCTTTTTGCTTGAATTTCTCAAAAGCTTCACTTCCATTGGAAGCAACATCACAATCAAAATGCAGGTGTCTTAAAGTCAAAACAACAACCCTCTGATTAATAAGATTATCTTCGACAAGTAGTATTTTAGGTTTTCTAGCTGATTCCATGGATATTAATGTTATAATAACCTGAAAACCCAAACTACTGCGACACTCAAGGTGAAGGCGTAAATATACATATAAACAGCTTCAATTCGATGCTATTTAGAAATAATTTAAAAAACTTTGTAAGATAACCCACACAAAAAAAATAATACTAAAATTCAAAACAATGGGTTATTACTACCTGTTACTCTCCTAAAAAACCAAATAGAAAATGTTTATATGTCCTAAAATTAACCTTTAATATATATTGAAATTTCTCTATAAATAAGCTTAACTCAAATTCACTATAAATACCTTGGAGTTCGTCTAAAAATTCCCACCTCTTCTTTTCTAACCAATGCTCGTTTACAATTAACCTCCGGTCACCATATTTACCGAAATAATAAGCATATATTCGTTTAGCTTCTTTAACTGACGTACGTTCTTTTAGTTTTGCAAGTGCGCCCGAATAACCTCTCAGAAGATAATAATATCGATTAAGCTCATCCGAATATTCCACAAAACATTTAAACTCAGGCAAAAGATTATAAAAATCAACAATTCGATCATCCTTTAAATGCGAACCTAGTAATTCAAATTTTTGTTTAGTACTGCCTACAAAGCCTTTTAATAAACCAGTAGTAATTTGATCTAATTCCGCTTGATCTTTACTTAACAACGAAGCTTCGCGCAAATCTTTAAATGTTTGAACTGAATTTCCCATAATATCATAGATAACCCCATAAAATTATCTATTAAACACTTCTTCACAAACATTTATTGGGACGGATGTCTGAACGTGACATTTGAATTATCATTTGTGGCTTCTGAATGATCAAAAGGAATAATTCAATTCTTAAAAAAATGAAAAACAAACAGTTTAAAGGTTAAACACCAGCATAAATTATTAAGCCCAGCCCGGCAAGAAACAGCAGGAACATTGTGAAAAGAAGAGTAAAAGTTCCCTTTGTTCCCGAGAATTCTTTCCAGATAAAAACGCCCCATAGCGCTGCTACTAAAGTTGCACCTTGCCCCAAACCATAAGAGATTGCATAACCAGCTTTACCTGCGGCAATGATGCTAAACATCATTCCAATACACCAGATTATACCGCCAAGTATTCCTGTTAAATGCTCTTTTATAGTTCCTTTAAAATATTGGAGATAAGTTACTGGAACACCTTCAAAAGGCTTTTTCATGAGAATTGTATTAAACAGGAAATTACTAATCAATATCCCCAACGAGAAAATAAATACTGCCGTATAGGGAGTTAAAAATCCTGTTTCAGGTTGTTCAAAATTAGTAGCCATTGAACTTGCGACAAACCGGTAAAACAAAGCCATTAAAACGCCACCAATCACTGATAATACAATCCCTTTAGTCGGAACTTTTTGTGATTGGGATGCTTTCCGGCGGTAGGCAATAGCATCAAAAATAATAGCTAATGTAACCAAACCAACGCCTAGAAAAAGCCAGAGCGCATTTCCCTGAGGCTTAGCCATATAGTTTACCAAGACACCAAGTACAAGTGCAATTCCAATCCCGACAGGAAAAGCAACTGACATTCCGGCGATAGCAATTGCCGCTGCGACCAAAATGTTAGCCAAATTAAAAAGTACTCCACCTAAAAAAGCGCTTTCTATATTGGTCATTTCGGCCTGACTAATATCAGCAATGAAATTACGGCCCAGTGCACCTGCGCTTCCTAAAGTAAACGAGAACAATATCGACATTAGCAAAATACCAATCACATAATCCCAGTAAAACAATTCAAACCGCCAGGATTTCTGCGCTAATTTCTGGGTATTTGCCCACGACCCCCAACATAACATAGTTACTATGCAAAGAATAACTGCAAACGAATAAGAATTAACGATATACATAGTTCAGGATTTAGTATTTGACAATTAGTTTTTCTTAGGTTCATACAGCATTAAATCATCCAAGATATCAGCTATTCTCTGGTACGGGTATTTATGTACCAAAAACGAATGATTTGAATTCTTATCGGCGTTCCAGCTATTTGAACCATCAGGATTACAAACGAATGTTCCATTTCCAATCACATAAAAATAGTTTTCAGGATTACGAACGGCACATAAAACAGCAGTATGGTCCCATGAGTTACGCATTCGGATTGGTTTCTTGTCATAAGTTTCAAGACAATATTTGTAGGCCCAATGAACAGGACTATCTTTACTGCCTTCTAAAGCAACTTTATTGCCAGTCATTATTTTAACTCCAATTTCGAAACCACTGAAAAGTATAGGAGAAGGCCAATTTTGAAATACAAACATGGAAGCATCGGCATGTTGGTTTACATTGAATTCACTTCCTTCAGGGAAAACTCCAGCCATAGCCACCCACTTTTTTACTTTTCGTGCGACCAAATCTTTTCCTGTAAGCGGACTATATTTGTCGGGGCCCGATTTAAGTAAATCTGCCAGATTGGAAGTAAACCCAACAGTAATAATTACCACACTTTTATCGGGTTGATGGGCCAAAACCTTACGATAAACCTCAACTGCCAAAGGATAATTGGCATTTGTTTTCTTTTCAGGCAAATACTTTGCTACGAGAGAGTCGTTCCAATGATTTGGACATGAAAAGGACGGGGCATTTTTCCCTGGAGCGCCTACCGGAATTTCAGGTTTACCGAAATATCGGTTGAAAACCTCAAGCGTTGGTGCAATATAAGGATAACCGTCGCTGGCAACAGTTGCCAAAATTTCGCATTCGCCCCTGGCTGCAAGAGCATGGAGAATTGTAATAGCACCAACATCATCAAAATCGGGGCCCATATCCGAATCAAAAATCACTTTAACTGGTTGAGCCGCACGTGTATATCCTGTTATTGTCATCAGAAACAACCATACACTCAAAAAAAAGAAATTACTTTTCATTTGTATAAATTTTCGTCTAACGTCTCAAAATCAGCGTATTAAGATTTTCTTTTAATCGAACAATCCAACGTATGGAATAGCCATTTATTCATTTACGGTTGGTCTCGCCTTAGGCGAGATGGCTATTTCATTTAAATAAACTATTTCTGAAATGAGAATTTATAATTTTCATTGATTTTATCAGCCGTTTTAAACACCACAGCTTCAGATACATAAACATTAGTTCCTGATGATTCGGGACGTTTTTCACCTTTCACAACCAGTTTTATAGTATGTTTTCCAGAAGGAAGATTTGTAATGTGGTACAAATCCATATTATTGTGTTCTTGTTTGGAGAAGTAGAAATAGCAATCAATTGTACGTTTGAGTTGCCCATCAACATAAACATCAGCTTTTCCGCCATCTTTAAGCCAGTTTCCAACAACTGAAACACCGGTTCCTTCAAAAGCAAAGCTGATTTCATCGCCCACTGCACTACTAAATTTGGCTTGTTTTCCACCAAATTCAGCCCATTTACCTTTGAGTTTCCAGCCTTGGGTTTCATTAAAAACACTGACTTTTTTATCAAAAACAAGCTTAGGAAAAGCAACCTCCAATGCCATTGGCTGAGGTTTTTGTACTTTTATTTTCAATTGGTCAGAAGTTGACTCTCCACCATTTTGTACTGCCAGTTTTTGAGCATATTCCAAAGTCTTATTAACTGCTTTATTGAATGAATAATCGGTGTTTATGAACAACGAATCTCCAATTGCTTTTACTGCAGACTGATATTCAGCAGGCAGGCCACTTAATCCTTTAATAACTCCTAAAACGGCCATCGCATTCGACGGGTTACAGTCTGAATCCTGACCACAACGGGTTGAAATTTCCATCGTTTTCACCGGATCACCTTCGCCATAAAGCAAGCCCATTACGATAAATGCACCGTTAAATTTAGCATCAATATTAAACGGCGTACCAGCCCCACAAATCTGCACATGGCCCCATTTCGCTTCTAACTCATTCCAGGCAGCCCGCCAATCAGCAGGATATTGTTTGTGCAACAGAATCACATCATTTACAATTTTTGCATAATCACTTTGTGCCGGAATCGACAACAATGCTTTTTCAATCAGCTTTGTCATATCGCTTTCAAAATAAGCTTCAGCATATAAAGAAGCAACAAAAGCGCCACCATAAACCCCGTCGCCATAATTCATGATATGGCCAATTTTATCGGCTATCTGGTTCGCTGTATAAGGCATTCCCGGGCACATAAAACCAATATAGTCTGCTTCTATTTGGAAATCAATATCATCAGCATGCAGATTGTTTTCAGGCAAACCCGATTGCGGAGGGAAAATACTATCAAAATAGTTCTTACGGGCCTGAACGTTGGCATGCCACAAATGATAACCAGCCTTGGCAAACAACTCCTGGAATTTTTTGGTTGGAGCATTTATCCCATAACGATCCATGGTCATGAGGAAAGTAAGCTGAACATATATATCGTCCTGCCAAATAGAACCTTTAACATCAGCAGGCCTCCATTTTATAGAGTCTTCGTATGTTTTGCCCTGGGCTCTGAATTCGGTAGGAGCGCCATAAGTAACACCAATCATTTTTCCGGCCCAACCGCCAGCGATTTTATCTCGTAATTTTTCGAGTTGAATAATCCTTGTATCGGAATCCTTTTGGGGCATACAAGAGGTTATCAGTAAAACAATTACTGGTAAACACAAGGTCAATAAGTACTTTTTCATGATTATGGTTTTAGTTTAAAATTTCTCTTCTATAGGGAACTGATGACTGGGCTCCAATTCGAGTGACTGAAATTGAAGCTGCCTTGTTTGCAAAAACAATAGCTTCTGAAACAGACTTACCTTCAGATAAAGCAACAATAAGAGCTCCATTGAAAGTATCGCCAGCAGCTGTTGTATCAACAGCATTCACTTTAGGGGCTTTGATCAATTGCGACTGTCCATTTTCGAGTAAAAATGCACCTGCTGCACCCATTGTAATAATCACAGATTCTACTCCGTTTTCATGTAACTGTGTGGCCGCCTTCAATGCCGAGACTTCATCAGTAACCTTAATGCCAGTCAACAATTCGGCTTCTGTTTCATTCGGAGTAATCAAATAAAGATTTTGAAGTAACTCACCAGAAAGGACCGCAGCAGGTGCTGGATTTAGTATCACTTTTTTCTTTTTTAACGAAGCTTTTTCGGCAATGTATTCAACCGTTGGAATAGGAATTTCAAGTTGCATCAGCACATAATCAGATTCATCAAGTTTCGACATAGCTTTGTCAAAATCGGATGGGCTCAGGGTTCCATTTGATCCTGGGGCTACAACAATTGAATTTTCAGCATTTCGGTCAACTGTTATCATTGCCACCCCACTGGGATTTTCGGGATCAACAGCTACAAAACTGACATCAATACCTTCGTCTTCGAGTTGCTGAACTGCTTGTTTCCCAAAAATATCTTCCCCAATTTTACCTACAAATGCAACAACACCTCCCAACCGGGCAGCCGCTACCGCCTGATTGGCGCCTTTTCCACCTGCATTCATTAGAAAGCGTCCACCCAGAATTGTTTCTCCAGGCGCTGGAAATTTATGTGTTTTAATAACCATATCGGTATTCGAACTACCAACAACAAGTATTTTTTTTGGATTCATAAGCTAGCTTTATTTTAACTAAACGAATTTAAACAATCCTACTTAGGTTTTTTGAACCTATATTCATTATTTTTTATATTTTTAAAACGAAAAATAATTTGAAATATAAATATCAAACAATTGATTATAAAAATTTTAAATACTACTAAAATTAATAATTTCTGATATTTTAGAACTAATTTTATCATATACCCTGTTATAAAACATTCCATGTCGAAACTAGATAGCCTGATTGTACTGATTAACTCAATGGATAGCGCAGATAAGCGATATTTTGGCCTCCATAACCAGATTTACGAAGGCGAAAAAGACTATCAATTGTTGTACGAGATCATACAAAATAACTACACAGACGCCGATACAGTCAGAACTGAATTTAAAAGAGAGAGGCCAGGCGCCAGCTTCGAAATCGCATGTAAACATCTATATCATAAATTATTAGATAGACTTTCGACTAGAGACACTGAAACTGAAATTGAATTCGGCGTATTGAAATCCTATCAACAGGCCAGGTTTCTGTTCAAACGAAATTTGTGCAAGGAAAGCCTTCAATTAATTACCAAAACAAAAAATATTGCTCTGGAATACGAACTATTTAGTCATTTCCTACTTTTAGCCAAGCTCGAAATACAAATCCATAACCAACTCGAATTTAGTGAAATGGATGAAGACCAACTGGTGAAAAAGCAATCAAAAATAGAGTCGGTTTCTCGTCAACAACGAGCAATCGAAAACCACACCGGACTTTACAACCTCATTTCGCTACGACAAATTAAACATGGGACAGTACGGAACGAGGAAGAAAAAATAAAGCTAAATGATTTGGCTTTTAATGAATTACAAGCAATATCCGGACAAAATAAAAATTCGTTTGAGGCGCAAAAACTTCACCTGTTGTTTCAATCGGCCTATTTTATGAAAACGGGAAATCCCAAATCTAGTCTGAAAGTATATTACGAGCTAAACGAACTTTTTGAACAAAACCGTAAACTTTGGGGAAACCCACCATTTTTTTACATCAATCATATTCGGGGAATTTTGAACAACCTTCGATGGTTTGGGAACTATAAAGAAATGCCTTATTTCATCGACAAATTAGGAAACCTAACAATTGAGTTTCCTGCAACACAGAGCGTCATTAAACCACTTATTTTCATCTTTGAAAGCTTAATTTTAACTGATCAAAAACTTTATACTGAAGCACAGGATCATTTATTCAGAATGTGGCCTGACATTACCGAAAAACAAAGCGGGCTGACTTTTGCAACACAGGCTGAGATAGCTTTACAAGCGGCAGTGGTCCACTTTTGGAATCAAAATTATAAGCAGGCACTAAAAGTTATCCGACCAATTCTAAATACAGGAAAACCTTTCAGTCAGCAGCCACAAACAAAACCTATTAGATTTCTAAACATTCTGATTCATTGCAAATTAGGCGATCAGGACTATCTTGACTCAGAAATCCGATCATTTGAGCGCGATTTAAAGAAAAGCGGTAAACTACTTGAAAGTGAAGCGATTATTTTAAAAACTGTTAACTTAATCAGATTAGGTGGACATCACCACAAGCAAACCAAAAAGCTTAAGCAAACCAAAGAAAACCTTTTAAAATTAAAGGCCAGCCCTTTTGAACGACAGTTCCTAAACTCATTCAATTACATTGAATGGCTCGAACCATATATAAATCATGATCAGAACATTTAGCTAAAAAAAAGCGAAGTGCCCATTCGGGCACCTCGCTTCAATCAAAAAATATTTTCTTAAATTATTTCAAAGCGGCTTCACAAGCTGCTTTCAATTGTTTTGCAGTTGCATTGGCTTCATCGTAACCTAAAGCTTTTTCAATTAAAGGTAAAGCTTTTTTAAATTCAGCACTTGCATCAGCAACAGCAGCTTTATATCCGGCATCGTTTAATTTCTTAGCAGCCAGATCAGCATTTGCTTTATTAATAATTGCACCACCTTTTGAGTAAACAACAGAAGCTGCTTTCACATAATAACCAGCCAATCTTCCTTTTACTTTGGTATCTTTTGGAGCAATGGCATAAGCATCTTCCATTGCCTTCAGGCTTTCATCATCTTTTTTCAACGCCTTTAAAACATCCGATTTCGATAACAATGCGTTCACCTTGTTGCGATTCATTGAAATAGTCTGGTCGAAGTACTTTATTGCTTTGTCAAAATTCTTTGCTTTAACTGCAAAAATGGCCATATTATAAACCATCATAGTGTCAGTAATTGGGCTATCTCCTAATTTTGCGATTGCCTGTTCGTATAAACCCAATGCTTTTACAAAGTCATTTGCTTTTACAGCAGCATTTCCTTCATTTTTCAATTCAGCAAAAGTTTTTTCCGCCACCTGGGCATTAGCAACTATCACACTAATCAACATTAAATACACAATAAAAATACGTCTCATACTAAACTTGATTTAAAAGGTTATATTACTTTAGTTATACTTTTTACTTTAGTTATACTTTTCTGAAGTTTGATTACACGGAATCAAAAATAGTAATTCGCTTTAATAATCCTAATTTTTTAACAACTTTTTACAAAGTTACAGTCTGAATCATGCTGCAAACCAAACGATTCTGATCAGGGATTGAACATATCCGGAGTGAAATATCCAAGTATATTTTCGGTCATTTCTAAACGCAGTTTAGCTTCTGAATGATTGGGACTTAGCTCGATAACCGAGCTAAAATCATTGATTGCTTCCCCCCACTTCTGCATTCGATAATAGACCAAACCACGAAGAAGAAAAGCATCGATATGACTCGAATCTTTAATTAAGATATTACTTAACATATCAATGGCGTGATCTAAATCATTTTGCTCAAAACATTCTTTAGCTTGAATAAATTTGTCATCCATCCTATCATTTTTTCGGGTTCAATCAGCACGCGATACAAAAATAACACCGTTGATAGCGCGAAGTTTATTCATCAAAAATTCGAGATGATCAATTCCATTGACAAATACCCTCAAAACACCTTCAAAATTACCATTACTGGTTTCTATATTAATCGATCTCATTTGCACGCCAATATCTTTAGACAGAACATGGGTAATTTGCTCTACAATACCAACCTCATCAGTTCCAGAAATGCGTATAGTTGCCTGAAATGACGATTTTTTCTTTGTGTCCTGCCATTTAGCTTTGATAACCCGATATGGATATCGTTCGAATAATTGAGGAGCATTCGGACATCCAGCCCGGTGTATTTTAATTCCCTCATTAATAGTCACAAAACCAAAAATATCGTCACCAAAAATTGGGTTACAACAAGGAGCAAGCTTATAAATAACATTTTTTAGGTTGTTATCAATCACCAGGTAATCATCGCCACTCGAAAATTCAAGGTCCTGAACCTTATCTTTGGGTAACATATCAGTTACCAGCTGACGGGCAGTTTCTTCCTTTTTACCAACAAGAATTTCTTTTATCTGAAGCGTATCAATCTTTTCAGTAGCAATATTGTAATACAATTCCTGGGCAAGCTTTAACTTATATTCTTTCAATAATTTACGAATACTATCATCGTTAAAGTCAATTTTCCAGTTTTTAACTTTTCGTAATAATATCTCTTTCCCAATATCGGCTTGCCGCTTAACTTCTTCATTTAAACTGGCCCTGATCCTGTTTTTTGCTTTAGAGGTTACCACAAAATCAAGCCAATCTAATTTTGGCCGTTGATTTGAAGACGTATCAACTTCAATTTGATCTCCATTCTGAAGTTTATGCCTCAATGTTACATTTTTTCCATTCACCCGTCCGCCAACACATTGATCGCCGACCCTGGAATGAACTTCGTATGCAAAATCGAGTAAAGTTGCTCCTGCCGAAAGTTTTTTCAAATCACCTCTCGGAGTAAAAACAAAAATCTCATCAGCATAAACATTGGTCTTAAAATCATCAATAAAGTCGACCATATTCATCTCAGGATTTTCCAATATTTCCCGAACATTAGCCAACCATCGTTCCATTTCTGATGAACCCGATCCACCTTTGTACTTCCAATGAGCAGCCAAACCCTTCTCAGCTACCTCATCCATCCTTTTAGTCCTGATTTGAATCTCAACCCATTTCCCTTGCGGCCCCAAAACCGTGGCATGAAGCGACTCATAACCGTTTGATTTCGGAATTGTAATCCAATCGCGCATACGTTTCGGGTTCGATTGATATTCTTCGGTGACTATCGAATAAACTTGCCAGCAGTCGGATTTTTCGTTAACAAGTTCCGAATTCAGGATAACCCGAATGGCAAATAAGTCCATAACTTCATCGAAATCAACATTCTGCTTCTGCATTTTACGCCAAATAGAGTTGATCGATTTCGTTCGGGCTTTCATGTCGAACGAAAACCCACGCGAATTGAGCTTTTCTTCGATTGGCTTGACAAACTCAGCAACAAAATTCGCCCTTTCCTTATCTGTTTCCTTCAATCGCAAAGCAACAGCCTCGTATGCATCGGTGTGTTGATATTTCAGGCATAAATCAAGTAATTCAGAATTAATATAGTATAGGCCAAGACGATGGGCTAATGGCGCATATAAAAACGAGGTTTCAACTGAAACTTTTGCTCTGAACGTTACATCGTCAAAATCAAGTTTGCGCATAACCTCCAACCGATCAGCTATTTTCAATAAAATCACACGAACATCGCCGGCAAGAGCGAGCATCAATCCCCTATAATTTTCAGAATGAAGCTCAACAGTATCAGTTCCCATACCATTTATTTTTGCCATCCCTTCAAGAATCGAAGTCACCGATTTTCCGAAACGTCCCTCAATATCCAGGGCCGAATGATCGTGATAAAAAATATTGTGCAATATGGCAGCAATGATGGTATCAACGCCAAGCCCAATCTCCTCAACAACAATACGTGCAACCGATATAGAATGACTAAGAACAAATTCTCCTGATTTTTTTTTCCGATCGCCAAACACCTCGACCAATAAACTGAAAGCCTCCTGAATCTTCACTAAATCTTTCTCTGGAAGTGTATTCCTGCACAATTCAAAAAACTGTGCATAAGCTTTTTCAATAGCTTCATCCATAATAATCTCTTTTTGCTTTAAACGAATATTGAACAAAAAAGGCTACCAACCGGCAGCCCTTTCCAAAGTATAATTTTTTATCAAAACTAAGCTGCCGCATTGGGATCAACGAAAACACGCTGGCCTAATTCGCGATCCATCAAAAATATACCATTACCTTGTCCGTTAATTAGCTTAAGTGTCGAAAGAATTTTTTCGACATTGGCTTCTTCCTCAACCTGTTCATCGACAAACCATTTCAAAAAACTTTGTGAGGCATGGTCGTTAACTGCAATAGCGACACTCATCAAATTGTTAATTAATTCGGTAACATGGTTTTCATGAACCAAGGTTTTTTCAAAAACATCAACAATTCCATCAAAATCAACAGGCACTTGCGGGATTGCTTTTAATACAACTTTACCCCCACGCTCGGTTACATAGTTAAAAAATTTAATTGCATGGGCGGCTTCTTCCTGGTATTGTATCTTCATCCAATGAGCAAAACCTGACAATCCAATACTTTCGTAATATGCTGCCATCGAAAGATACATATAAGCTGAATAAGATTCAGCATTAATCTGCTCATTCATTGCATCTAAAATTTCTTTCTTAATCATATTAGCTGGTTTTTTATTTTTATAAAAATACAAAAAAAAGGACTGTCCCTGTTATGTGGAGTAAATTTAGAATTTTACTTTGATAATTAAATGCAAAAATAATTAATAATCAGGCATTAAAATCGAGGTTAAATTTCTGTTTCAACTCCAATAATTGTGGGTTCTTCTGTATCAGTACCTGCAATTTTTCTGAATCACTAAAGTGAGTCCTCTCCGATTCAATTTTTTCAATCGTAGTATTCAATTCAATTCCCGAATTGCGTAATTCCCGTTTAAGGAAAGCAAGTAACTCAGGTTTTACCAGTCTTACTTCCTCTTCCTGAACTGAATTCCCAATTTTCAGCAAAAGCTTGTTCCCCTCATAAATATCTGGAATAACCGAAAGCGTTGCAATTAAATTTGGCCTGTCAGGAATCATATCCATGAACTCGCGCCATTTAAATTCGAGCTGCTCCTTGGTAAAAGTCTCAAAATAATTTTCGTACTCGCTGTAAGCGGCTTTTCCAATCTCCTCAACAATATTTTTTTCTACAACTTTTCCGGCCAAAGCATCTTTTATCGAAGGGGTCAACGATCCTCCCAGTTTACGAACTACACGCACTGTGCCAGGTCTCTCAGCCGGTTCTGTGGCATTATTAATTTGAGCAGCAGGTTTCTCTGCCGAAGTATTTTGCGTAACCAGCTGTGGGACAACTGGCCCTGAACCATCAAAAAATGGTAAAAGAACCGGATCGATGGATGCGTCAGCTATTTTTTTTTTACTGTAAGCTGTGCAATTTTAATAAGGGCAAGTTCAACCAACAAACGTTTGTTCTGGCTGATTTTATACTGCAAATCGCATTCGTTGGCGATTTGTAATGCTCCAATAAGAAAATCACTATCGCACCGTTGGGACTGAACTTTGTATTTTTCCTTTATTTCGCCTCCCACTTCCAGTAATTGAATGGTGACTGGATCTTTTGATACCATAACGTCCCGGAAATGAGAACTTAGCCCGATTATAAAATGATGACCATCAAATCCATGATCGAGAATTTCATTAAATAAAAGCAGGCTTCCTGAAATATCGTTCGTAAGGAACAAATCGACTATACGAAAATAATAGTCGTAGTCGAGGACATTTAGGTTCGAAATAACATCCTTATAAGTAATATTTCTTCCCGAGAAACTTACGATCTGATCGAAAATCGACAAAGCGTCACGCATTGCACCATCGGCCTTCTGGGCGATTACGTTCAATGCTTCTGATTCTATTGATACCGATTCTTTACGAGCTACATTGGCTAAATGTCCAGATATATCACTGATTTTAATGCGATTAAAATCGAAAATCTGGCAACGCGACAAAATAGTGGGAAGAATTTTATGTTTCTCTGTAGTAGCCAAAATAAAAATAGCATGTCGAGGTGGCTCTTCCAATGTTTTTAGAAAAGCATTAAAAGCAGCTTGCGACAACATGTGGACCTCGTCAATAATATAAACGCTGTAATGGCCTACCTGTGGTGGAATCCGAACCTGATCGGTAAGGTTGCGAATATCGTCGACAGAGTTATTTGAGGCTGCATCTAATTCGTGAATATTATACGAACGGCTTCCGTTAAAAGCCTTGCATGATTCACATTCGTTGCAAGGTTCAGTTTCGTGGGTCAAATTCTGGCAATTGATAGTCTTTGCGAAAATACGTGCACAAGTAGTTTTCCCAACTCCACGTGGTCCACAAAACAAATACGCATGAGCAAGTTGTTTGTTTTTTATGGCATTCTTCAACGTAGAAGTAATTGAAGCCTGTCCTACAACAGTTTGAAATGTGTCGGGTCTGTATTTTCGCGCTGAAACGATAAAATTTTCCATAAACTATCCAGAATTGAACGACCAAATATACAAATTCTGGTCTAAAGGATAATTTAAACTTATTAACATGATATGTCAAAACTATTGAATTATCAAATTGTTTTACTGTTAGAAAATTAAAATACCTGAAGATGAAAAAAGTATCAATGTTGTTAAGCTTGGTTCTAATGTCAACAATAGTATTCAGTCAGCAGTCGTTTTACGATTTTAAAGTGAAAGACATTGACGGCAATGACTTCGCTCTTTCGAGCCTGAAAGGGAAAAAAGTCCTGGTAGTAAATACAGCTTCTAAGTGTGGGCTAACGCCTCAGTACAAACAGCTCGAAGAACTTTTTAAAAATTATGGAGGTGAGAAATTTACCATTATCGGTTTTCCTGCTAATAATTTCATGCAGCAAGAGCCAGGGTCGAATAAAGAAATTGCAGAATTCTGCGAAAAAAACTACGGGGTAACATTTAAAATGATGTCGAAGATTTCAGTAAAAGGAGATGATATGGCCCCACTCTACCAATGGCTGACCAGTAAAGAGAAAAACGGAGTAATGGATTCAGAGGTGAAATGGAATTTTCAGAAATACCTGATCGACGAAAAAGGCCATTTGGTTGATGTTATCGATCCTCGCACAAAACCCGATGATGATAAAATAGTTAGTTGGATTAAAAAATAGTTTATAAAAGTGTGGTTAAATAAAAAGGCTGTCAGTTAGGCAGCCTTTTTTTGTGATTGTTAGCCGGAAGAAGGTAGAGCTTTTGATGAGACAAAAAACAAATTCTTTTTGAAGGATGTTATATATTTGTTTGAATTTTGCAAATAATACATCTGTATGAAAGAGATAAAAACCACTTCGCTCGAAGAATTCTACAAAGAAGCAGCTGATTTTACAGGCCAGGAAATTAAAGACCTTTTGCCTCCTGGCATTAACCGCGAGATCGGCCATTTCAATATTTTTGATTTGGCAACTACCATTGCCGAAATAAAACGTACCCGCGAGATGCCATATAACCGCAGGGCTTATTATAAAATCAGTTTGATCCGCGGGCGTAATCGTGCCGAATATGCCGACAAAGTGATTGAAATAGAAAAGAATGCACTTTTGTTTGCTACGCCAAAAATTCCCTACCATTGGATACCACTCGACACCGATCAGTCCGGACACTTTTGTGTTTTCACCGACGAATTTCTTGTTAAAAACAAAAGTGGGGTTGTACTCGACGATCTTCCCATTTTCAAGGCCGGAGGTTACCCGGTTTTTGAAATAAACGAAGAGGAAGCCAACGAAATCGGCTCCATTTTCTTGAAAATGAAGAAAGAAATTGCGTCTGATTACACCTTTAAGTATGACTTGCTCCGTAATTACGTACTCGAACTGATTCATTACGGGCAAAAACTCCAGCCAGCAATAGCATCACTTTCGTCGACAAATGCTTCTGCACGTGTTACCACGCTTTTTATCGAGTTGCTCGAACGGCAGTTCCCGATTGAATCGCCTACTCAAAAATTAAAGCTTCGAACGGCCAAAGACTACGCTGAACGGTTGGCTATTCATGTCAATCATTTAAATAAAGTGCTGAAAGAAAGCACCGGTAAAACAACTACAGATATCATCAGTAGCCGTATCGTACAGGAAGCAAAGATTTTGCTAAAGCAAACCGATTGGAACATCTCTGAAATTGCATGGTCGCTCGGTTTTGAGGAAGTAGCTCATTTCTCCAACTTTTTCAAAAAGCAAACTTCACTGGCACCTGTAGCTTATCGTTCGTGGTGATAATTATTTGAATTTTGCAATCATCCGATTGAATATGGTAACGATGCGATACAAAAATACAGCCATTTTTGCATCATTAACAAAACATCAGAAAAATGAAAGCACAGAAAATTGCATTAGTAACCGGCGGAAGCCGTGGTTTGGGCAAAAACATGGCTATCAGCCTTGCCCTAAAAGAAATTGACGTGGTGATTACTTATAACACCAACGAGCAAGAAGCCTTGAACGTAGTCGCCGAAATTGAAAAACTTGGACAAAAAGCTAAAGCTTTTCAGCTGGATGCCGGCAATATCAAAAGCTTTGACACTTTTATTCTGCAGGTAACCAATTACCTTGAAGAACAGTATGGAAACCGAAATTTTGACTTTCTTATCAACAATGCAGGAACAGCGTTGTATGCGCCCTTTGTCAACACTTCCGAAGAACAACTTGATGCTGCGTTCAACATTCATTACAAAGGTGTATTTTTCCTGACACAGAAGGCATTGCCTTTTATCAACAGCGGAGGACGCATTATCAATATTTCCTCCGGTTTGACAAGATTCTCAGTTGCTGGTTCATCGGTTTACGGTTCGATGAAAGGGGCAATTGAAGTTTTAACGCGCTACCTGGCAAAAGAACTTGGACCGAAAGGTATTGCAGCCAATGTAGTAGCTCCCGGCGCCATAGAAACCGATTTTGGAGGAGGCCACGTTCGCGACAACAAGGATTTGAATACTCAGATTGCAGGAGTCACTGCGCTTGGCCGAGTTGGTTTGCCCAACGACATTGGCGGGGTGGTAGCCTTCCTTTGTAGCGAAGATGCCCGTTGGATTACTGGTCAGCGAATTGAAGTTTCAGGCGGAATGAACTTATAATCCGGTTGAAGAATTCGACGAACTAATACATCTGGAAAAGCTAAAGGAAAATTTCATGGACAACAGACATGAACAATGATTTTTTTTCATTGTTGACCGACTAAATTTTAGAATCGACGTTTTTGTTTATTAA
>CALGIG010000128.1 GCA_937915865.1 uncultured Prolixibacteraceae bacterium | reverse complement strand
AACACCTAACTATACGAACCACTTTCCTGTATGCGAACCAGTGGTTCGTATACATCCGCCTTATCTTTGATGAAAAAATTATCAAAACATTATAAATGAATGAAATAGAAAATGACGTAAAAATGGAGGTGTTTCGCATACAATATTTCAATTTAAGGAAGTAAAAAGTTAAAGTGTTTTAAAATTAACCTCAAAAATAAAAACAAAAACTGAATAAACAATAATATCTTACATATTAATTTCCAACTTATCTAACGGACTAACTATCTGATCAAATCCCTTCGTAGTAATATGCGTATATAATTCAGTAGTTTTACTGCTACTATGCCCCAACAGACTCTGAATATACCTTAAATCTGTTCCTGCTTCTAACAAATGTGTTGCGAAACTATGACGAAGTGAATGTACAGTAATACGCTTTTTTATCTGAGCTTTTATTACGGCTTGCTTTAATATCTTCTGAATACTTCGTGATGAATAACTACCTCCGTCGGATCCTTCAAATATAAAGACTTTAGGTTTATACTCAACAAAATATTTCCTCAACACCTCCAATGTCTTCTTCCCCAATAAGGTATATCTGTCCTTTTTGCCTTTCCCCTGCTCTACCCTAATCTGCATCCTCTGACTGTCAATATCCTTAATCTTCAAATTGATGGCTTCGCTGATGCGTAAGCCTGCCGAATATATGGTCATTAAAATGGCTTTGTGCTTGAGATTCTCTGTGGCATCAAGAATGGCTTTAACTTCTTCTTCACTCAACACTTCCGGTAAGTACATTTCTTCCCGGGGCCGGTCAATTAAATAAATCTTTCGGATGCCTCCGAGAACACGCTCATAATAAAACTTGATGGCATTAATCGACTGATTCTGATAAGAAGTAGAAACCCTTCTTTCATTGACTAAATATCTCAAAAATTCAATGATCATGGTTTCTGTGATTGCCTCAGGCTCAACGTTTTCATAATAATTCAGAAATTCTTCAAACAAATCACTATAAGAGGCGATGGTATGCTTGCTGTAACGTAACTCTTTCAATTTTTCTATCATCTCTGTCGGACAAGTCCTGTAATTATCAATGTCATAGCGGGATTTCCGGGGTTTTATTTGTTGCTTTTGCTCATCCTGATAAGTGAATGACAAAGCATTCTCCAACGCGAGTGTCTTTAATTCATTCAGAAATTTATCTGAATAGGGCAACTGCCAACATCTTTCATCGGGATTCCAGTTGCATAAGGGTACATGCTTTACTTGCGCAGCAATAGTTTTGTCGTACACGAAATATATCTTCAACTGTTTATGTGATACGTTTTTCACAAATAATTCGTTTTGCCCAAAAACAGGTTGTTCATGTGCTACAGAACTAATATTGAGTTGCGATGCTGAATGATCTGTCAAATTCACTTTTCTTTCTCCAAAATAGGACTTAATTTTTTCAAGATTATCCTTGTAATTCGGTATGATCCAGCAAAATCCTGATTTATTCCACCTGAAATACCTGAACGACCTGATGAATTGTACATCAGTATCATTCTTTGGCATCTTAACAGATATCTGTTTTGCTGAGACTGTAATTTCAATGGGGGAATGACCAAAATCCTGCTTTTTCTTTTCGGCAGTTTTTTCGGATGACAGTACTAACTTCAAACGAAGTGGATATATTGGAACGTCAGACTGATGCTCACTCTTACTACTATCTTCCTTTGTTTCAATTTCAACCTGAGGAAATAATCTTTTGAGCAAATTGAATGCTTCTTTGGTATAAGGAATATGCCAGGCTTTGAGACTATTGCTCCATCGGGCATCGGGAATGGTTTTGATTTGTTGAACTTTTAATGAATCGTAAGGGAAATCGACCCGGATGCGCAGCTCTTGCTGCAAAGTTATCTTTGTTGCTTTCATAGGTTTGAGGTGTAATTGTAAACAAATAATTTTTCGGCATCAAAATTACAAAATAATCATCATACAGATATACATTTAATCAAAAATCAGATTGGTAATCTTTCTTCTATTCGAATCAATCGAATAACTCTATTAGAATGGGTCGAATCGCTCTATTCGAATGGGTCGAATAACTCTATTCGAGTGATTCGAATAACTCTGTTCGATCAGGTGTAATAAAAAAGCTGCTGAATCACATTCGATTCAGCAGCTCTATATTAAAAATTTATCTTAAAACCTTGTCCGGATTATTTTTTGTAACCATATACAGCTAAGTCGCCCAGTTCTTCTTCGATGCGGAGCAACTGGTTGTATTTAGCCATCCTGTCGGAACGGCTCAATGAACCGGTTTTGATCTGACCTGAGTTGGTAGCTACAGCGATGTCGGCGATAGTAGCATCTTCAGTTTCACCTGAACGGTGAGAAGTTACTGAAGTATAACCTGCACGGTGAGCCATTTCGATAGCGTCCAATGTTTCGGTCAACGAACCGATCTGGTTTACCTTGATAAGAATAGAGTTGGCACAACCCAATTCGATACCTTTTTTCAGGTATTCAACATTGGTTACGAACAAGTCGTCACCAACCAGCTGACATTTGTCACCGATTTTGTCGGTCAACAGCTTCCAGCCATCCCAGTCGCCTTCGCCCATACCGTCTTCGATAGA
>CALGIG010000127.1 GCA_937915865.1 uncultured Prolixibacteraceae bacterium | reverse complement strand
TGCGCGAATGGCGCGACACCTGTGGCGTAGTGATGCAGGACGGCAAGATTTTTAACGATACTATCCTGAATAACATCACGCTCGACGATGAGAACATGGATTATGAGCGGTTAAAAGAAGCTGTGCGCATTGCGCACATTGCCAGCGAAATTGAGCAGATGCCGCAAGGCTACCAAACCAAGATTGGCGAGGTGGGCCGTGGATTGAGCGGTGGGCAGCGGCAACGCCTGCTTATTGCCCGTGCCTTGTACAAAAAACCATCGTTCCTATTCCTCGACGAGGCTACCAACGCCCTCGACGCCATTAACGAGCACCAGATTGTACAAGCATTGAACCATGCTTTCGAGAAGCGCACAGTGGTAGTAATTGCTCACCGCCTGAGCACCATCATGAATGCCGACCAAATTGTGGTATTGAAAGACGGGGTGATTATTGAAGTGGGCAACCACGAAAAACTGATGGGATACAGGGGTCATTACTTCGACCTGGTAAATAAGCAGATGGGGGTGTGGGCCCCAACAAGACAAAAGGCAAAAGCAGAGAATGCCGTACCAGCCGAAAGCATTCCAGCTTTAGAGTCTCAAGAACTGACTAGTTGATAGTTAAATATATCATTAGTAAAGAGTAAAATAATTTTTTAAATTTATAGATTACAGTATGAAAAAACAAAGCAGATTATCAATGGATGAGCTCAAACGCTCGGTAATTGTAATGAGTGATTTGGAAAAGTGCAAAGCAATTGTTGGTGGAGCTGATGAAAAAGACCATGTGACTAACATGATTTTCGAAGGTGGCGGGACTAACATGTTAAGAGAAATAACAGTAACATTCATAACTCCACAGACAGCTGCCAACATTTATTCTTCAGTAAATGGCGAAATTCCGCAAGTACCACCTTATAACGAAACAATTGGAGGACAAACTCCTACACAACAGTTTTCTGAAGCTTGTGCAGAAGGATATTCACAAGCTGCAAAGTATGCGGCTGCTGCGGTTTATGGCGCTGCTTGTGCAGGCCTCTCTTATGTTTATGGGATAATAGACACCGGTTCTATCATTTCTTCTTATGACAATTTTGGTAATGAGAATGCAGGGTGTTGCGTGGATGAAGAAATAACTCACTAAAGTTATGTTCGTTATTGAATATTTTAATTGACCTACTTCGTAGAGTGCCTTATTTGTAAATGGGTTTCAATTTAATAAATGATTTTTAAAGACAATTTTCAAACAATAAAACAAAGCGCAAAATATCGGCTCTTTTCGAAGTAGGCCTAATAAAAACAAGGAGCACATTTATGTTTATATATACAAACTCAATCGAGAGAATGGCCAGAAAAGACATGGATTCTTACATTGAATCTTTTAAGTCTGTTACAATCTCTCGTCTCAAAAATCATGACTGTCGTGTTGAAAATCAGGGGGATATTATCCGTTTTGAAAGAATTGTCAGGTATTTACCTATGTCAGGACCCGGAAAATCAGAAGTCTTAAAATTACTAAGAGAAGGGACTATTGAAATTGAAAAAATAGGTAAACGAAGCACTAGAATAACATGGAAAGTCAAGTTGGACACTTTGTTATTTATCTCAATAATGATTGGAATAGTGGTGGGCTTCGTTTTTGGTTTTGCAACTGCATCATTTTCAATATTTCTTGTAGTAGCAATTTTTTCGCCAACAATTCCTTATTGTGTGGGCTATTTTCTGATAAAGGACGAAATAGACGATATTATTTATAGCTCGCTGGAGTAGAATCTGAACGAATGAAAAAATCAATCTATGGGAAAATTATCAATAAATTATTTGTCGTTCATCAGGAAGCCTAGCTACAATCGATTCCAGGATGTTTCTGAAAAAGCAAAGATGCTGATCGTGTTCAAAGTCTTTCTGTTCAATACTCTCGGCCTTATAATTGTGAATACTCCAGTTATTATTTTGAAAGAGGTGGGCATGATTTCGCCTATTATGATGAAAACTGAGTTGATCATACGATCAATTCCTGCAAGCCACAGTAATCTGAAAACATATCTTTTGATTTATACTATATTTTTGGTTCCTGTTTTAGAAGAATTTACTTTTCGCCTGTGCCTTACCAAGTTCAGGGTTAAATATTTTATTGTATCTGTTTCTCTTCTTATAGGATCGTTTGTAGTTATGTGTGTTAAAAGGCAATTATGGATATCAAAATCGGACTTTATGTTGTCTATTGCTGGTTTTCTTTATATCCTTCTTTTTTCACTTATAGCAGGAGGTTTTCTGTGGATTTTTCGAAAAAAAATAAAAAAAATAAAAAATATTTGGAATAAGAATGCTGCATTTGGGGTTTACTTTATCTCAGCATTGTTTGCAATATTTCATATCAACAATTTGAAATTTGAATCAAAAGATTGGTTTTTTATGCCACTGATATTAGCTCCATTTTTTGTTTATGGAATGTCGTTTTCATACCTGAGGGTTCGCTTGGGGATTTGGTATTCGATACTTCTGCACTTTATTATCAATCTAATAGCTTCTATTGGATTGCTGCAACTATTACCCATTTTCTATGGAAAATAATGAGTTAGATCAATCTTTTCAGCGAACCGACGAAGTCCGCGACATTATAGACCGGATGCCGCACCGCACAGGACGGATGGTGGCATTGCTAGTTATGGGATTGGCTCTGATGATGCTTGTTATGGGCTGGATTATTGAGTACCCCGAGACGGTATCCGGGCCGGTGTCCATCACTTCGCGGCAAGCTCCGGTTAGGCTGGTTGCCAACGTGTCGGGGAAAATACACTTGTTAAAAGTAAATGGAGACAGCCTGCACAACAACGACGTAATTGCAGTAATGGACAACCCTGCAAAATTAAGTGATGTACAAAAAGTAGAGGTATTTTTGTCCAGCCATCTGGTTGACTCCCTTGTTTATAACCCGGCAACCAACAGGCTACCCGAAGTAACTGCCTTGGGCGAATTAAGTTCGGGTTATTATTCCTTTCGCGATGCCCTCGAAAAATGGGAGCAGTACAAAAAAACGCAGCCTTACCAAAAGAAAAATGCCAGCTTAATTTCTCAGCTAAATTCAGAGATACTATTAAGCAATCATAACCGGGAGCAAATGGAAACTAAACTAAAAAGTTTGACGATCTCGAAAAAAAATATACATCGCGACAGCGTTCTGTTTCGGTCGGCTGCAATAGCCGAGCTCGACCTTGAGAAGTCGGCTGTAACCTATTTAGGCCTACTCGAAAATACCCAGGCTATGAAAAAAGAAGATGCCACTTACCAATACCAGATTAACGACACCCGGCATAAAATAAAACTCCTGGAGGTTGAAAAGCAAGAAACAGAGCAAAAACTGGAAATGAACCTTATTGCAGGATATAACGAGTTGACGAATAACATCAGGCTATGGAAACAAAAGTATCTGTTTGTATCGCCAATTAACGGGACCTTGGAAAACCTGAACTTTTGGCGTGAGAACGACTTTGTGCAGGCGGGAACCGAAACATTTTCGGTTTTACCGGAAGGTAACTCACTGGTTGGGCAGGTCTTTTTGCCATCGACCGGGGCAGGGAAGGTAGCTGTTGGGCAAAAAGTGATCATCAAGCTCGAAAACTACCCGTACATCGAGTTTGGTTCGATAGACGGCACGGTACACTCCATTTCGAAATTGACTAACCAGGCCGAAGCAGTAACCAAGCAAAACAACATGCACACTTACCTGGTAACCGTTGATTTGCCCAATAACTTAACGACCAACTATGGGGCTGAACTCGATTTTCGCTACGAGGTAAAAGGTGTAGCTGATATAGTTACCAAACCACGCAAATTGATTGAACGGCTATTTGATAACCTTAAATATATCGCTGGTAAAAAGTAAATTAATTTGAATAGACATTGAGAATTCTCAAAGACGTATTTGAATCGTAAATTGTCTTGTAGTTTATTGTGCCTTTAATACTAGCTTCGCTTTATCGCTGGTTACTATTTGATTGTAAAAATCTACCACTTCTTTGTACTTTTCCTTGGTCCATTCACCTCTGTTTATTTTTATGTCGCGTATGTATGTGGCTTTGTTTTTATCGACGGTGACAGATGAAGTGTATTCTCCGAATTCGGTTTTCAGGCTTTTAGCTCGTGGCAACGATTCTACTATGAACCCTGCAGGGAGTTGATAGACAATGGAATCATTGTCGTGAAAAGCGTAAGTTTGTAAAAATGGTAGCTTTCGGTTCTCAACTATTGCCGGACTGTCTTTTTTCTGGTTCAGCATATTCAACGGAATAAACAAGCGTATGCCGGTTTTGGTGGCATATTTATTCGAATTCATCGTAATGTTTTCTGTTGCTTCTGGTATTCTGTCTTTTTTCTTATCGTAACTAAAAGAATTAATTATTAAGCCGGGGATGCTGTATTCTTCAAGTAATTCCTTCTTTTGATCTTCTTTGCTTATACTGAATTGTGGCGATACGTTGTCGTACTGATACCCTTTGTACAATGTTTTTACCTCAGCTTTCATCAACCCTTCCGAGTCTATAGTAACATGTGCAACTCTGAATTGTTGGTTTTGATCGGCAGAAAGAGAAGGTGTCTTTGCTATAATACCTCCATTATTGGTGATTAACAGAACTTTCCGGTCTTGGACAAATCGGCCTAAATAACCACATGGTGCAGTTTGGTCGGTACATTCGAGCCATATAGTGTCGTTTTTTAAGGGAACACATAGTATGACATGGTTACTTTGATTGATTGTTGGAAAATCGGGCATCGTAATGCTCTTATTTGTACCAGCTCCAGCTACTGTATATATTGATTTTATACCTGCACAATTCAAGAGTGCTTTCATATAATTAGATAATGCTTTACAATCGCCATATCCAAGTTTATCGACAGTTTCAGCGGGGAAAGGCTTATATCCGCCTAATCCTAATTGAATGCCCACATATCTGGTTCGTTGTTGCATGTAACTATATAATGTTTGTATAATTGTAACAGTATCTTTTATTGTTTCAATCATATTTCTGATTTCAGCTTGTCGGGGTTCTGTAAGCTGATCAAGTCCTTTTGTTAATTCGAAACACCATTCACCTAGTGATTTCCAGGAACTCATGTCTCCATTGGTCTCGTGATAGGTGAATTTAACCGGCGCCAAAATAACATGGGGAGTACATGAAATTAGTTCGGGCGACATTGGTTCTGTTTTCCACGCTTTCAAGGTGTCAACTTCCCATTCAATAAGATTTTTATTACTTTCTTTTTTTTCTTGTCTTGAGCCCGGAGATAAATTGAACTCTTTGAATCTTACCTTAAGGTTATCAGGATAAATTAATTTGAATGTCGATTTTTCAACCGATAATTTATATGTGTCTAATGGATTCCATTTCGGGTAGCCGATCAATCCATCGTTTTCAGTTTCTATGTCATATTCAACAGTGTAAGGGTAAGTGCAGTTTTTAAATTCAGCATATTTCATTCGGAGGTCATCAAAAATAGCACCTGTGGCATAATTCATATCCTGAATGGCGTTACTCTTTAGCTTGTCGTCGGGTATTCCCAACGCGTTGTAGCTTTGACCGCTTATGCTTTTTATTTTCTGTGATTTATCGTAAGGCATCATGAGTTTGCTGAAAGAATCGCCGTTTTCATTTAAAACAGTAATTACCAGATGTACTTTTTCAATAGCCTTACCATAGTCGATTAACTCAAATTCGTGCTCATAAAGCCGGCAAACAGCATTTGCGTCTTTTTTTAATGATTCGGGTATTGATGTTGCCGGATAAAATACACGACCTTTATCTTTACCAAATGAAAAGTTAACAATAAGTAAAGTCAGGATAGCGAAAAAGAAGCGATTGTTCATCTGTATGAATTTATAGGCTTAATTTTTTTTGAGTACAATTTGTGTATTTTCGGTAGCAACTACCCGGTCGAGGAATTCTTTCAGGTTTTGATATTCGTTGGGAAGAAACAATGGTTTTTCAATTGAAAGGCGTAAATTGATGATAATCCGATTTTCCATTTGTCCCACAGTATAGATAAATTTACCGTCTTTTTCACCCAAGATCATACTTTTACTTTTTGGTAATTCCTCAACTTTATAACCAGCCGGGATTTCCAATAATAGTTTGTAGCTTTCGGTAAACGGAACACCAAAGTCAATGGGGTAAGTTCTTGTTGGTGAGGTGAATAGGTTCCGAAGCCATTTTCCAAAAAGAATAGGGTTCAAATAAATAATTGAATTGTCTCCTTCAACTCCTTCTGTTATTGCGAAATTATATCTTTTTTCAACTGGTTTGTAAAGACTATCGATGTTATTGTACACAAAATCAATATATTCTATTTCCTTCGAATTATTTTTCAACTTTTCAAACTGCTCTTTGTCTCCACCAGCTTCTTTTATTTCGTTTCTGAAATCAAATGCTTCGTACCCTGATAGATAAGAGATTACTTTGCCCATAAATTTCCCTTCTTTCATCTCTAACATAACCGAAGTTGAGGAAGTTGATGTAGTGCTGTTCAATGGTATTTCTCCGGGTATATTTTTATCTATCAAAATTCCGTTACCATTCATACATCGCAGTGGAAGTTGACCTGCCGGAAGTTTTGTCTCAGTGACATCTAAAAATAGTGGCTTCCCATCAATCATTGCCCTTATAACAACGTAATTGCAGTCGCTTATAGAGGGATATTGTGGAATAAGAATCCCATGATCCCGGGTGCTTAATATAACCGGATTTGCTTCAATACCAGCTTTTTGAAGCATAACCAAGAGCAAAAGGTTAAGATCGGCCGAATTTCCTGTTTTATCAGCAAATGTTTTTCTAAGGGGGTGAGACGTTGAGTAGTCTTTGTATTTATCCCACTTTATATTTTTCTGAATATAGGAGTATAAAGCAATGACTTTACTCATCTCGTCTTTAATTCCTGAGGTAATCTGTTTAACATCGTCTTCCAGAAAATTTCCGCCTTTAATCTGGCCTCCAAAGTCTTCGGCATCAAATAATTCCCTACTAATCGATTCCCATGTATTGGTGTAGTTTTTAATTGTGCCTCCAATTTTCAGAAAATCAGTTGACCGGAGTTCAAACTTTATTCGGGTTGTAAAATTCCTGAGTGTTGTGCAAAACGGTTCTTCTTTAATAGCAGGAACTTCTTTCGCTGCAAAATCAAAAGTGTTTGCAATGTACGAAATTGATTCACTAACTTTCTGCCGTTGCCCTCCGCCATTGAAACCAGAACCAGCTGACTCGTATGTGGCAGTATAAGTTATACTTTCAGTTTTAGTTCCCTGCTTATTTGAGAATAGTGGGTGATAGCCTCTTGCAGATTGGTTATAATTAAAATATTCCGGATATTCCAAATACAAATGGCTCCATTTCACAGGAATAGAATATTGAAAATTCCATGGCTGCAGGTTCCAGAGTAGAGGAGAATATAGAGAGTACTTTAAATCGATAACCGATCCAATTTTTACTGCTGGCATCGATATTTTAACGGTTTCAGAATACTTATTTTCCCGTTCCTTGAAAATGCCATCTTTTTTTAAATCCGATTTAACGATTTTCCCATTCTCAAGGTTGTAAGTGATACCATCAATTCCCCTGGTTTCTTCACGGGTTTGATTGTATGAATAAAGTGAGATATTGAAATTTCCCCATTGTTTTCCACTTTCTTTTAATATTTTGACGCGTACCAGTCGTTCAAATTTAAGCATGAACCGATTCAATGACACATCGTATTTTACTGACGAATTTCCATCATCGAATAAAATAAGTGCTTCAGCCGAGGTATCTGGAGCATAAACTTTCATGTTTAATTCTTCTTCTGATATTTTTCCAAACTTGACTTTGGGGTTTTCCTGCGCTATGGCAAAATTTATACAAAGAAAGATTGAGGTGAGCAGTTTAAAATAGGTCTTCATTTTGTGTTATTAAGGGTGAAAATTTTATTTCATCGTATAAATATAACAAATAAAAATGATTATGTGTGTGTTTTCTGTATTTTTATTGAAATTAATGTTGATCGTTTTCGAAGCTGGTTATAGAACATTCGTAATCAATTTCTTAACCAGAATAACAGTTTGTTGGTCAAATAAATAACCGAACCTGACTTTTTCCAGCCAAAAATTCCAAAAACTACTTATTTTTGCATCGATTAAAACGAAAATAACTATGTACAGAACACATACGTGCGGCGAATTGCGCCTCAATTATCAGGGTTCGGTAGTAACCCTTGCAGGCTGGGTACAGCGAGTAAGAAATTTGGGTGGTATGACTTTCGTCGATTTACGCGATCGCTATGGAATTACTCAGTTGGTTTTCGACGAGAAAACTGATAAAGCTGTTTCTGAAAAAGCAGGCCAGCTTGGCCGCGAGTATGTGATTCAGGCAACCGGTATCGTTCGTGAACGTAGCAGCAAAAACAAGAATATAGCAACTGGCGATATTGAGTTGGAAGTTTCTGCATTAACCATTTTAAACGCAGCTGAAATACCTCCATTTACTATTGAAGATGTGAGTGATGGTGGCGACGAATTGCGTATGAAATACCGTTACCTTGATTTACGCCGTGCCCCGGTTCGTGATACTTTGATTTTGCGTGCGAAAATGGCACATGCAACCCGGTCGTATTTGAACAGTCAGAATTTTATTGAAACTGAAACTCCGGTATTAATTAAGTCGACACCCGAAGGGGCGCGCGACTTTGTGGTTCCTTCACGCATGAATCCCGGCGAATTTTATGCACTGCCTCAGTCGCCGCAACAGTTGAAACAGTTGTTAATGGTTGCAGGATTTGATCGTTATTACCAGATTGTGAAGTGCTTCCGGGATGAAGATTTGCGTGCCGACCGTCAACCCGAATTTACCCAGATTGACTGTGAAATGTCGTTTGTTGAACAGGAAGATGTTTTGAACATGTTCGAAGGTTTAACTAAATACCTTTTCCACGAAATAAAAGGAGTCGATATTACCGATTTCCCTCGTATGCCTTATGCTGAAGCGATGGAATTTTATGGTTCTGACAAACCAGATATTCGTTTCGATATGAAGATAAAAGACCTCACAGCTTTGGCTAAAGGTAAAGACTTCTCAGTATTTAATGAAGCTGAATACATAGGAGGAATTTGTGCTAATGGTTGCTCTGAATATACGCGTAAACAATTGGATGCATTGACTGAGTGGGTGAAACGGCCACAAATTGGGGCCAAAGGAATGGTTAATGTAAAAGTGAATGCTGATGGAACTATCAAGTCCTCGGTTGACAAATTTTATGCTCCCGAAGATTTGCAGAAGTGGGTTGATGTACTTGGTGCAAACCCTGGCGATTTGATACTGATTCTTTCAGGCCCTAAAGAAAAAATGCAGAAAGCCTTGGGCGAGCTTCGTTTGGAAATGGCTAATCAGCTGGGTCTACGCGATAAAAATATATATAAACCATTGTGGGTAATCGATTTTCCGTTACTTGAATGGGACGAAGAAACAGGGCGTTTTTATGCCATGCACCATCCGTTTACTTCGCCAAAACCTGAAGATATTCTGTTGCTCGATACTAATGCCGGAGCCGTGCGTGCCAATGCTTACGATCTTGTAATTAATGGTGTTGAAATAGGTGGTGGTTCAGTTCGTATTTTTGATAAAGCGCTTCAATCGAAAATGTTCGGATTGCTTGGTTTCTCACCCGAGCAGGCCGAATACCAGTTTGGCTTCCTGATGAATGCCTTTAAGTTTGGCGCTCCGCCACATGCAGGCATTGCTTTTGGATTTGATCGTCTGACTTCGATGTTTGCCGGACTAGACAGCATTCGCGATACAATTGCATTCCCGAAGAATAACTCGGGTCGCGATGTAATGATGGATAGCCCATCTGTTATATCACAGGAACAATTGGATGAACTTTGCCTGATTTTAGGTCCGAAACCTCAGAAATAAAGGTTAAAAAGGTTTTTTTGAAGAGCGGTTGTTTCATGAAAACATCCGCTCTTCGTATTTTTAAGTCAATCAACTTTTTAGTGACCAATTTGTTTTTGTATTTCTGAAAAAATAATTAAATTTAATAACATCAAATAATGCAAAACAACATTTGAACCGGTCATGCTTTTTTTTTAGGCTTTTCCCTTTTTTTCTGCTTCTACTTATTGAGATTAAGGGATTTGCATCAAATGATGTTTCTGGAAGTATTTTACTCTTAAATTCGTACAATCAAGGTTATACCTGGACTGATAGCCTTACTGCTGGTATCATTCGTGCAGTAAAAAAATATCCTAATCTCTCTCTTCATATTAAATATCTAAATTCCAAAAAATTCGGTCAAGCTAAATTTGAAGTTGAAAAAAAATATCTTCAGGAAAAATACTTCGGAACAAGGTTTCAAGGAGTAATTGTTACTGATAATGATGCTCTTGAATTTGCTTTTAAATATAAAAATGAACTTTTCCCTAATGTTCCTATTGTTTTTGCCGGAATATCAAATCCGTCAGATTATCCTTTTGAGGGCTCTGATTTTTATGGGTTTGAAGAGAATTTAAATTTTGAAGAAAATATTGAATTGGTGAGGACCTTGCTGCCTGAACTAAGGAATTTATTGGTAATAACTGATAACACTACCACAGGACGGATTTTGCATAAGAAGATGGATGATTTTCAGAAAACTACCGACAATTTAAATATTGAATATCCACTTGTGATTGATGAGGATACTATTCTCAAGATGTGTTCTGATCAGAAATTTGAAGCTGTATATTATTTTACAGTCAGCCAGGATTCGAAAGGGGAATTAATTAATGACAGTGAGTTGTTTGAAAAGTTGAGAGAAACAAGTAGCGTACCTGTTTTTTATGATGATATTACTTTTCTGGGAAGAGGGATTATTGGCGGTTTATATAACAATGGCGCAATACATGGCTCGAATGCTTTTAAATTGCTCCTGAAAATTATGTCAGCAACAGATCGGTCATCGTTTAAGCATGTCTATTCAGGAAAACATCAGTTTTTTTTCGATCAAAATGAACTTGACCGGTTTAAGATACCAGATAAGCTTCTTCCTTCAGGTTCAATCATTATCAATAAAAAAGTTGTTATTAATCCGGTTGATTATTTCATTTTTGGAGGAATCTTAGCTTTCCTGACAACAATTGTTGTGGTTTTAGTGGTTATTAACCGAAAACAAAAAATACTTCAGGTTGAAAGTTACAGACAACTTGAAATGATTGAGAACCAAAAGAATGAACTTCATGATGCGTATAAAAAACTGCGGGATTTAAATGCTGAATTAGAGCGGATCAACTCAAGATTAAATACTTCGAACATTGAATTGCAGAAAGCCAAAATAAAAGCCGAAGAATCAGATAAATTAAAATCAGCTTTTTTGGCGAATGTTTCGCATGAAATTCGTACTCCGTTGAACTCAATTGTTGGCTTTTCTTCTCTTTTAATCGACGAGGACCTGGATTCATCAGTAAGGAAAACTTATATAGATTTGATCGAGTCGAATACTGCATCTCTTTTGGTTCTAATTGATGAGATTATCGATTTGTCAAAAATAGAAGCACAACAACTTTCGCTTAAAAAACAGGACTTTAGTATTGATTTGCTCCTTGCAGAATTATTTCAGATGTTTGTTTTGAATCAGAAGAATCACGATGTACAGTTAATGATTAAATCTATTTCGGAGAATAAAGAACTGTTTGTTTTTTCTGATCGGGTAAGGGTAAAACAGATTCTTATTAATCTGCTCTCAAATGCCTTTAAATTTACTGATTTTGGAACTATTGAGTTTGGGTATTTCCTGTCTGATCAAAAGGAGATAATTCTCTTTGTAAAAGATAGCGGAATTGGTATTCAAAAAGAATATCACCAGGCAATTTTTCAACGTTTCAGAAAACTTAATGAGGCAAAAGAAAAGCGAATTTATAGGGGAACTGGTTTGGGACTGGCGATAACACAAAAACTTATTGAACTTTTAGGCGGGAAAATTTGGATTGAGTCGCAACCTGGGGTTGGTTCGGTTTTTTATTTTACACTGCTGGATATGGAGCTTCGAGAAAAAAAAGAATAAAAAAACCAGCCGAAGCTGGTGTATCATTCTGGTTAAAAGAATCCTAATTCAAGACGAGCTTCTTCGCTCATCATCGATTTATCCCATGGTGGATCGAAAACCAGTTCAACATCACAGGTTTCGACTCCTTCAACGGCCAGGGCTCCCTGACGCACATCTTCGAGTAAAACATCGGCAACCGGGCAACCGGGCGCTGTTAATGTCATAACTATGCTGGCTTTATTTGTTCCGTCGATATCGATGTTGTAAATCAATCCTAAATCATAGATATTTACAGGTATTTCAGGGTCGTAAACATCTTTTAATCGCTCTATAATTAAATCAATCCTGGCATCCATTTCTATTCTCCTTTTTCTGAAATCCTGTTATATGCAACAGCATAAAGCTTAATTTGTTTGATCATAGACAATAGTCCATTTGAACGGGTTGGCGACAAATGCTGCTTCAACCCAATAGCATCAACAAAATACAGATCAGTATTCATTATTTCCTGCGGGGTTTGATTGGATACAACTCTGAGCAACAGGGCAACCAGACCTTTTACAATAACAGCATCGCTTTCGCCTCTGAAAATAACTTTACCATCAACAAATTCGGGAATAAGCCATACTCTCGACTGGCAACCTTTAATCAAATACTGATCATTTTTTTCTTTAGGGTCCAAATCTTTTAACTCATTTCCAAGTTCAATAAGGTAACTGTATTTATCCATCCAATCTTCAAATACCGCAAACTCGTCGATAATTTCGTTTTGTATTTCGTTAATGCTCATGTTTTAAAGCTTAAGGGATGCAAATGTCGTTAATTTTTAAATTTCTTCAAACAGAAATATCGCCCATTACAAAAGCTTAACAATTCGACAAATAGAATCTGAGTCACTCAATTACAGTTTTTTTGATGTTGTTGACACTTTTGAATAAATCTAAATTAGGAGGAGACCGTTTTTTTAAGATGTTTTATTTGTAACTTTAAATGTCTAATGAAATAATAACTTAAAATCAATATAAATTTTTAAATCATGGAATTAGCCGGATCAAGAACCGAACAGAACTTGCTGAAAGCCTTTGCAGGTGAATCGCAGGCACGTAACCGCTACGATTTTTTTGCCAAACAGGCCAAACGTGATGGGTTGGAACAAATAGCAGCGCTCTTTATGGAAACTGCAGAAAACGAGCGCTCACATGCCAAACAATTTTTTAAACAACTGGAAGGTAGGATGGTAGAAATTACTGCAACTTACCCTGCCGGAAAGATTGGAACTACTCTTGAAAACCTGAAAGCTGCTGCTGATGGCGAAAATGAAGAATGGACCGAATTATATCCTGAATTTGCACGTATTGCCGAAGAAGAAGGGTTTAAGAAGATCGCCGTTCTTTTTAAATCGATTGCCAAAGTTGAAAAGGCCCACGAAGAACGTTACCGCAAGTTGTATGAAAACCTGGAGCAAGGAAAAGTTTTCAAACGCGAAGACAAAGTAGTTTGGAAATGCCGCGTTTGTGGATTCCTGCACGAATCGACTGTTCCACCACAGCAATGTCCAATTTGCGGGCATTCCCAGGCTTATTTCGAAATAGAATCGAAAAATTATTAGCAGGACCAAAATCAAAAAAAGAATTAGGGCAAAAGCATATTCCGCTTTTGCCCTTTTTTCTATAACATGTAATTAATTAAAAAGCCAAGAATAAGTGAGAGTATGGCTACATTAGCCACCAGGATAATTGTAAGTTTTTTCCCCATGAATTTGAACAGCATGGCAATTGATGAAATACATACAGCCGATGAGGTAAGCGAAAAAACCATGGCCGAGCCTAATGTCAAATCAGTGTAGTTGAGCAATGGTTTCAGCAATAAAACATCGGCTCCATTACAAACGTAAAGTGGAATTCCTGCCAAAGCCATAATTCCCATCGAAAGCCATTCGTTCGAAAAACTCATTGTTTGCAGAAATGCTTTGGGCTGGAAATATTCCAACGACAGCGAAAGTAATCCACCTATAAGAATGTAAGGCAAAAGTTTTTGCGTCATTTGTACTGTTTTTACGAACAGATCGTTTCCGTAGGCCGAACAGTTTTCAGCGCAAATTTCCAACCTTTTTAGTTTCTCTGTTTCCGATTTTCCAACCATTAACTCGGTGAGAATTCCAGAGCTAATTGCCAGAATAAACGACGAGATAATGCGTAGCATTCCGTATTTTATGCCTAGAACCGAGAATGAAACAAATACAATATACGGGTTGAGCAATGGCGCTGCAATTATAAATGTGATAATTACCCGAAGTTTTACCCTCGTTTTCATGGTTTCAACCATTGGAATTACGCCGCATGAGCAAATCGGTAACACTGAACCATAGGCAAAGGCCAAAAGCTGGTTCTTTGGGAAAAAACGCTTGATTTTTTTGAAATGCTGCTCGACTAAAACACCTGCAAACACACCCAACATTACCACAACAGCAAATTCGAAAATGTATTCGTAGAACAGGAATATCCAGCGTGGTGTTGATGTATATAAAACGCACAAATCGCGGTTTTGCGGGTGAATATTAAAAACGGTCATATAAACAGTATGGACTACCGTTATTGCCAACGCCAGAAAAACAATTGTTCGCGCAATTATTTTCTGGTTGAAAAAAGGGTTTGGCGTTTTTTTGATGTTATTGCTTACTGACATCCACATCTTTCCTAATGTTAAATTTTACTTGTTCAAATAAATCCTGCTTGTCAGTTTTTCGCATAACTGTAAGTTGGCCAAGGTTTTTCCTGTTTCCGGTTACAAGGCATTTCATGGTAATTTGCCAAAGTCCTTTTTGAAGTTCAATCCATTCCGATTGGTTTATAATTTTTAGGCCCGAAGAAAAGATTGCTGTTTTCTCCATTCCATCTTTGCATGTTTTTGGATCGACTTTCAGGTTAAACTGAATGGTAAATTCGTCGTTTATAACATATTCGGTTTTTTCTCCTGAAAGGACTTTGCTTATAGCCTGCGACTGCGAACTGACAGAACACAGCATGAAAAAAACTGCTATTGTTATTGTTTGAAATCGATTCATACTTAAGTGTTGATGATAGCTTTTTGTGGACAGTCTTCTTCGCATCGACCACATTTGTAACATTTTTGCTGATCAATTTCAGCGGTAGTTATATCCTGGATAATGGCATCCGACGGACAAACCGGGGTACAGGCTCCACAACTGGTACAAATTTCCTGGTTAATTTCAGGATCGCCTGTATAAGCCGACTTTTCCGTGTATATGGCGTTCGACTCACAAACCGGCAAACATTTTCCACATCGGATACAAGTTGTTTGTACAATATGTGGCGTTTCATTTGTTGTTGAACCAGACTTTTTAATATAGCTATATGTACAGGCTTCGTAACATTTGCCACATTTGGTACACTTCGATTGATCAAGCGAAACCTGTGCTTTTGTAATCGCACTGTTGGGACATTTACTCAAACACTTTCCACATTTGACACATTTGCTGGTATTGATTGAAGATTTACCATTAACTTTTGTTATTGCACCGTAAGCACAACCCGAAGAACATTTTTCGACACACCCACGGCAACGTGATGTGTTTACCGAATAATACTGAACGGTATAACTAATGGCTTTCCCCTGGCTGGCACATGCTGTTACACAAGCTCCACAGCCTACACATGACGAACTGATGCTGTAAGTGTCCGAATTTGAACCTAAAACAATTGCCCCCGAGTTGCAAACTGCAACGCATTTTCCACATTGATTACAGTTCGTGGTATTTATGTAGTAATCGGTCGAGGCAATTGAAATAGCCTCGGGTACACAAACTGATTTGCATAAGCCACAGCTTGTGCATTTTGATACTGCAATAGAATAGCTTGACAGCTCTGGTAAGATTATGGCATCATAACTACACGATTTCAGACAGACACCGCACCCTGTACAGTCCGATTTTATAACCTGAAAAGCAGCATATAAACTTTTGTCCTGACAGGCCTGAAACAGCGGTGATGCTAATAATATAGCGCTTCCTTTTAATGATGTTTTAATAAAATCCCTTCGATGAAATTTCTTTAAATCCATAATCTTACCCAATCTATTCCTGTTGAAAATTCATTACAAAAACATCAGTTGTTTATCGTTCCTGATGAATTGTTAAGAGTAACGTAAGTTAACGTATGCCCGTTTTTATTAATTATTGCTCCATTGGTTAATTCAATAGTATCAGCATTCGAATCACCAGTTAAGGTCCATGTTCCTCCATCAATAGATATTTTACCTGATTTGGCTGTATTTGCATTGTCAAAAGCCCCGACCCAGATGGTTCCCGAGTTTATCGAAAGATTTAGTGTGCTGTAACTGTCGCCAACAATATTCCCGGTGAATGTTGTTGTGCCTAGCAGCGCAAGGTTGCCTGTTGCTCCTGAAGTTGTCCACCGTGTATTGTAATCAACTTCCATTAATATACCTGAGGCTATTGAAGTGCTGGTGCCATTTAAAGTGATGTTGCCGGTGGAGTTGGTGACTACCTCAATTAAAGGAGCATCCGGATTTGTAGTTGCGATGCTTCCCCCGATCATAGTTAAAGTTCCGGTAACTCCCGATGCATCTCCCGAACCACTTTGTAAAATGAGAATACCCCTTGACTCAGAACCTGATGTAAGGTTTGAGCTGGAAACAGAAGCTGAATTATCTCCTTCAATAACTACAGCTTCACCGTTGACTGATGAACCGGTAATTCCTTTTGTTGAGATAGTCCCTGTACTATAAATTACTGCTGCATCGTTTCCCGAGGCGGTGAATGTGCCTCCTGTAACATCAACCGATCCACCACCTTTGTCGGTTGCTATAACTGAGCTGTTATTACCGGTTGTACTTGCTGTAATATCCGAAGCCACAATTTTGCCACTATTGGTAGTGTGTATTCCACGCGAATATTGCCCCGAACATTTTATTGTAACTCCTGAAACTCCAATAGTTCCGCCATAAGCAACAATGGCATTGGCCCCGGTTGCATCAGTTGTTACAGTTCCTCCTGAAATAATAATCGTTGACGAACTTCCACTCGAAAGAATGGCTGCATTTTGTCCGTAGAAGCTGCTGTTGTCTGAACTGGAAGTGTTCCCCGACTTGGTTACAGTACAATCGTTTAGTGTTAATGAACCTCCGGTTACTTTCACCGTTGATTCATCCTCAAGTGTCGATTCAAAGCTTTCGGATGTTTTTATTACGGTTCCACTGCTTTGTAGGTATGCTCCTGCCGAGGTACTTTCTGTATCTTCTTTATCACAGGACTGGAATCCTCCGGCAATAATGATGAAAATTGATGATACATAGAGTGATAGTGTAGATTTTTTCATGGCATTTGTTTTAATAGAGTAGATTGATCACTTTATTGGTTTTTTATTACGAATCAGTTTTTAACTTAAGTAATGAGAATGAAATAATGTCGTACTTATGTTTGTATTTTATACTGACTC
>CALGIG010000126.1 GCA_937915865.1 uncultured Prolixibacteraceae bacterium | reverse complement strand
TTGAAGTTTTTTGATCCCCTGAATGGACTTGCTATTATTCATAAAAAAGACATTCCAAATTCAAGGGATGAGTATGTTGCCACAACTTCTGACGGTGGCTCAAATTGGAATCTCCTGGACCTGGGAATAAAGCCTTACAGCAGCAGCCTTTTTTTTGTTGATAACATTGCTTTTGTTGCAGGTGAAAATAATCAGCTCTTTAAGAGCAAGGATTATGGCCGGACCTGGCAAACTATCTCAACACCAATCGAATCAAATTATGATATCAGAAACATCTGTTTCTACAATGAGAATATCGGTTATGTTGATGGCATCACACAGATTTATAAAACTATTGATGGCGGGGTAAATTGGGAGGAAACCAATTTTCCGTTCAACTACTTTGGCACATTCCATTTTTCATCTGAAAATGAGGGTTTTAATCTTCAACCCGTTGCAGTTTATGATGGTCGTGATTTCCCCACTTTTAAGGGGAGCTTCTCATATGAAACCATGGATGGGGGGATTACCTGGACTAAATCTGAATTAATGAAATCCCTGTACCTTGGGATGACATGCTTCCCGAGAAAAGATTTAGGATATGGGTTCAATTTTTCAGAGTTCAGTATTATTAAGAAGAAAGAATAACCACATAACTGTGCAAATGCCAGACCCCTTGAACACATTACCGCAATTAATTTATTAGTTTTACATTCAAACTTGGTATTCAAGGTAAACATCGTTTGGCGACAATGCTATCCAGTTGATTATCAATGTAATAAATCATTATTTGCGCGCCCTTTTTATCAGTAAAAGGCGTACACTTAATTGATATTCAATGTGTTGCGAATTCCTTGTCATGTACTAAGATAATCTATAATAAAATTATAATAGGCATGAAGTATTATCAACACAAAAAACGAAGCAAAAGCTTCCTGTCAATTTTACCTTTTCTATTTCTTTTGTTGGTTTCTGTTGCATGGAAGCCACAAAAACAACCTGCCCGTATCGAATCCCTTTTTGACGATGACTGGAAATTTCAATTAAGTGATGTGCCGGGAGCAGAAATACCTTCATTTAACGATGACAACTGGCGAATCCTTGATTTACCGCACGACTGGAGCATTGAAAATCTTCCCAACCAGGAAGTTGGAAAGGTTGTGGGGCCATTTTCCAAAGAAAGCATTGGGACAACGGCCACAGGTTATACTGTCGGCGGAACTGCCTGGTACCGGAAAACATTTACTATAGCTAAAGACAAGCGTTTCAACCAAACCCTCATCAATTTCGATGGGGTCTATATGAACAGTGAAGTCTGGGTGAATGGCAAGCTGGCTGGTAATCATCCTTATGGATATACTGCTTTTCAATTCGATATTACTGAATTCCTAAACCCGGCCGGTGAGCAAAATGTCATTGCCGTAAAGGTGAAAAACGAAGGCAAAAACTCGCGCTGGTACAGCGGATCAGGCATATACCGCCATGTATGGCTGATACAAAAGCAACCCGTGCACATTGCGCATGACGGGGTATTTGTAAACACCGGGAGCATTTCTGAAAATGATGCAGCAATAACCGTTTTAGCCACAGTTGAAAACAGTGCACCTAAGAGTAAAAACGTGAAATTGCAGATCCGGATCATTGATGGTCAGGGTAAGGTTGCAGCCACTTCGGAAACATCAGTCAAAAACATTCCAACGGGAACTGAAGACATTACGCAACGCATAAAAGTTCCGCAAGCCAGGCTGTGGTCAACCGAAGAACCCAACCTTTATACAGCCGAAATCATCGTTATTTCCAATGGGAAGATTACCGACCAAACCCTGACAACCTTTGGAATCCGCACAATTCATTTCGATGCAAAAACAGGATTCACCCTGAACGGAAAAACTGTGCTGCTGAAAGGTGGAAACCTCCACCACGACAATGGTTTTCTGGGCTCTGCAGCTATTGACCGTGCCGAAGAGCGCCGTGTGGAACTGATGAAAGCGAATGGATTCAATGCAATCCGCGCCAGCCACAACCCACCGTCGAAACAATTCCTCGATGCCTGCGACCGCCTTGGTGTAGTGGTAATGGATGAAGCCTTCGACCAATGGGTACGTCCTAAGAATCCTCAGGATTACAGTTTATATTTCAGGGAATGGTGGAAAAAGGACCTTAAGTCGATGATTTACCGCGACAGAAACCATCCTTCCGTGATTTTCTGGAGCATTGGTAATGAACTCAATGAGCGGGCCGATTCTATTGGATATGCCATCCGGAAAGAACTGGCAGCTGAAACACGCAGGCTCGACTCAACAAGACCTGTAACCGAGGGCGTTTGTGAATTCTGGGACCACTGGGGCCGGAAATGGGAAACTGCAGCTCCTGTATTTGCCGACCTGGATGTGGCAGGTTATAATTATCTGCAAAAAGCTTTCGAATCTGATCATGCTGAATATCCCGACAGGATAATTGTAAGCACCGAATCATATGCTCCCGAAGCTTATGCTTTCTGGCAGGGGGTTGAAAAACATTCGTACGTGATCGGCGATTTCGTGTGGACCGGCATGGATCACCTGGGTGAAACGGGTTGTGGCAATGCAAAAATTGCCGCAAAACCAGGACCTCGCGTGGGCCTTCAACCCTGGCCATGGTTCAACAACTACAGTGGCGATATTGACCTGTGTGGAAATAAAAAGCCGCAATCATACTACCGCGATGTGATCTGGAATAACAGCAGGATCGAAATGATGGTGCATACGCCAATTCCCGAAGGCATGGTAGAAACATACAGTTATTGGGGTTGGCCCGACGAATATCCGAGTTGGAACTGGAATGGCAACGAAGGCAAACTAATGGATGTAAGGGTCTTCTCCAGGAGCCCCCTTGTGCGTCTTGAATTGAACGGAAAAGTAATTGGGGAACAGGCCATAGATACCTGCACAGGTATTACTGCCAGCTTCAAAGTGCCGTATGAAGCCGGCGTGCTGAAAGCCATATCCATTGAAAATGGCAATGAGGTTGCCGTAAAAGAACTAAAAACCACCGGAGCTCCTGCAAAAGTCAGACTTACTGCCGACCGCAATGTAATCAATGCCAGCCGCAACGATTTGTCGTATGTCAAAGTTGAAATAACCGACCAACAGGGCAACGTTATCCCCGATGCTTCTGTTCCTGTAACTTTTACTGTATCAGGCGATGGTGAAATTGCAGGTTCGGGAAATGCCAGCCCAACCGATATGGAAAGTTTCAACAGCAAAGTATGCAAAACTTTCAGGGGAAGCGCATTGGCTATTCTTCGTCCATTAAAGGATAAGAAAAGTGGTACCATAACCCTTAAGGCCGGGGCTGATGGTTTGGAAACCGGAGAGGTTATAATTAAGGTTCAATAATTTAGAAGAATAAAATCTGTTTTAATTTCTTAGAGTAGAAAGCCGGGCAGGCAACGGGGATTTTCACTGCATCAGCCGGTAGCCCTGACCATATTGCGCCGGGAATTTTAACATTATTGTATAGGCCTATAGATTACGGGATTAGCGCTGGCCCTTGATAATCAATCTACTCCGGCACAAAGTGGTCAGATTATCCGGCCCATGCAGTTTCCCGTTTTGAGCCTAATAATTTCCTGTCGACAAAATCACCGTCCTGCTCAAAGATACCTTTGGTCTCTCAATAATTTCAAACCCTGCCGATTCACAATGGGTGACCATTTTCTTGAACGATCTTTTATTAACATGGATCTTCGGTTCAATGATCCAAATTCTGCCATTTGGTTTCAGTATTGACTTAAGTTCCCCGAACAATCTCTGCTGATCAGGCACTTCATGGACCATCCAGAAAGCAAGGACAAAATCCACCTTCTCCGACACACCGATTTTATCATCCTGACATTTATGTATTTCAACTCTTCCTTCCAGACCTGTTCCCTTAATTTTCATCATCGTCTTTTCCAGCATACCCTGCTGAAGATCAGCTGCAATAACCCTGCCTTCTTCGCCCACAAGCCTTGCAAGCTCATTTGTAAAATAACCTGGTCCACAACCTATATCAAGCACAGTCATATTTTTACTGATATATGGCTCCAATATCTTCCGAGGATTATGTACTGCCTTTCTGAGTAAGTTATCAAGGCTGCAGGCTAATTCCATCGGGCAAACATATGGTCGCTTTTCCTTGCTCATTGGTGCTCTTGGTTAAATTATTTTCAAATATAGCTTTTTGGCTGGTTGCAAAATTCATAGGCAGCAGAATCCGTCCTTCTGTGACCACTTCAAAAGAAGGTCTGATAATTCCTAAACCATTTAACCCATAGTTGAATATTGTCTTAACCCCCAAATACCTGGAGATAATTTTAAACCCATCCCCGCCTCCCCTCTTTCTCAGGTCAGGTTAAGGTATCAAATCTGACCCCAGAAGAAAGTTCTCCAACATAGATGGGGAATGAGGAGGGTTGTGGGAGGATCGAAGGATTGAGACAAAGAGGCTACGAAAGGTCAAGCCAATCGGTGCTCAAGGAGGATTATGATTTAGTTGATTTTCCCGTTCCACTTGTATAACTTGCATTAAGATAAGCTGTTTACAGATTGACAAAATGAAAATTTATCACACATTTCTCAGTTGCGTTCTGATCGGTCTTTCAATAATGGGTTGCACGCAGAAAGGACCTGATTTTGAAAGGACAGTATTCAACATTAATAACCAAAGAATAGAAGTCCTGACAACTTTTAACCTGATTGACAACTACTTATCAAACTCCGGTAAGCTACACGGGAATATTACTAAATCCTCAGACAGGTACATTTACAAACCAATTCAGGGTGAACTCCTTGCCAATGCCGAAGCAGCATTCCTCTTCAATACAATAAAGGTACCCTATGAAAACAATGACTATTTAAAAAACGAAATAGAATTACTTAAATCGTCTGATTTATTAACGATTATACAGGAAGCCTTTACCAGGATTATAAAAGAACTTCCTGGACCAGACACTAAAATCATTATCCTGCCTGCGAGCTCACTGAATCGGCCAACACTTGAAAAGCTCAAGCTACCAATAAGTGGAATCACTCTTGGAAGCGGCAAAATCATTCTATCAATTGATCCCACCTTTCAAAACTGGACAGATTTCTTACCCTATTGTATAGCACACGAGTACTATCATAGCGCTTGGTGTTCAAGAAATTGGATATCAGCAGACTTTAGTCTTATCGAGTACCTCGTTTTTGAAGGTCGGGCAGATCTGTTTGCCTCAGAACAATACGATACTTTTTCAAATCCTTTGACAAATTTCTTAACCAGGGATCAGGAATCCGAAATCTGGGGACTTATAAAACATGAAATCTTCGAGAAAGGACATGACAGAATTAATAAAGTAATGTTTGGAACGGATGAGATACCTTTTGGGAGCGGTTATAATATCGGATTCAATATTGTCAAACTCTTTAAAGAAAAAAATACTGCCTTATCGACACTGGATCTTATAGATATGAATCCAAAGGAGATACTTGAACATAGTGGATATGAGGACTATATGACGATAAAATAATAAACAACCATTCATATAGATGTGTCCCCCCAATTACCCGGACATAATTTAAACACATCCCCAGCCTCCCCCTTTCCCGGGTCATGTTAAGGTATCAAATCTGACCCCAGACTGTAAAAGCCAGACAGGTTGACCACATTAGGTCGCTCAGATGCCAAAAATTACAATTTACACAATATCAGATTTGAGGCCGTAAATAGGTGGTCAATCATTTTCGGCGTCAAGTGGTCAAGGCTATCGGCACCTGCAAAAGGACAAGGTTTTAATGCCATGATCTTTAAAAGGCGATTTAACCATATTTGAATTTGGTTCAAGTATAATTTATTAGATTTGAGTTGATATCTGATTTTACAAGAAATGAAAACTTATTACATTTTTTTGATTCTGATTATGAATTTTCTTCCCCTGGATGGTCAGGAGAGCAGGAATCAGGAATATTCTTCAGGGCCTTCAAATGGGACACTCATTATCATTGGTGGAGGTGAAATAAGTGAATCGCTGAATAAAAAGATAATGGAAATAAGCGGAGGTCTTCAAATTCCGATTGTGGTTATTCCCACTGCTGACGGCAGGGAGAAATATGATGAAAATTTTGGTGAAGCAGGTATGCTTAGAAAAATGGGGGCGACTAATGTCACAGTTCTTCATACAAACGACAGGAATGTTGCTAACTCTGAAGATTTTGTGAAACCACTATTAGAGGCCAAGCTTGTCTGGTTCAGTGGGGGGCGTCAATGGAGACTTGTTGACGCATATAAAAATACGCTGACCGAAAAGATGTTATGGAAAGTTCTTGAAAAAGGAGGCACAATTGGAGGATCATCGGCTGGTGCTACCATTCAGGGCAGTTTCCTGGTACGGGGAGATACAAAAAATAACCAGATTATGATGGGTGATCATCAGGATGGATTTGGTTTTTTGAAGAATGTCGCCATCGATCAGCATGTACTTGCCAGAAACCGACATTTTGATATGTTTGATTTACTCAAAAATCGTCCTGAATTATTGGGAATTGGCATTGATGAGTCGACAGCAATAATAGTAAATAGAGATATTTTTGAGGTTGTTGGGAAAAGTTATGTTGTTGTTTACGATGGGAAATTCTGGTCAAGGGAAGGATCAGAGTTTAAGAATCTGCCTGAAAAAGGGGAGATCTTTTATTTCCTGCGTGAAGGCGACAAATACAATCTGAGGGAAAGAATAGTAATAAACTGAGAATTAGTAAACTCCCTCGGTGTCTTAACCCCTTGTATGTTGGACAGATTTGTCCTGAAACTGGCCCAAAACTGGTGCCAAAAGATAACCGCTTATGTGGGATTTCACATAAGCGGTTGATAATCTTCGCTCCCCCGACTGCTCACAGTTGCAACCATCAAGGAGGCATTGTTATTGAAGGTTGGTGTTCTTAGCATTACCGGGATCCGGTGAGGAGTCCAAGCCTGTATCTCTTCATATTTATTCCGGAATCACCAACAATCTGATCCTTGCCGTATAAGCCTTAATTTTCCATTTGTGCAACTACATGTTTTTCTGCAAGTTCATTCTGAATATCCGGGTTTTTATGTCTTTTCACAAGCTTGTCGAAAACAACATAAAGGACTGGTACAATGATGAGGGAAAGGAACATGGAACTGATCAAACCT
>CALGIG010000125.1 GCA_937915865.1 uncultured Prolixibacteraceae bacterium | reverse complement strand
AATGCTTTGTTTCAAGATGATATTGGTATTTTTAAATTTTTGTCATGTACTTAGTTGCAAATTTTTAAATAATTTATAAAAAAACCTACTTTTTTAAATAGTTTTAAATTAAAAATTAATTAAGCTATTATCCAACACCAAATATACCTGAATTAATGAAACCAAAACCCACGACCAAGGTAATTGAAGTTATAAGTTTTTTTAGGAATTGCCTATCTTTGCCAGAGTTTTAATGAAACAGCATGATAAAACTAATAGCAGATAGCGGATCGACCAAAACAGCATGGAAACTGATTGGAGCTTCGGGTGAAGTGAAAAATATCAAAACTTCCGGGCTAAATCCATATACTCAGCCAGAGGAAAGTATTCATCGAGAAATTGAAACCGTCCTTCTGCCTGAAACAGGTCTGGATATTGAGCAGATTTATTTTTTTGGAGCTGGAATTGTAAATGATGAAAAAGGTGAAATTATTCGTAACGCTTTGAATCGTATTTATCACCATGCAACTGTTGAGACTGCAAGTGATGTTTTGGGAGCTGCCAAAGCATTGTTTGGAGATAAAGCTGGAATTGGCTGTATTTTGGGAACTGGGTCAAACGCTTGTCTTTACGATGGAACACAAGTTTTGATGGGTATCTCACCTCTTGGTTTTATTTTAGGCGACGAAGGAAGTGGTTCGGTTATGGGGCGCAAATTACTTGGCGATTTTTTTAAGGATGTAATGCCGGCTAAGCTTCGTAATGATTTCAACAACCAGTTCGGTATTACCCGCGAAGAAGCATTGAACCGGGTATACCGTACCGAAAAACCCAACCAGTTTCTGGCACAATTCGTCCCATTTCTTTCAGAACATCAGGAATCAGCTTATTGCCAGGAATTTATACAACAAAATTTCATGGAATTCTTCGATAGAAATGTGACCAAACTACCTGATTTCTCAAAATATCCGATTGGCTTTGTAGGCTCTGTTGCCTATCATTTCAGTTTAATTTTGAGAAACGTTGCCAGCAATTTTGGTTTCGAGGAAATCACTGTTTTGAAAGATCCAATTGACGGGCTGGAAACGTATTACAAAAACAGAATATAATGTTGCACCTTTCGAGATACAAGTTACGGGTAAAGTCAAAACACGTAACCTGTAACGTTCATTTATAAAACAAAATACAATGACCACATTAAGTACTACCGAAGCTGATTCGTTGTATAACGATCTGGAAAAAAAATCGACCAAAGAACTGTTATTGGGAATTCATGAGGAAGACAAAAAAGTATTACCTGCTGTTTATGAGGCTATTCCTCAAATAGAGAAACTGGTTGATGCAATTTACCAGCGCATGAAAAAAGGTGGCCGATTATTTTATCTCGGCGCCGGAACAAGTGGACGGCTGGGTATTTTGGATGCTTCGGAAGTTCCGCCGACTTTTGGTGTTGGTCACGATTTGGTAATCGGCCTTATAGCCGGTGGCGACCGTGCCATACGTAAAGCTGTTGAAATGGCTGAAGATGATGAAGATCAAGCATGGAAAGACCTGGAAAAATTTCAACTCAATAAGCTCGATACTATTATTGGCATTGCTGCATCGGGCAGAACTCCGTATGTAATTGGCGCTGTTAAAAAAGCTCGTTCCGAAGGCCTTCTGACTGGCTGCATTGTTAATAATCAAAACAGCATTCTGGCCCAAAGTGTTGACATCGCTATTGAAGCCATTGTTGGCCCCGAATTTTTGACCGGCAGTACCCGCATGAAATCGGGTACTTCGGCCAAACTTATCCTGAACATGATTACTACTTCGCTAATGATAAAGCTTGGTCGAGTAAAAGGTAATAAGATGGTAAATATGCAGTTGACCAACCAAAAACTGATCACCCGCGGAACCCGGATGATCATGGCCGAACTGGGTTACGACGAAGTGACTGCCAAACGGTTACTTCTGTTGCATAGCTCGGTAAATGCCGTTTTGGAGACTGAAAAAGGAGGAAAAGCGAATGAATCCAGATAAAAAGTTTATGCGTAAAGCCATCGCCTTATCCATCGGAAATATTAAGAAAGGTGGTGGTCCGTTTGGGGCGGTGGTAGTGAAAGATAACAAAATAATTGCTACCGGTACCAATCGTGTTACACACAAGAACGACCCAACCGCACACGCAGAAGTGACTGCCATTCGGAAAGCCTGCCGGAAACTGGGCACATTTGATTTAAGCGACTGCCAAATCTATTCGTCATGCGAGCCTTGCCCCATGTGCCTGAGTGCGATTTATTGGGCACACATCGACAAATTATTCTATGGTAACACCAAGGCCGACGCTAAATACATCGATTTTGACGACTCTTTTATTTACGACGAAATTGCCCTTTCTCCTGAAAACCGAAAACTAATATCAACACAAATACTTGCAGAAGAAGCTATTGTGGCATTTGAAAATTGGGCAAAAACAACGAATAAAATCAAATATTAGATTTCAGTATTTATTGATTTGGATAACTTCTAAAACACTTGGTATAGTTGGTGGTTTTATAACTTATTGGACATCCTTTTTCACTTATTGACTTGGTGTTTCAGTTAGCTTTTTGGTGAGTGCATCCCGAATCATTTTTCGCAGCTCCAGTTGCTTGCTCTGCACCACTCCGCGCGATGCTGGCCGGTACATATCGGCATAGCGGCACTTGGCCAGGCGATATTTCAAGTCGTCAATTTTTCCGGTAATATCAATGCCCAACCTAAACGGTAGCGGACTTTGAACCACCGAAATATGGTAATCAAATGTCATATCCATGTTATGTCGTCCTGCCACTACACCCTTGTACTTGTCCATCACAATCAGGAACGGATAAATGTCGATTTCGTTTTTGAACAGTGTAAATTCGGCAGCCAGACTGTCAACTTTATTGAACGTCTTTTTACTAAACCGCAATGTTTTGGCTATCTCGCTAAATGTTTGGCCATCCATTAAAACCAGGTCGGTTCCACGTACTGAGGCAGCCCCGCGAATAGTCGAAATTTTCGGGTTATACAGCGAATCGAGGTAAGTTTCGGCAGCCGCATGGAATTCACCTTTACCGCTAAACGACCGCAACATAGGCATAATCGAATCAACATCCGGTATAATTTTTAGCAACTCACTGATTTCGACATCGGTCATGTGAAAATCGAGCCCCATAAACAAATGATTTTTGCGAGGTGTGCGGTACATGGTCGTCAACCTCATTTTTGCTGCAGGAGTAACAAACGAAAGGTCGTCCAAAATCAGCAAACCATCTTTCACGCGCAACTGGCCTTTAATGTTGCGAGCAGTGCCAGTTCCATAATTTGCCGAAGCCACATTTACATTAAGTTGTACATCAATTCCTTTAGGTACCATGTAAGGACCGGTAGGCGCATCGGCTGTTGTATTAGTTGGTTTTGTCTCCTTCTCTCCTATTCCGCTAGTTAATTGCATCAACTGAATAAGATCGGTTTTATCGCTTACAAAATCGAAATTACCACATAGCAACGAATCACTTTTAAAGTGCGATAAAATATTGCTCAATTTTCCCGACAGACTAAAATCAGACTTGTCAATTTTCAGGCGGCTTTCTTTAATATTGAACATTTCAGGCGTAAAATCCATTTGAATGGCCGGAATTTCGAGTGGGTATTTCAACGCCGACATCACAATTTTTCCTTTGTCAACCTTCACAAACCCATTGGCCTGCCATTGCCTGAATTTGTCTTTCTGGCCCGGATCGTTCAGCAAATCAGCGTTCAGGTCAATTTTATTCATCCGGGCAGAGTCGGCACCCATCGCCATTTTCATGTTTTCGCCCAAATACTGCACTTTCATGCGAGGCTGTAACTTATCACCAAAGTAATAAGCTTTCAATTTGGCATTGTTGCAATAAAATTTGTCTAAACCGGCAATAGCATTCAAAATGCCACTATCAAACGTAACATTCACTTCAGGTTCGGTGGATTTCGCTTTTATCGGTTGCATTTCGAGGTGCCCGGCAGGTTTTTGTATGGCTAGCTGTATCGTATCCATCCGAGCCGAAACCGAATCGAGCTTAAACGTGCAAGCTACCTCAGGTATCCGTTTCATGTCCCTGAAATCATACGTTTCAAACGAAACTGTTCCGTTTTTAACCAAAGCCATCGTTCCTTTAGCTGTAATCACATTCAGGTTTGTAGTTGCAATTTTTCCTGAAGCAAATTGTTTATTTCGCGAAGAAGCGTTCAGATTTGGTAATGCAAATTCAAGTTCGGAGCGATCGGTTTGCAGCGAAATGGTATCGTAATCAGCTTTAAAATCAACAAGTTTCATTTTTCCAGAAAATTGCATTTTCTCCAGCTGCATCTTTTCGATCTGAGACATGGAGAATACTGAATTAACCTGACCAGCAGCGCGGCCTTTAACTTTCGTCTTCATACTCGCCGGAATCATCGGATCAAATTCCGAGAGTTCCAAATCGCCATCCGACTGTAAATCGCAATGCAAATCTGTCAAAAAATGAGTTACTTTTCCTTTAGTTTGTATTGACGAATGCGGAGTTTTGGCGCTGAACCGATCGATTTGCAGGTACGAAATATCATCGTTGGTCATGTCCGAATAAAATTTCAGATCGCCATTCATATCACTCAACGGCACCGGGAATCCTTCGTATTTCAGGGTTCCATCCTGAAGCACAATGTGCATGTCCATTAAAGGCATCGACTTGTCGGAATACGACCCTTTTATCGAACCTTCAGAAGTTATAAGCCCATTGGCGTCAACACCTTTAAGGTACGATTGATATGTTGATGGAACAAATGAAAGAATCTCAGACAAAGGCAATAATTTACCTTGATAATTTAAATCAAAAAGCACCTGATTATGAGCAGAATCGTTTTCTATTGATCCGCCAAAGGAAACATTCATATTATTCACGGTTGCCACTGAATTGTCGGCAAATTCAACCTTCATTTTCGGCACAACAAACCGCAAATTGGTATTGGCCTTCACCGAAGCGCTACGCAGGTAATGCTCACCATCGTAGGTGAGCGACACCATTCCCTGATTGATATTCATTTTAGTATCAACAGTATCAGTAACAATTTTTCCCGAAATCTGGGCTGTCAGGTTTTTGATGTCGGTGAGTAGTTTTAATGATTGATCGTGATATGAGATATTGAAATTTTTCAATTCAACATTTTCGAGGTCGATGAAACGGAATGAGCTTTCTGTACTTTCGGTTGTAGCAACCGAATCGGTTTTCATCACATTGAAATTGGCATGTCCCAAACTATCAACGTAGGCATTCAACGATCCATGATTTAGCTGAAGTTCGTTTATTACCAGTTCGTTGCGCTTCCACCAGGCCATAAAATCAACAATACCAATAAACTGATCAGCTTTCACCAACGTATCCGACTGCGCCCCCGGAGAATGATTAACCAGCATGAAATTGTTCACTTTAAGCCCAAATCGTGGAAAAGTACTGAAAAATGTTAACTCTACTTCACCAATCTGCGACTGACAGGTCAGGTATTTTGCGGCCTGTTTCCTTGCAATCGGGGTTAGTTTATCTGGGGTAAACACCAGCCAAACTGCTATTCCGGCAACCAGTACCACTAAGAGAATGATTGCTGTAAACGTAATGGCCAACCTTTTTACCACTTTTTGCATGTGTTATTGTTTTGTGAACGAATACGATGTTCCAAAATCGTCTTTGTATTTCAAAGAAGTACTGGTAAGTAAAGTAACCGTATAAACCTTGGGTACACTTCCACCGGTTTCCAGAATATGAATATGTGTCAATTCCGATTTCACCAAAGTCCAGGTAAACGACTGCGCCTCGGCTTCTGTTACATCGTCGGCAGTATCCCAGGTTTTCCCCGAATAATCGCTTAAGTATTTATAATAAACTGTTCCCGAAACCCACTTGCCAATCAACAGGGATTCATCGAAAAACTCATCTTCTTTCTGGCACGAATTAAATAAAACCGATGCTGAGAAAAGTACTACCAAACAAACGAATAATTTCTTCATAGCTTTAATTTCTTATATTGTTTCTGCTTTGTAAAATTACAACGAAAATCTAACTTTTATATGTTTATCGGCTGCGATAAGTGCATTTATTAAGAAAAGCTTGTTTTGGGATTTAGTCTGAACTTCGCTGTTTAATCTTTTCCATCGACTATTTTCGAGCCTATCGGTTACTTTTTATACATTTGCATCATAAGTTAACAAGTATATGCACGAAATTAACTGGATCGATTCAGCATTCGATTTAACACATACTACGGATTACCATCTTTCGATTCAACTTGGATTAGATGGGTTTTCGTATTGCATATTGGACACAAGAATTAATAAATACCTTGTTTTTCAACACATTCCGTTGCTTGTAAACAAGTCTCAATTTATATCCAGAAAAGCTGAATCAATTTTTGACCAGGATGAACGACTAAACGCTTCGTTTAAAAGCGTTTCAGTTACATTCTCAACCAATAAGGTAACTCTTATTCCGAATATTTTCTCTAAAAATTCAGAACCTGAAAAAATAGCTTCATTTATTAATGAAGTAAGCCGGACAGAAGAACTTCATACCGATACTCTGACCGGATTTGGGTACCAGCTTCTATCAAGCTACCCCAAAGAATTAATGGCTGTCCTTAACCGAAAATATACCAACTTTACCTTTACCCACAAGTCAGTTCCGCTTATTCAAACAACTGCGGCCCAGCGCGACGAAAAAAAGAACACGCTGATGATTAATTTCGAAAAGAAATACATCCGCATGATTGCTTTTAAAAATATGCAGATTTCGCTTTACAACAGTTTTTACTTTAAAAATGAGCCAGATTTCTTGTACTATGCCTTGAACATCTGGCAAAATTTACTGTTCGACCCTGATAGAGATGAAATTCTTGTGGGTGGATTTGTTGCCGACGATTCGAATTATATCAGGCAATTGAAAAAATATGTCAGCGACATTCATTTTCTGAAACCTGCTGAAGGTTTTAATTACGGCAGTTTGTTCAATAAAGTACAAAAACACCAGTTTGTCAGTCTTTTAAATACTTATTCATGCGTATAGTTGGCGGAAAATACCGTGGGAGGACATTCCTTCCGGGCAAATCGTTTAAGGCAAGGCCAACAACCGATATGGCCAAGGAAAGCTTGTTTAATGTACTTCAAAACCTGACAGATTTTGAAAATATCCGTGCGCTCGACTTATTTGCAGGTACCGGAAGTATAAGTTACGAACTGGCTTCGCGCGGTTGCACCGATATTACAACAGTCGAAATCTTTCTTCCACACGTTAACTTCATAAAAGAAGTTATCGAAAAACTTGGTGAAAAACATATCAGGCTGGTTAAATCGAATGTTTTTGTTTTTGCTGCCCGAATTAAAGAGCACTTCGATTTAATTTTTGCCGATCCGCCTTATGATCATCCCAAATTTGGTGAAGTGGCCAACCTGATTTTTGACAACAATTTATTAAACCCTGGCGGAATTTTCATTCTTGAACATTCGGGCGATTACGACTTTTCTAAATATTCAAACTTCAAGGAGTTGCGTCGTTACGGAAGTGTTCATTTCAGCATATTTGAAGCAAAAGAGTAAATCAGGAGCGTTCAATATTAGAATCTTGAGGTAGATAGCGTATCATTTGAAAACCGAAAACTCGTAACCATATCGCTGCAGGAACTAAAATCTAAATTTTCTTTTGTAACTTTTAGACATTACTGCAAACTAACAGTATAAGTTTACAACAATCAAAAATACCATGGAAATATTTCAGGCAAACGACATTGTGAAGGAATACGTTGGGCATGTTGCTCTAAGTTCAGTCAGCATTTCGGTGAAAGAAGCTTCAATCTTCGGACTTTTAGGCCCAAACGGAGCAGGAAAAACAACTTTAATCCGCATCATCAACCAGATTACAGCTCCCGACAGTGGTGAACTGTTTTTCGATGGCCGCCGTATGAAAGCTAATGACATTTACCAAATTGGTTACCTGCCCGAAGAACGTGGCTTGTACAAAAAAATGAAAGTAGGCGAACAGGCTTTATACCTGGCCCAACTAAAAGGCATGTCGAAGAAAGATGCGTTGAAAAGCCTCAAATACTGGTTCGAGAAATTTGAAATTCAGGCATGGTGGGGCAAAAAAGTAGAAGAACTGTCAAAAGGAATGGCCCAAAAGGTTCAGTTTATTACAACTGTTATACATCAACCTAAATTGTTGATTTTTGATGAGCCTTTTAGCGGGTTCGACCCAATTAATGCCAACCTTCTGAAAAACGAAATTCTGGAACTGAAAAAGAAAGGAACCACCATCATTTTCTCTACCCACAACATGTCGTCAGTTGAAGAAATTTGCGACCACATTGCACTAATCAACCAATCAAAGAAAATTCTGGATGGACAAATTGATGAAGTGAAAGAACGCTTCAAAAGCAACACGTTCGAAATCACATACAAAGGTGAGTCGGACAACCTTCAGGAAAAACTGGGAAGTCATTTTGATATACTGGATCATGATACAGATTCTCACTTGAAGCAACTGAAAGTTAAATTTTTGAATGGTAACTCGAACAACGATTTACTCAAAATACTTATGACTCAGTTTGAAATCGTTTCGTTCAAGGAAACCATTCCAAGCATGAACGATGTATTTATCCGTGTAGTTGAAGAGAATAACCGCGAAACGAAGTGATCAGTCGCAGATTTTTCTAAATCCTGGACTTTATATCATGAAGTTAACAGTCGAACTCTCAGCTAACAGTTTTACTGAATACTGAGACTGAAAACTGTGACTTTTTAAAGTGAACATTAACGAATAAAAAAGAAACACCATGAATAAATCAATACTCATTCTTAAGCGCGAATACCTCACCCGTGTTAAAAAGAAATCGTTTATAATCATGACCTTACTCGTCCCGGTTATGATGGCAGCTCTTTCCATTTTGCCGGCTTACCTGGCAACAATGGACGATAAGGAAGAACGTACCATTGCCGTTTACGACCCTACCTCTCTGGTTCTCGACCGTATGGAAAGCAACAAATTCACGAAATATCATTACATACCCAAACAAGAATATGACGCACTGAGCCGCAACTTTAAATCGGGAAAATATTATGCAGTGTTGTATATTCCAGAAAACATACTGACAACTAACCGGGCCGAAATAATTTCGGACAAGCAGGTAACATTCGACATTAAAAATCAGATAACCAACCGTATAGAAAACATTATTGAAGGCGAGAAAAAAAAGCAGATCATTGCTGAAATTGGAGTTCCTGACCTCGAAAAAAAGCTTGCGGCCACCAAAACCAACATTACTGTTGATACCATAAAACTTGGAGAAGAAGGGAAAGCCGTAAGAAGTTCAACCGAAATGGCTATGATTATTGGTTATATTGCCGGATTCATTATTTACATGTTCGTTTTCATATATGGCATGATGGTTATGCGTGGTATTATGGAAGAAAAACAGAACCGAATTGTCGAGGTAATTATTTCGTCGGTAAAACCGTTCCAGTTACTTTTCGGAAAAATTGTTGGCATTGGATTGGTAGGCCTTACCCAAATAGCTATCTGGATTATTTTAGCTTTTGGTATTGCTGCCGGAGTTTCGACATTTGCCGGGGCTAAAGCCCCGCAGGCAGCAGCTCAGGCACAAAGTATTATGGCAGGACCTCAAATGGAACAATTGGCTGCCAGTTCTCCCGAAGCGCACAACAAAGTGGTTGAAGTTATAGGTATGATTGGTAACCTGAATATTGTGTTTATCGTTTTTGCATTAATGTTCTATTTCATCTGCGGATTTATACTTTATGCCTCGCTGTTGGGGGCTATCGGATCGGCAGTTGATAGCGACGAGGACGCACAACAAATGATATTCCCGGTAACCATGCCGTTGATTTTCTCCATCATCATTTTATTTGCTGTTGCCAAAAACCCGGAAGGGCCATTGGCATTCTGGACATCTATTATCCCGCTTACATCTCCCGTCACCATGATGGTTCGAATACCTTTTGGAATCCCCGTTTGGCAAATCATTTTGTCGATGGTGTTGTTGCTCGCAACCATCTTTGGAACAATATGGATGGCCGGTAAAATATACCGTACTGGTATTTTGATGTATGGTAAGAAAGTAAACCTGAAAGAAATTGTAAAATGGCTCTTTTATAAAAACTAAAATAAAAGATCAAAAAGTATTTTGTTTAATTTTTTCGCTATAATTGCAAACAAGTTATATGACAATGAAAGCAAACTTTTTCAATAGATATATGTGTTGCTGTTACAGACAGAACTGAGAAGGTACGTTTTCAAAAATGAATTGAATTACAAAAAAGAGCAATTAAAATATGGAAGCCTTCCGAACACCGGAAGGTTTTTTTTGTTTATTATCCTAAAAAATAACAACAAAATGAAAGTAAACAACATTCTGGAAACTATTGGAAACACCCCGGTAGTTAAAATTAACAACCTATTCCCTGAAGGCTACGAAGTTTATGCAAAAGTAGAAAAGACAAATCCGGGAGGAAGCATAAAAGACCGTATTGCGCTTTCGATGATTGAAGATGCCGAAGCAAAAGGCATCCTGAAGCCAACAAGCGTACTGATTGAACCAACTTCGGGAAATACCGGTATTGGTCTGGCCCTGGTAGCCGCTGTAAAAAAATATAAACTGATTTTGGTTATGCCTGAATCGATGAGTATTGAGCGTCGCCGAATTTTAACAGCTTATGGAGCTGAACTGGTTTTGACTCCGCGTGAACTTGGAATGAAAGGCGCCATTGCCAAAGCCAACGAGCTGGCCGCCGAAAACCCTGATGCGTGGATTCCATCGCAGTTTGACAACGCCGCCAATATCGAAGCTCATAAACAGCATACTGCACAGGAAATTATTGCCGATTTCCCGGATGGCATCGACTACCTGATCACCGGTGTAGGCACAGGAGGCCATATTTCAGGCGTATCCGAAATTTTAAAGCAGAAATTTCCAAACCTGAAAACGTATGCAGTTGAACCCGAACTTTCGCCCGTTATCAGTGGCGGAAACCCTGGCCCCCACCCTATACAGGGAATTGGCGCCGGTTTTATCCCGGTTAACCTAAAAAGAGAGTTTCTTGATGGTGTTATTCCCGTTTCGAAAGACGAAGCCTTTACTTATGCCCGTCGCTCTGCCAAGGAAGAAGGTTTGTTCATCGGCATTTCGTCGGGGGCATCGCTGGCTGCAATTGCAAAAAAAATTACAGAATTTCCGGTAGGTTCGCGTATCCTGACCTTCTCGTATGATACCGGAGAACGCTATTTATCGATTGAAGGTTTGTTTTAGTTTTTTACAGTTATATACCTCAATATAAACCCTCAAGGTTTCGAAAACCTTGAGGGTTTTTAATTCACCGAAGTTTTTGGTGTTAAAAGTTCGCTATTCCTTTGCTTATTCGCTAAAAGCAGTTTAATTTTCATCATTCTAAACTTAAAACTTTGATGAGCAAACTCGCCATTATCGACCTTGGAACCAACACCTGCAACTTACTAATTGCTGAATACCAGGAGAAAGACTATCGAATTCTCTATCAAGGGAAAGAAGTTGTTAAACTAGGCAAAGGCGGCATACATAAGAACGAACTAACTACCGATGGTTTGGAACGCGCCGTGACCGCAATTCTCCGGCACCGCGAAAAGATCAATGAATTCGGCATTTCCGATGTCACTGTAATTGCCACTTCAGCCATTCGCGACGCGGTAAATAAGGATTGGTTTCGGCACGAACTGGAGGTTGCAACCGGATACAAACTGCAAATTATTTCAGGCGAGAAAGAGGCTGAACTTATCTTTAATGGGGTAAAACTGGCCTTTGCTGAGATTGAAAATCATACACTTATTTTGGATATTGGCGGGGGCAGTAACGAATTTATCCTCGCCGAAAACGGAAACCCAATATGGAAACAAAGTTTTCCGCTGGGAATGGCGCGGGTGATTGAGCAATTTCCCCTCTCCGACCCGATTACGCCCACCGAAATCGAACAAATCGACGAATGGTTTACGGCGGGACTCAAACCGCTTTGGCAACGGCTCGAAAACATTCAAATTTCGCAACTGATTGGCTGCTCGGGAGCCTTCGATACTATTGCCGACCTGATTGATAGAACCAACCCCGGTACCAAAGTCAGAATTAGCCAGGAAATAAAACTTTCTGATTTTGAGAAAATTTACAATCTGTTAATCGGATCGACAGCAGAAGAGCGCAGTCAGATGAAAGGAATGGAATCTATTAGGATAGAGATGATTGTACCTTCGGTAATGTTTATTAAACTGATTATCGACCGGTTAAAAATTATTAAAATTTATCAAACCGACTTTGCCCTGAGAGAAGGAGTTTTGTACGAAAGAATTTTCGTTTAAATTCGTGCAACTTTTACCAAAAAATTGAAATACAAATGTCGAGAGTATTAGTTATTGATGACGAACGCAGTATCAGAAATACATTAAAAGATATTTTAGAATTCGAAAAATATACGGTTGATCTTGCCGAAGATGGATTTAAAGCGCTCGATATATTGAGAATAAAAGATTTCGACGTTATTTTATGCGATATAAAAATGCCCGGCATGGATGGTATCGAAGTTTTGCAAAAGATGGAAGAATTTAAACCCGACATACCGGTTGTAATGATTTCGGGGCATGGCAATATTGATACAGCTGTTGAATCGATCAAAAAAGGAGCTTTCGACTTTATCGAGAAACCGCTCGATTTAAACCGTTTGCTCATTACCTTGCGCAATGCAATGGACAAATCGTCGCTAATAACTGAAACCAAAGTTTTGCGAAAGAAAGTCAATAAACGATATGATATTGTTGGTGAATCGACGGCTATTAAAAAAGTGAAAGATATGGTTGACCGTGTAGCTTCAACCGATGCCCGAGTACTAATTACGGGAGCTAACGGAACAGGAAAGGAACTGGTTGCCCGCCGCCTGCACGAAAAAAGCAACCGGGCCGAAGGCCCTTTCATTGAGGTTAATTGTGCAGCTATTCCTTCCGATTTAATTGAAAGTGAATTATTTGGACATGAAAAAGGGGCTTTTACATCAGCAGTAAAGCAACGCAAAGGAAAATTTGAACAGGCAACTGGTGGAACTATTTTTCTTGATGAAATTGGCGATATGAGTCTTTCGGCACAAGCTAAAGTACTTCGGGCGCTTCAAGAGAATGTAATTACAAGAGTTGGAGGCGATTCACAAATTAAAGTTGATGTGCGCGTGGTTGCAGCAACAAATAAAAACCTGGCAAAAGAAATAGAGCAAAATACGTTCAGGGAAGATTTGTATCACCGGTTGAGTGTGATTTTGATTCATGTTCCCGATTTGAACGACCGCATTGAAGACATCCCTGTTTTATGCGATTATTTTATTGATTTAATTTGTACTGAGTACGGAATACCAAAGAAGACAATTGATAGCGAGGCAATAGACGAACTAAAAAGAATGAGATGGACCGGGAACATTCGTGAATTCAGAAATGTTATTGAAAGATTAATTATCTTATGCGATAAAATAATAACACGGGATGATGTTCTTAATTACGCTGTTCCCCGTTATTAAAAAACAGGTTTTCAATGAAATTAGTTGATGATCTAGTCAATTTTTTCAAAGGTACTGAAGCTGACCGGGAAATAATCAGGCATGATATAAGGGACGAAAATATCAAGCGGATATTCTACTTGTCGTTAATCGGAGCGCCAGCAAGCTTTTTACATGTTATTTTTTTTGCGATAAGCCTGAATTCGGCAACTCCTTTCGAATATAAATGGAGAATTTCTATTCTCACTATCCATCTTGTTCTCTCCACATCTCTAATCATCATAGGTTCAGTAATTTACTATTCCTTCATCAGAGAAAGAAGAAATATAAAACTTGCTCAAATATGTGTAATTATTGTAACATCAATGTTAATGGTTGGAGGAGCATTTATTTCAGCTATTGATCAACAAGTTACAATCGCCATTAATCCTTTTATAGTTTCATCTATTGTTATATCCATCGTACTATTAATTAAGCCTTTACATGCAGTTGTATACTATACCATCAGCTATGTTATCTTTTTTATTTTAATGAAGAATGCACAACCGAATCCAGATATTTTAATTTCGAACCAAGTAAATGGGATAACTTTTACCGGCATAGGCTTATGTATGTCATTTATTTTTTGGCGTTTACACTTAACAAGGTATCTTCAGCACAAACTTATTGAATCGCAAAAAAATGAATTGGTAGAAAACTATAACAAACTTAAATTTTATTCTGAAGAACTTAAAGAAAGCAATACGACTAAAGATAAACTGATTTCAGTAATTGCTCATGATTTAAGAAGTCCGTTAGCTTCATTAATAAATGTTACCAAATTGCTTTCTGATGATTTTGAGATCATGAGCAATGAAGAGATTAAAGATATTATGATCTCTTTAAATAAAGAAACAGAACTAACTTATGAAACTTTGAATAACTTGTTACTTTGGTCAAAAACTCAGAGAAAAAAGCTTGAACCTGTTCCAGAATCAACAAATCTCTACGATTTGACCGAAAACACAAGCTTAACTGTTCGAAGTTTGTATAAACAAAAAGCGATAACTTTTACAAACAATATTGATAGAAATATTTACACCCTGGCCGATACGTCTATGATCTTGTCGGTTATTAAAAATTTGGTAATTAACAGCATAAAGTTTTCTTATAAAGGAGGTAATATAAGTGTAAATTCCAGTTTTTCTGATAACAATGTAATTATCTCAATTCAGGATAATGGCGTTGGAATAAAACCTGAAGTTTTGGAAAAACTATTTAAACCCGACTCTGAATACACAACAAACGGAACTCAAAACGAAAGGGGAACTGGCCTTGGACTTCAAATCTGTAAAGAATTTATTGAATTAAATGGCGGGCAAATATGGGCCAAATCAGAGTTTGGAAAAGGTTCAACTTTTTTCTTCTCTCTCCCAATAAATCAATAAACCGTTTTTTTTCTTCCTATAAAAACAACTTAGACTATTATTTGTTAATGTAATTAAACAGAGATAAAGTTGTTAAATATAAAACATAAAACTCTGATTGCGGTTAGATTTGCGTATGTCATGGCGTAAAGAAATTCATTCGGTAGCTCTCTTGAATTTAACTATCCGTTAATCGGAGTTTTTCTTTGCTTTTTTGTATAAAGTTAAGCATTACTATTGAACTTTGGTACTCCATATATCGCTGCACAGATTTCCATTTGGTCAATTTGTTTTCCGGTTTGTCTCACCTAAAACAAGGTGTATCCTTTATAATAACAGCGCGCTCAAACCAAATGATATAAACGTAATAACCCATAATGAAAAAAGGGAGCTTTAACTCCCTTTGCGGTGCGGACGGGACTCCAACCCGTCTGGCCTTAGGCTAGATGACTGGCCGGTATTTTAACCAACTGAACTACCTTTTGTAACAAAATAAGGAGCTTTAAGCTGTTGTGAAGCCAACTACAATATTTAAATCTGATTCGATAAGCCATTGGATATAGCTGACATTGCTTCGCTTTAGCTGCCGTTCTCTGATTAATGCTGATTTCTTGTCGGCCATCTTTTCTAAATATACCATACGCCAGGGACCCTTTCCTGAGGTATATTGACTTCGACCTTGGTTGTGTTCTTCAAGACGTAACAACGGATAAGAAGTATAGCCTTTGTAATAAAGGTTCTGTGATGCCGAATAAAGGATATAAACGTAATAATCCATAATGAAAAAAGGGAGCTTTAACTCCCTTTGCGGTGCGGACGGGACTCCAAC
>CALGIG010000124.1 GCA_937915865.1 uncultured Prolixibacteraceae bacterium | reverse complement strand
ATTCCATTGTCATTCAACAGCTCTATTTCCTGCATCAGGTAAGCGGAAAGCATATCATTGGCCATGATTTTTGCCACTTTAAAATCGCAGTTAGTCGAGAAATTCGGATCAAGTTCATAGTAAAAAGTTTCCAGGTATTGTTCGGTATCCACCCTGCCGCGCAGGAAATAAAGGGAATCCAGGTGCGTGGAGCTGGAGCGGTAATAACGGACAAAATCCAATCGTTTGTTCGTGTATTTGTTGATTGTTTCCAGTTCTTCATGCAGGTATTCCTTTTGCGTACATATTGCCGCAACAGGACGATTAATCTCAATATTATACAGTTTTCGGTAATAGATCAGCCGGTAGCAGAATTTGGGCTTTATCTCTTTGAAAAACGTGATTTCTTCCGCTTCGCTTTGAAACTCATAGGAAAGGATAAACTTTTTTAATTTGTCGAAAGCATCTGCCAGTACATGCGAGGCATCCAGCGATTTTTTCAGGATGTTGCTGTCCGATGACTCGATACGGTCTATAGCATCATCTGTTTCCTTCCGTAATTTGGCTACATATTCAAGCATATTTCAATTATTAATTAACCCAATAAGCGCTTTAGCAGGATTAGCATTTCCCTGGCATTTGTTTCTCAGTTTTTTCAAAATAATATCTATAGTCTTAATATTTTGCCATGTATTTATCTTCTTAATATTTGCTCCTTTTTTTCGAGTCTTCTTTCTTTGGCTTCGGCTTCCTCCGCCATTTTCCATAACGGATTACACAAATTACTTTTTGAGTAAAACTTACAAATTTTTAAGTCAGCCCAGCCAGTTCCAAATAATGCAGGATAAGTTTTAGGAGGGACATACACATCCGAAGCTATTGCATTGAATCGAATGAAAGATTCCCAAAATGAAAGTATTTTTTCATCGCGGGCTTCCAATTCATTCACCAGTACCGAAAGCTGCTTTGCAGCCATGTTTATAATACCATGGTCAGTATAATGATTGTTTAATTCTTTTGACAGTTGTTGTCCTATGTACGCTCCTCCACTTCCTAACTAGCGGCTAATTGTGATTATTAAAGGTTTCATTTTTTTTATTTTTTATTCTCCTCATTTTAATGTTTTTTCCCATGCAACAAATAATACAATAACAGGCTTAATGCTCCTCCTGCAATTGCCACAATCAAATACATTCCCCTGTATCCTATAAATAGGATTAGTAATCCAACTAATAAAGGCCCGATCCTCATTCCTATGTCTAGTAATGTAAAATAGGGTGAATTGGCTAAATCCATTCGATGCTGTGAAGTTAACTTAACGGGAATTGCCTGTGTGCTGGATTGTATCGCACCAATTCCGAAACCGATTAACCCTGCCGCTAACAAAAGCATATAACCATAATGAGACTGACTAAACAGTATCATTCCAAGTGTGAATAAAATAATAGAAGGATACATTATTATATTTTCGCCCTTAATGTCAAATAATCGACCAATAAATGGCCTGGAGACTACTATTATTGCAACATATATTATAAAAAAGAAACCAGCAGCATTTTCTAAATGAATTTTCTGTGAATACACTGCGAGGAAAGAAACAACGCTGGAATATGAAAAGTAAACGAGCATGCCAATGGTAGAAATCGGAATTACTTTCGATTCAAAAAAATTGGCAAGTTTGAATCCTTTTATTTCATTCAGTTGTTTTTCAGTCAATTTTATTTTAGGCATTGAAAGGCTGTTAATCCCAAAATATAAAAATGTCGTTACAAAACTTAAAATTGTCCCTATATAAAGAGTTGGTTTATACCCTAACAGCCCAATCCATTTTCCAAAAAACAGACGGGCGATAAACCCGCCTATAACAAATATGCTTGCAGAAAAACCAGCTTCTCCCGGCGATGAGTGAAATTTACTTATTGAATATACAGAAACAACAATCATCAATAAGTAAAAACATATTGCAGTTAAAAAATTTACAACTGAACAGGTTATGAAATTTTTAGTCCATAATTTTGGGTTCGCTGTACTCATCTCTTTTTTACAATTTTGATTAGAAGTTTTTATTGTAATATTTTTGATGATGGGTAAAATACTAATTGCATTTATATGTGAATATGTATCCGACAAACTCTGTCGGAACAGATGTAATCAATTCAGGATCAGAAAAATAATTATTAATATAAATCCCTATTGCCGTATGGTTAGCTGCTGTAAGCCTCCATGGATCAATCGATGCCGATTAGGCACTGCTTTGTCTTAAAAATATCATCCGCACAAATACCGCATGTGCATCCAGTGTCTGATTCGGTACTAACTGCGGCGGTCACAGTGGCACTGTAAAGTTTTGCAATCTGTACTGCAAAAAGTCAATTCGGTGACAGCATCTCCTACCAAAATAGTTTCACCCGCATGCAATTTGGCTACTTTTTTCTGAGCAATTATCGTAAAATTTTTAGTCGTCTTAATGGCCTCATTGAAGGGAATTTAACTTAATTCTATTTTACATTTCATAAACTGAATTCTTTCCCAGGTAATTCCGAGGAATATCTTCTCAAAATTCTTCTTCTTCTGTCAATTGACAAAAGAAGAAGAATTAATATTACATATTTGTACCAAAGAGATAATGAACTAGTACCTGAATTATCGGTGTTCATATTTCATTGGTTTCATCGGAGCTTTGAGCACTGAACGGTCATATTTGCAACACGAAGGAAGTCCATTGTAGGCTTCATCAGTTGCTTTCACAGCTTCTGTGTCGTACCCCACTTTGGCAATTGTTTCCTGCACTTTTTGTAAATTGGTTTTGGCGTCTTCGAGTGTTACTTCAATTTCCTTAGTTTCTTTGTTCCAATCCGCTTTTGAAACACCTTCTAATGATAGAGCGGCCATCTCAATACGTTTTTCACACATTTCACATTTCCCATTTACAAGGAACTTCTCCGATTTGTTTTTAGCCCAAAGATTTCCGGCTCCCATCATCATCGGAATAACTAACATAAATACTTTTGTTTTCATACAAGTTAATTTTAAAAATTAAGAATTATTATTTACTATCACAACACGATCCCGACTTATCAGCTTGCTTGCTACTATCTTGGGCTGTGTTATGTACATTTTTTTTCCTGTTCCCATCTCGTTTGTACTGACAACAAGCCGGGAGTTCATTATAGCCTGATTCACTGGCGCTAAACATTTCGGTATCATGACCTGTCATGGCAATTGATGTTTGTATCTTTTGCGTTGTCGTACTTTTGTCGTCATAAGTAATAGCCAGGCTTTTGTCTGATTTAGTCCAAAGGGCTTTGGACACACCATCCAACGATTTAACGGCATTCTCAATACGGTTTTTACACATATCGCACTGTCCGTTTACTTTAATTTTTTCAGACTTATTTGCCGCCTGAACATTTATCGCTATCAGAAAATAAAAAGCCACTGCAACTATTGATTTGGTTGTCATACAGAATTAATTAGTTTTGATTGAATTACTTAACCTGAAATTTTCTTCAGACTCAAAATAGCTCACTTTCCCATTTGATTTTTGCTGAAGAACGATGAAAGCCTTCGTTTTTTTTATCCTGTGGTGCGAGAATTTGTCTTCGCTATATTGTGAGTCCTTGTAATTTTGCTTCAGTTTATCGGCGCACCCCTGGCAACATACATAATAGGTCTCACCATCAATCACAACAGGAATGGATGGACCCACATTAAGTTTGTTCCAATACATACATATTTGCTGACCTTTGACTTCTTTATTTTCGAACTTTGCCAGCAAACGATTTTTACGAATATCGTATCCATAATAATTATTGAATGCGACCCAGGAAATAAAACCGAAGAAGAGTATTCCACTAAAGAGGAAAATCCGATCAATAAGTCTGTCGTTTTTGATCCTGCGCTTCTGTGCTTCAGTTAGTTTTTTCATTTGAGCCTCCTAAAATATTTTACAAGCTATCTTTCAATGCACTTAAATAATCAGTTAGAACCTTTTTGTTCTCCTGTGATAATCGGGCTTCACGATGTATAAAGGTATAGGACGACAGCGGCATTTCACCTTTCTCAATTTGAGATACCATCGAACTTAATTTGCTTTTTTGTTTCCTGATAGAATAGGAGCCAAATTCGCTGAAATTAAGCTCTTCTTTACCTTTACTGACGTGACTCTGCAAGAACCAGCCAACCGGTTGAACCCTGCTGTACCACGGATAATTTGGATTGTTGCTGTGGCAATTGTAGCAGGAAGTACGCAGGATATGGCCGATATTTTCTGGAATCCCGTTAACGACCATAAAGTCAGAAGGGGGAACCGCCTTATCCTGGTTAGTCCTGGAGGGTATAAACTGGATACCCACCAGAACAACCAACATAACCAAACCTAAAAGTTTTAGAGGTTTCATTTAACTTTGATTTCGACAAGCACTCTGCCACATTTCATCTTCTCATCACCGAAAAAGGGATTTTTCACCTTGTCGGACGCACTTAACCACTTCCCGCCTTTATTGTTATTGTACATCGAACAGAATAACTGATATAAAGTGCGGTCTGCGCCTGTAATAACGATCAGGTCTTTGATGTCTCCTCCCAATAGTTCAAAATGTTCTCTTTGATGATCAATTTTGCCCGCGCTTTCCGAAATATGCTCTGCATTTTCTTTGGCATCGTCCAGAATATCTTTCAGTTCTTTTTGTTTGGGAGCTGGCTGACCTGACAGATCAAATTTGCCGATGGCATCAAATAATAATTTGCCCGAACTGGCTGCTTTTTTTCCGTTATCATCCACCAACGCGTCTTTCAGTTCCAAATAATTGTCAAGAATAGAAGTTACTATGAGTGAGTGTTTAACTGTTATTGAAGGTATAACACGTGGTTCCTCTTTCATTTTTGGTGTCATATTGGAATGGCTATTCTCGGAGTTTCCCATCCTTGAATGGTCGTGTTGGGCACTTGCCCCCCAGCTTACCAAAGCCAAGAAAAACAAAATCATTGTTGTTTTCATTGTTTTACATTTTCAAGAATTATACATTGATGTTAAAATTAGATCGGGTATCTATGTCTGAATTTCATGGACAAAGATTACCGATGGAAACAAGATTTCTATTTATTGACATTTCTCAAAATCACATGGATATACTTTAACCAAAAAAATGATGGAATCCGTGCTCATTTGAATCTTTTACCGGAAACAATTTCATGTTACATACCGGGCAATACCCTGGATGATTGAACGTTTTATTTTCTTCACACTTCTGAGGACATTGATAAACTAAATGCTTTTTCTCATGTTCAGAATTTTGCTTTTTCTCTTTCATGATTTCATTGTTAAATATTTAATAAATAACCTTTTATCAAACAATTAAACAGAAGATAGCGGATGGCACTACTATTAAAAAGGCTTCCTCCACAATGCCAAATTTTAATTTGACGCCCTGTTTTGTAGGTATTTTACAACCTCGCTGGTAGTTAGCGGATTAGTTACATTTCCCGTACGGAGGAAGAAAATCGTCCTATTTTCTTCATTTACGAATATTGGTTGTTGAGATGGCTCTATATAGAGCGTGCAGATTTCTTTTCCTTCAATCTCATGAAAAGTAATATGTATCTTTGAACAAATATCTTTGCCAAAAGCATTTGATATAATCAAAATTAATCGTTGCTGGAAACCATCTTTATCCTTTCTTTTTAAAGACCAGTAATCGTTTTCAAGACCAAGGATTTCACCGCTGTCGTTCACTCCAATTATTAAGGTTCCCCCTTTTGCATTGAGGAATCCTGCAATTGATTTTAATATTACATCCTCCAGGTTTTTATCTGTTTTAATTTGTCGGTAATCGTGCCGTAATGAGGATTTAAACTCGACAAACTGACTTTCTCCATTTGTGATTAAACTTGGCATGCTTTGCTGCAATAATTGTCCTTTACCGTAAAGTAAATATTCTTTCTTCTTAATGGATCTGTAGTAAAATCCTGATCCCAGACCAATTAATGCGCCAAGTATTGAAAAAGCAACCGACATGGGCATCATGTGCAAGCTGAAAGAATGTCGGAGGTTTACGGTAAAAACATCGAATAAATCAGTCAGGCTATGTTCGTTTGTGTTTAGCTGAAACCAGTAAATAACCATGCTGATTGGGTGTATAAGGAAATATCCGGTTAACAACCCTATGAATGCGTGAATAATCAGTTCTTTATTTCGTTTCATGTTAAAATCTGTTAATGTAAAAGGCATAAATTTAGTATTATGTTAATTTTATTGCACTAAAAATATAACCTTACTGTATACCCTATCCGGAGTATTTCAAATTCACCCAATATATTATTTGGGTAATATTGCTGTACATTAATTTGAAGTGTGACATTGATCTTTTTTATTTGATCCGATGGCTTTTTGTCATCGGATCAATAGGTTGAAAGTAAATTACTTATTTCCAATACTTGCAACACTCAGGAAGTGCATTATAAACAGCATCCGAAGCTTTGTATTTTTCGGTATCGTTGCAATCTATTGAATTGCTTCCTGTATGGCACAAAATTGGTTTTAGCTCCATCAAACTTTCAGCTTCTTAGTATCAGCACTTATTTTCTTCTAAGCCGTAAAGCATTGGTAATTACGGATACTGAACTGAAACTCATGGCAGCGGCAGCGATCATTGGGCTTAGCAATATACCCCAAAAAGGAAACAAAATACCTGCTGCGATTGGAACTCCAATTGAATTATAAATGAACGCAAAAAACAGATTCTGTTTGATGTTTCGCATCACTTTCTGGCTTAAATCCCGAGCCCTAACAATTCCCTGCAAATCGCCTTTTACTAAAGTTATTTCGGCGCTTTGCATAGCGATGTCAGTTCCTGTTCCCATGGCAATTCCAACATTAGCCTGCTCGAGAGCGGGAGCATCGTTAATTCCATCACCCGCCATTGCCACAATATGACCAAGCTCTTGAAGTTCCTTTACCCGTTTGTATTTGTCATCAGGAAGACAATCAGCCTTAAAACCATCCAATTTTAGTTCATTGGCAACTTCCTTGGCTGTAATTTGGTTGTCGCCGGTAAGCATGTGGACTTTTATCCCCATTTTTTGCAATTCGTGAATGGCTTTAGCCGAAGTTTGTTTGATTTTATCGGTAACGCTCACAATTCCTTCCACTTTTTGATCAATAATTAAATACATCACGGTCTGGCCACTAAGCTGCCGGTCTTTCGCCACTTTCTGTTTGTCATCTGCTAACTCAGCTTTAAATTCTTCCAATAAGCGATGATTCCCTAAGCCTATTCTTTTATCCTGATAGACTGCCTGAACTCCCTTCCCGGTAACGGATTCAAATTTGTCAAGTCCGATAAGTTCCAGTTTGTTGGCTTTTGCACCGGCAATTATCGCGTCAGCAAGAGGATGCTCACTGTTAGCATCAACCGAAGCTGCTAACTGAAGAACTTCCAGATTACTCAAATCGCCAAAAGACAGAAACTCTTTCAAACTTGGTTTTCCTTCAGTAATGGTTCCGGTTTTATCAATGATCAGGATGTCAACCTTGCTCATTTCCTCAATCGCACGGGCATCTTTCACCAATACTCCGGATTGGGCTCCGCGACCAGTTCCCACCATTATAGACATTGGTGTTGCAAGGCCCAATGCGCACGGACAAGCAATAATTAAGACGGCTACTGCATTAACAAAAGCATACACATAGGCAGGGTCTTGCCCCCAAATTGCCCAAACAATAAATGTGAGGACAGCTATTGCTAACACAATCTGAACAAAATATTTGGCCACTGTATCAGCCAATTTTTGAATAGGCGCCCTTGAGCGGCTGGCCTGATTGACCATTTCTATGATTTGAGCCAGCAAAGTATCACTTCCAATCTTTTCAGCCTTCATTTCAAATGCAGTTTTGCCATTGATCGTTCCGGCAGTAATTTTATTTCCAACTGTTTTTTCAACCGGAATTGGTTCGCCGGTAATCATGCTCTCGTCGATAACTGCCTCACCTTTAAATATGATTCCGTCGACTGGAATCTTTTCTCCGGGTTTAACTTTTAACAGGTCGCCAACTACCACATCCTCTAAAGGAATTTCTTCTTCGGTACCATTACGGATAACCCTTGCAACGGGAGGTACCAAACCCAGTAATGCTTTGATTGCTGAATTGGTTTTGCTGTGAGCCCGTAATTCGAGCACTTGGCCCAGAAGAACCAGGGTTAATATAACCGTGGCTGCCTCAAAATAGAGGTGGACATTTCCAGTTTCATCCTTAAACTGTGCCGGAAATAAAGAAGGCAGTAACAAGGCAAGAACACTGAACAAATAAGCTGCTCCAACTCCGATGGAGACAAGTGTCCACATATTAGGCGCCCACCTTAGGATTGAGTTCCAGCCTCGTTTAAAAAAGTCCCAACTGCAATAAAAGACTACAGGTGTGGCTAGAGCAAATTCGATCCATCCCTGGGTGTTTTTGGATGCAATGCTGCTAATATTCAGTAAGCTAATGAATTCTGACATGGCAATTATTAATACCGGAATGCTTAGCGAGAAAGCAATCCAGAACTTTCTGGCCATTTTCAGGTAGGCCATTTCTTCTTCGCTTGTTGCAACGCCTTTTTCAGGAACCAAAGTCATTCCACATTTCGGGCAATTCCCGGGGTGGTCTTGTTTCACTTCCGGATGCATCGGGCAGGTATAAATGACTTTGGAAGAAGAAATGCTTTCAACTTTAACTAAATGCATACCACATTTTGGACAATCGCCTGGCTTATCATAGGTTTTGTCGCCTTCGCAATGCATCGGGCAATAATATGTGCCTTTACTTACCGCATTCTGTACGGAAGGATGGACACGATGATGTCCATCATGGTCGCTTGAATGATCTCCAGGTTCATGTTTTTCAACCGGAACCAGATGCATGTTACAAACCGGGCAATTTCCAGGCTCACTGTAGGTTTTCTCTCCTTCACATTTCATCGGGCACTGAAAGCGCTTTTTTGCAACGGAAAGACTTTCCGGATTGTGTGAATGAACACTTTTATGTGTTTCCTTAAATTCACTTTTTGAACTAAATCCTGCGGATGTGTCTCTTATTTTTTTCATAAAAAGATAATTTAATGATCCAAACTACTTGAAATACGTATGCGGTATCGCTTACCTGTCATGCTTTTTTGGGAAAGCTCATAATATGTTCTGATTTGATCAATTGACTTAAGCTTTTGATCTTTTTACAAACACGTCACCTACTGGACATCCGGTTCATGTGTTCCCGCATCTCGAAAGATGTCGGGAACAACTATGAAGTAGCGGATACAAACCATATTGCTTATATAAAGCACCTTATTTTGGATTTAAAATTTAAACCACTGCGATTCCTTTTTCGTTGGTTCTAATTTTATACACTTCTTCAACCGGAGATACTAAAATCATTCCATCGCCCTGATATCCGGTTCGTCCACTTTTTCTGACAATTTCTATCACTTGGTCAACCTGATCATCCCGAATGAGGGTCTCAAGTTTGATAACCCTGTAAGAATTAGCAAACGGGAATTTAGAGCTTATGTGATCTTCCTCGTGATCAGCGTATTTGCCTGTGCCTTCGCATTCAACAAAGGTCATGCTGCGAAAGCCTGCTTCAACTAAAGTTTTATAAACCTGATCTATTTTCCGATATCTAATATATGCTTTGATAAGTTTCATAATGTTATTTTTTTTAGATTCTAATTATTTCCGATACTTGCAGCACTCAGGAAGAGCTTTGTAGTTTGCATCCGAGGCTTTGTACTTTTCGGTATCGTGGCCAACTTGGGTAATAGCTTTCTGTATGGCATCCAAATTGGTTTTACCGCCATCGAAGCTCACATGCAGCATTTTTGTTTCAGTGCTCCATTCGGCGGAAGCGACTCCCGCAACCGATTTGGCGGCAGATTCAATGCGATCTTTACACATTTCACAATTTCCTGAAACCTTGAATTGTTGATGATCAGAACTTTCACCGTGCTGATGGCTTGGAGCCATCTGTTCTGAATGCCCCGCATGACTCTCCTTATTGGTCATTTCTCCGTGATTGTGCCCGATAGAAACCTGACCTCCCGAAGGATTCATCATACTCGGTTTTCCCTCCAGTTGGGCGGCGGCATCCACGCTGAATGCACTTTGAGTCACGATTTCTTCACCATCGGCTAAACCGTTCAAGACAACATAGCTATCCCCTAATTGTGGACCTAATTCAACTTCACGGATTTTAAAAACGGGCTCCTCGCTATCTGCTTGTTTCACATACACAACGGACCGTTTACCCGTCCAAAGTACTGCCGAACGAGGAATCACCAGTTTATCTTGAAGTTCCCTGAGATTAGCGTTTACATGTCCGGTGACGAACATTTCAGGTTTCAGTTTGCCGCCTGGATTGCCAATTTCAACCCGTACTTTGGCTACACGGTTCACCGGGTCGATTACCGGATCAATAAATTTTATTGTTCCCGCAAAGGTTGAACCTGGCAATGCCTGGACAGTGAAATCAATTTTATCCCCGTTTTTCAGGAAAGGAAGGTCGCTTTCGTAGGCATCAAATAAAATCCAAACGCGCGACAAGTCTGAAACTTCGTAAAGCACAGAACCCTGACCAACGTAATCGCCATTGTTGACACGCCTTGCGGTAACAATTCCTGAAGTGGTGGATTCAACTTCAATCGTTGATCTGACGTTTCCGGAGCTTTCAATGGTCTGAATTTGCGAATCAGTCAGTTTCCATTGGCGAAGTTTTTCTTTGGCCGCTTCGTAAATCTCGGGATGTGTTTGCTTGGTTTTGGCTGCTTCGAGCAGCTCTTGCTGGGCAGTTACCAGTTCCGGCGAATAGATAAGCGCCAGCGGCTGTCCTTTCCGCACAGGTTCCCCTGTAAAATTGACCATCAATTTTTCGATCCTCCCCGAGATAAATGAAACCTGATTTTGCAGCAACCTTTCGTCGGTCTGAACTTTACCATAGAGTCGCACTTCTTTTACCGGATTCTGGCGCGAAACAATTGATGTTAACACATTGGCTAACTGGGCGGCCTCTTTGGTTAGGTGGATAGCCATTTCATCCGATCCCGATGAACTCATTGAGCTGAGCGGAATCAGATCCATCGCACAAATAGGGCATTTGCCAGGTTTGTCCATTCGGATTTGCGGGTGCATGGCGCAAGTCCAGACCTCACCTTTCGCTGCTTCTGCAGCGTGATCATGTTTTTCTTCTTTGGCCGGAGACGAATGGAAGAATATCCAACCAAGCAAAATACCTCCAATCAAAATGAGACTGAAGCGGACGTATTTATTACTAAATAATTTCATCTTATTTGAATTTTAATGTTACTGAATCTTCGTAAATGCCATTAATCGTTTTAGCCATGCAACAGACGTATTATAGTCAGCTATGGCTTCCACTTGCCGGTACTCATAGTCGAGCGTTTGCTGCCTGACTCTGAGGATGTCGGTAAGCGAAGCTCCCGACGACGCAAAACTCTTGAACAGGATATCGAGTGATTTGGATGCTAACTGATATTGATCGGCATATAGTTTTGCCCTGCGCTGAGCATCCTGATATAACTGTAGTGCTTGGTAATATTCGGTTTGCAACGCATTAGCAGTTACCTGATAATTTTGGGTATTAGCTGATTTCAAGAATTCAGCTTCATCGCGCATTGCTTTATACTTTTTGCGGTAAATGGGCAAGGTAACCTTAACCTCGGGCATAATCATATCCTTCCCGTTCATCGGTGATTTTGACATTTCACTTTTATTGATCAGCGAGTAATTTAAGCCCACCCCAACCATAGGGTAGCCCATTTTGGTAACCATTTGCTTTCTTGCTTCCAGTGATTGCTGCTCAAATTGAAGCATCCCCAGCATCGGATTATTTTTCAGGATACTGTCAGATACTGCAACCAGCGAAGTCTCAAAATTTTCAGCCGTCAATGTATCCGGTATGCTTACAATTGTAGTTTGTGGCCTGTTCAGGTAACTGTTAAACTGTGCAGAAATGGTAATTAGCTGATTGTTTAACAAATTAATGTTATTCTGAAGTTCACCAATCTCAATCTGAATCCGGTACACATCCGAGAGCCCCGAGCCGCCAGAGGAAGAACCCATCGAGCTTTCGCCCATTGAAGAAGCGGTAGGGCTTGAGGCTGCTCCGGTCGAACTGCCCGAACCTCCTCCCATGCTGTTCATCCCGGATGAGCCGGAAGAAGAACCAGATGTTGAAGCTTGGGACATTGATTTACCGGCAGGCGCCGGACTCTTCCCTGATGGCCCGGCTTTAAATTTGACGATGGCCAGCCGTTCAATCGTACGAAGAAGCTCAATATTCTTTTCCGAAACGTGAATATTTTGCCTGATTTTGCCCAATTCATACCAAGTGCGTTGCACATCATAGAATACCTGCAATTTGGCATCACGAAAGGTTTCGTATTTGGCTTTAGCCATCAGGCTCATCTCGTCTTTTGCATTTTTCAACACGCCAAACCAGGGGAACATTTGCATCAGTTGGATATCGGCCAATTGATTTCCTCCCATAAGTTCCATGGGCTTGAGAAAAACCCCAAGACTGGCTTCCGGATCAGGTAAGCTTCCCACCTGCGGCACTTTCTGTAAAGCCGCCTGATATTCAGCATACCGCTGGAGTACAATTGGGTTATTTTTTGCTGCAATTTCAAGATAATCGTATAACGAATCAGTTTGCTCCTGACTACTTCCTAAAATCCAACTACCCAGAGCAAGCAACAAGAATAGTATTTTTTTATATGCCTGAGTTTTCATCATTATCTTGATTGTTATGGTTATTAACTGCTAATTTACTATGCCTGGTCACAGCACCTTCTCTCCACATGGCCTGAAACATCGGGACAACAAAGACGGTCATCACCTGAATGACCATACCTCCAAACATTGGGATTGCCATTGGGATCATAATGTCGGAACCCTTACCGTTCGATGATAAAACAGGCAACAAAGCGATAACTGCAACGGCAGTGGTCATCATAGCCGGACGGACACGTTTGATCCCGGCAGCTACCACAGCTTCGCGAACGTCGTGAACAGTGCCTGGATGCCGCTGCTCAAATACCTGGTGAATATAGGTTCCCATGATTACCCCATCGTTAGTTGCGATCCCGAACAAAGCAATGAACCCGACCCAGACCGCGACACTCAGATTGATCGTATGCATCTGGAACATATCCCGGAGATTGATCCCTTCAATTGAAAAATTAAGGAACCAGTCTTGCCCGTAAAGCCAAAGCATGATAAATCCCCCGGCAAAAGCAACAAATACTCCGGAGAAGTGAATGAGCGATGCTGTTACCGTGCGGAATTGGAAGTAAAGCAACAGCAGGATCAGAAGTAAACTTATCGGTATCACAATTGCTAATCGCTTGGTGGCCCTGATCTGATGCTCGTAGTTACCGGCAAACTTATACGAAACACCGGTAGGCAGCACAAGTGTGCCTGCATTTAGTTTTTCCTTCAGTATTTTTGTTGCCTGGTCAACAACATCGACTTCAGCTATACCTTCGTTTTTATCAAAAATAACATACCCATTCAGGAAAGTATTTTCACTTCTAATCATCTGGGCGCCGCGCGTATAATCGATGTCTGCAATTTCGCTCAATGGAATCTGAACACCGTTCATTGCCGGAATCAGAATACGTTTAATGTCTTCCGGATTGTCGCGCAATTCGCGTGCATATCTTACCCTTAGAGGAAACCTTTCACGTCCTTCGACCGATGATGAAAGCGCCATACCGCCGACAGCCACCTGTAGTATTTCCTGTACTTCGCTGACAGTCATTCCATAACGGGCCATGGCCTCACGGTTCAGTTTGATTTCGAGGTAGGGGGCGCCAACAGCGCGGTCATAAAATACCGCAGATGCTTTGATAGATGGAACTTCTTTCAACGCCTGTTCCAATATGATCCCTCCCTTTTCGATAGACTCCAGATCGGGACCAAATACTTTGAGTCCCATGGGTGCCCGCATCCCCGTTGACAACATTACCAAACGAGCTTCTATTGGCTGTAATTTCGGAGCAGAAGTTAATCCCGGAATATTGGTCACTTTGGCGATTTCTTTCCAGATATCGTTTGGGTGTTTAATTTCTGGCCGCCATTGCCGGAAATATTCCCCGTTTTCAGTAGGGATAAGACTGTCAGCAGAAATAGCCTTAAATCCTTCCTTTTTGGGATTGTACTTTCCACCACTTTTTAAAATGTAACTGCCTTCACGATCAACTTTAAACTGCATCCGTTGTCCATCCTCATTAAGAATATATTCAGGACGGTAACTGATGGTATTTTCGAACATCTGTACCGGAGCCGGATCGAGTGCCGAATTCACGCGACCCCATTTCCCAACAGCAATTTCAACTTCAGGAATGGCGGAGAGCCGTTTGTCAAGTGTTTCGATATATTCGAGGTTTTTCTGAATGCTGGAATGTGGCATGCTGGTTGGCATCAGAAGGAACGAACCTTCATTTAAAGATGGCATAAACTCTTTGCCCGTTCCGGGGAATTTTTCAGAAGAAGACTTCCAGAACGCAGTTTGTCGGAATTCTTTCCACCCTATTTTTTCCATTCCAGTAGCAATGCCCCCGAATGTTTTATCAAATCCCTGCCAGGCTAGTAAACCAAACAGCAAAGTAACAGCCGGGATAATCAGGAATTTCCATTTGTGTTCCAGCGCCCACCGCATGATACCTTCATAAAAATGAACCATCGACATCAGGGCGGCCAGGATCACAACAATGATACCGGTTACAAAAATAAAATTGGAGAAAGTGCTGTTGTGCGCGCCTAACGGAAGCCACTCAATAGTGAGGTACCAGGCTGCTACAAGCACTGTAATACCTATGTTAATGTAGTTCGGAAACTCTTTTCTTTGCTCTGACCAACGGTAATCGAGTAAATTATTAACTCCAACTGCAATCAGCGCCAAGGCTGGCCATACTTGCCAAATAATGACAAACAGGGCGCCTGCAATCATCAGACAGCCGTTCCAGATTCGCCGAATCTTTTTGGTGTCAACACGAATATTGAAGAAGATATGTGTTAATGTTGGCAAAACAATAATTCCTAGCAGGAATGCCGATATCAGCGAAAAGGTTTTGGTGAATGCGAGTGGATGAAACAACTTTCCTTCGGCAGCCTGCATCGCAAAAACGGGAAGAAAACTTACGATGGTTGTAGCAATAGATGTTACAACGGCATCGCGCACTTCAGTGGTTGCATTGTAAATGACCGACATTAACTTTTTACCCCGTATTCCATGGTTTTCAGGCATCTCCAGATGCCGTAAAATGTTCTCAACATCCACGATCCCAATATCGACCATTACACCAATGGCAATAGCGATACCTGATAAGGCTACAATGTTAGCCTCAATGCCAAAAAAGCGCATAAGAATGAAAGTCATTAATACGCCAATTGGCAGCAATCCGGCTACTATGAGGGAGGCTCTTAAATTCATCACCAGAACAATGATGACAATGATACTGATCAGGATTTCATGTGAGAGCGCTGATTCGAGCGTTCCGATGGTTTCCATAATCAGCCCGGTACGGTCATAAAATGGCACAATGGTAACTTTGGAAATACTACCATCGGGCAAGGTTTTTTGTGGCAATCCGGCTTCTATTTCCTTGATCTTATTTTTAACGTTGCCAATAACATCCATCGGGTTTGAACCGTAACGGGCAACAACTACTGCCCCTACAGCCTCGGAGCCAGCTTTGTCTAAACCACCGCGACGGGTAGCCGGTCCAAATACCACATGAGCCACATCTTTGATACGCACCGGAACGTTATTCCGGACAGCAACGACAGAGAGTTCAAGGTCTTCCAGATTCTTTACATATCCTAAACCACGGATAATATATTCCACTTTATTAATCTCAACGGTTTCGGCTCCAATGTCGAGGTTGCTTTTGCGCACGGCATTCATCACATCCATTGCCGAAACATTGAAGGCTTTCAACGCTTCAGGATTTAGGTCGATCTGGTATTCTTTAATGAAACCGCCAACCGATGCAACTTCGGATACCCCTTCTGCGGTTGCAAGTCCGTATTTAACGTAAAAGTCCTGAACAGTCCGAAGTTCGCTTGGGTCCCATCCGCCATTAGGTTTGCCGGTTTTGGGATCGCGCCCTTCAAGTGTGTACCAGAATATTTGTCCGAGCGCTGTTGCATCAGGCCCAAGAGCAGGTTGCACGCCTGGAGGCAAAGTTCCCGCAGGCAGTGAATTGAGTTTTTCGAGAATTCGGGAACGGCTCCAGTAAAATTCTACGTCATCTTTAAAGATGATATAGATAAAGGACATCCCAAACATAGAGGTGCTTCGTATGGTTTGTACACCCGGAATACCAAGCAAAGCGGTAGTTAGTGGGTAACTTATTTGGTCCTGAATGTCTTTGGGCGAACGTCCCATCCATTCGGTTGCTACTATCTGCTGATTTTCCCCAATGTCGGGGATCGCATCCACCGCAATCGGATCGCGGGGAAAATAATCAGGTTTCCAGTTGAACGGCATATATACCATGCCCAAAACCACAAACGCGATCAGGAACATAAAGGTAATCAGCCGATTTTCGAGAAAATATTTGACAAGTCTGTTAAACATGAAATAATTTTTTTTTTAGATGTATTAATATTTGTTTCTTCTTCCTATACATTTGATCTCCTTTATCATAAATGGTTATTCCAAGGATGTAAATATTAAAAGAAGATAAATAATGTGTGTTTAAAATGTTTTACAAAATAGAGAGGTATGTAGTAAAGGCTTATAAACGGGGCATTTATTCCTGCCGTTTATAAGCACTAATCTTAATCCACATACAATTTTAACCCTAACTACAATGTTCATTAATGACAACCTCCTCTATGGCCTCCAATATTATATTCGGAGTAGCCGCCTGAATGGGTTGAATGAGTTACACTTTCGTAGTTTGAATGTCCAAGCTGATGGGTACTCATGCAACTACTAAAAGTGATAAGAGAGAAAACAAAAACAACTGAAATGAAAATTATTTTTTTCATATAATAATTTGTTTAATTATTGTTGATTAATTTTGACCTCTTTGTTTCGAGAAAATAATTGATTTTGTACTGTTTATGGAACTCATCAAACTCTGTCAACGAAAAAATCGATTTAAATTGCTGATCAATTGCATCTTGAAGTTCATGATCATCAGGGAACGAGGCTTTCAGATTTATCGGGGTAAGTTCTAAAATACTATTATCACCGCCTCTACTAAAATAATAAATGGAGACAGTTTTTGCCCCAACACCTTTTGGGGAGCCACCTTTAAAGCTCTGCTTTTTATATATCCAAAGTATCCCCTTACTGTCAAGCTGATAATGTTCATTGTCCTGAAACCGAACAATTTTGTCATCACATAACTGATATCCCCATATTTCATTCTTCTTAAGGTTATAATGCTTACCTTCATGTACGACAGTAATAAATTCCTTTCCAAGGAATTCGTTGAGTCTGATTTTATGCTTTTCAGTCATACAGTCTATGCTGTATTCCATTTCTCCATTAGTAAAATCGGCAAACGTTTTAAAGACGCCACTTTTTTGCGCGAACAATGAACTTGCGCTGATGCCAGCAATTCCGCCGATCAATACAACGATCCTTACAAATATTCTTATAAATTTTCTCATGATGATTAAAAAAAATTAAGATTCAATCGAGAATGTAATAAACAAAAGACAACCAATTGATTGACTATCATGCTTAAGTTGATGTTTCAACTCCATAACAACCAACAAGCATGACAGCACATCCCGATCTAAAGGATATTTAGACCCTGTAATTTTCATAATGTTTTGTTTTAATGAATTTAAAGTATAGCCATAGTTAGCACGAAACTACAAAAGGAGATTTTGAGTAACCATGGCTATTTAAATCCATAAAAAAGAAAACCCAAAAACTAATTTTTTCTTTCGTATTTGCAGCAAGCGTTAAGTTTATCATATGCTTTACTGTCAGCATTACATTTCTCAGTGTCATATCCAACAGCCGCGATTTTTTTCTGAATATCGTCGCTTTTTACTTTTGAGGGATCGTACACTATGGTGAGTAACTTGGTGTTTTTGTCCCAGCTTGCTTTACTTACTCCATCAACTTTTGATGCTTTTTCAATGCTGGCCTGACAGGTTTCACATTCACCCCAAACTTTTATTATTTCAGTTTTTGTGGAGGACATATTCTTTGAGGTGTCCATTTGCTTTTTGGGCATCTCCATCTTTGAATGATCGTGCATTTGGGCATAGGAGTTTATACCCAGAACTAATGCTAATAAGGCAATTATAATGATTTTTACAGTTTTCATTTTGTATGAATTTAATGTTATGTATTGAGAAGAATTGGGATGATACTACAAAGAGACAATTGCTTATTAATTTCTGAGATCAATTAATCGCAGAACATAATAGTAAAAGCCATTGCAGTAACCTAAAATTCAGACAAACTTCTTTTGCCTGAAATACAAACATCAAATCCGAAATACACTAATGTCGGGAAGATTAACGTCATTAACCAGTTGATTTACTGGCGGACTGACATCAGTGTAAAAATTATTTATCGCAATAAAAGAGTATGAGGTAACACTGGCTGGCAAAATAAATACCTGCAAAACGTTTTGCGTAAATGCTTTAAATTCGAAAAAAGATGGAGAATAATTATGATCTACCGAATAAGTAGAAATTTGATCGTCGCAGCAGTGCTTTTCAATGTGTTTACCCGGATGAGTACACATATCTGTTTTTGCCTCCATACCACATGTCGCTATATTCCCCAAAACCGATACTTTGGAATCAGCAAGCTGACCGCCACAATAATGCATGGATATGGTAAGCTGTGCTCCTGAAACGAGGAGTAATAAAGCAATTAATATATGAAGCAGTTTTTTCATCTGACTACCGAAACGTAAAAAACTGTGAAATGTTCTGCAAAAATACAACTTATTCATATAAGTTAAACATGGTTAGGTATTTCATTAAGAAAAATTAACAATCGAAAGATGGTTAACCTAAAACTTGATTATTTTTATTGGAACCCATTTTTTTTCAAAACAGGTCGGCGAAATAGGTGTCGGACTTTAATTTTTTAGTACTAATGATAAAAAGGGTATGCAGTTTTTTATAGAAGCAAAGCTGTCCATATTTCGTTGTGCATTTCAATTAAACCATTTTCTTCATTAGTTTCGGAAATGTCAATATTTATCAGGTTGAATGTCGGACAAGATAAATAATAATTTTCGAGTTATTTTTTATGTCCGTAGTCTTATGGAATTATCTATAACTAAAAATAGCCCCATCCCCATTTTCATGCGATAGTGACGATCAAACATGTAAGGTATTTCAGGATCAGAAAAGTCATCTAATTTCATAATCAGCCTGAATAATTGCGTTGCAGGCACTAAAACAACATCTTTACAGCCTGCCCTTGAATGATCCGGCTGGCTACCTCCAATGGCAGTGAGGAAAATCTGGAGTCCGTAAATTATGAAAAGAGTGAACGATGGCCATCTGATTGGATATCTGCCAGATTTTCATGGCTCTGAGTTTGGCAGAAAAGTCAATTCTCTTTTTCTTTAAAATCGGCTATTTATAAGTTAACGTGAGTTCGATCTAATATTTAGCTTCAAGTGCATTTCTATCAATGATATCGATATTCAAAGAAGGCTTCTTCGGGAAAAAGGAGTAAGTAATTAAACCCGATAGCAAATTAGTCAGGAAATTTTCAAAACTTCGGTATCTGGAATGTTCGATCTAACATATATTTTTAAGTTCATCGTTAACTGTTTCAATCAGAGCCCTTTTCTTTAGCAGGATTTTGTCATGAATGTGCATTAGACAGTTTTTCATGTGCTTTCTCAACTTGGTAATCAGGTGTATTCTATCGATAAAAAGTTGTTCGAACAATGTTTTGCAGATATAGCCTTTATCTCCGAATAGTTTTCCAAATATCTTGTCATGTTGTGTATTAGGGCTTATGGCTATGTGTGTAAGGAGCTATCGGGCGAAGCTCCGTGCCAATGCTCTGTAGCTTATTGTTCGAATGAACTACATCTATCAGCTAATTATTTTGGAGATTTGATAAAGAAAGAAATAGGAAAATCCGCACAGGAATACATCCAGTCAAAAGTAATTGATATTGCCAAAGAGAAAATTTTCGACAAACAATAAGTCTATCAGCGAAGTAGCTTATGAGCTCGGATTTAAATACCCTAAGCACTTTACCAGGCTACTTAAACAACGGGTCGGATATACACCAAATAAATACAGGACATTGAATTAATTCAGTATTGAGGTTTCAATTCATTGAAAAGCGGATGCCTGAAATTTAGGTATTCCCAATGGAACAGACATGGATAAAATATCTTTGTGTAAAAATTTACTGTAAGGTGCAAGTATTGTTTAATATACAATAAAAAAGCAAATCTAAGCGATAGTGCTATGTGTTGTTTTCCTGTAAATAACGCTAAATACTTCGTTTTTATATAATTTACTCTTACTCAGCATCCATTTTGATTTTTGGGGTTGTTCTGGAAACAGTGGGACTCCCTTACCAAGAATAACGGGGAAATAAGTTATCCGTATTTCATCCACCAAATCGGCAGCCAGCAGCATAGAAACTAACTCGCCGCCGCCAACCAGCCAAATATCCTTTCCTTTCTGATTGCATAATTCAGAAATCGTTTTAATGACGTTCTCCGTAATAAAACTGACACTTTCTTTTGCGCTCCATTCATGGTGCGACACGACGTAAGTGTGCTGATCCGGGTAAGGCCAAATAACATCCATATTCAGCAACTCGCGGTAAGTTTTACCACCCATAATAACCATATCGACCGAAGCCAACAGGTCTTTGTAGCCGTAGTCCGTCTTTTCAGGGTTCGGAAATCCAGCAAGCCAGTCCAGTCCGCCGTCCGGTTCTGCAATGCGCTGGTCGAGCGAAGCAGCAATGTAAAGGATAATCTTCTTCATATCTTTTTTACGTGTTGGTAATTTCTTTTCTTATATTATCCGCCTGTAACACGCAAAAAAGAAGCGTGGAACTTACACCGTCCCACTGCGAGGCACTGGTATGCCCAAGAAGGAAACGAGAGCAAGTCCACGCTATACGAGTATAGCATGAACATTGCTTTAGCCTTCTTTGTAAATTACCAGTTTTCGCAGTGGCGTCAGCGAATATCATGTATATATAAAAGCGGTTATCTTCCGCTTTCAACTTTCATTTTAAAGTCTATGCAAAGATAGCGATGTTTTCCGAAATAGCGGGAAAGGTGTAAATTCAAAGGGCTAAAAATATTGCGAATCAGATATCTTTCGTATCTTTGTTAGCAAAGATCGTTCTTTGTGTATATTGTGAAAAATGACGAAAAAAATAGAGACTCGCTCGTTTCTAAGTCGTTACCTGTCAAGAATTTTATTCTTGTAATTTGCTCGTTTCCAGCCGGAAAGAATAACTACTGTGTCTTGCAACATGAAAGGATAAAGGCTTTTCAATGCCACAAAAATCGGCTATTTCTTTAAGGTAATTATTTAAAAGTTGGTTGGCATAAACAGGCAAAAGTCTGCCACTTTCCAAAACCCGTGGATTGTTTTTATACTTTTCAATAATAGCCATTGCCGGAGGTAATAATGGGACTCGTACCGGGATGTCGGTTTTGTGACGGGTGGTATTTATCCAATACCCGCCATCGATGCCCAACGAAAGGTTTTTTGGCGTTAATTCGTAAACATCGATATAGGCCAAACCTGTATAACAACTAAAAACAAACATGTCCTTTGCATGCTGAAGCCTGAGAATCTTAAACTCTTTTTGTTCGATGGCGGCCAGTTCCTTGGCTGTCAAAAACTCACGGTTACTCTTAATAAATGAAGGTTGAAATTTTTGGAACGGGTCGCGGTCGAGCCAATCGTTTTTGATGGCCATGTTTACGACTTTTCGTAAACGCTCGATGTGCTTCATTATGGTATTCTGTCCGCACGGCTTTTTCTGGTCCTTGGGAACGTAAGCTTTCATGAAACGTTCGAACTCGGTTAAAAATCGATAGTTTAATTGAGACAGGAATACATCGGATGTTTTGAGATGCACTTTCAAATACTCCTCAACATATCGTCGGGTTGTAAAGTAATTTTTGAGGGTTCCCCACTCAAGGGTTGTTTTCATTTCAATATTGTGATAATCGAAAATGGTCATTAACGAATGTTCTTTTTCTTCGAAACCGCAAAACAAGTTTTTTACGGCCACAGCTGTAACCAACTTTTTCTTCACGGTTAGTTCCTGGTAACATTCTGTTAAGCGGCTGCGGATTTGCTCCAGGTATGTGTTGAGGTTGCGGATTTCTTCGCTTTTGCCCTTAGCAGAACCTTTGGCATCGTTCCAATTATCGGGGTTAATAAACTTTTTGAGGGACACTTCAACCCGGCGACCATCTACTGAGATGCGGGCATAAATAGGATAGAGGCCATCTTTGGCTTTGTTGGAGCGGGTAATAAACTGCACTCCGAAGGTGTTGTTTGTTCTCATGACAATTCAGCTTTTGAGTTTTTGTTTTTAAATGATTTGGTTCACCGGAACTCATTCTGAAAATGCCCTCCAAACTCATTTAAACAAGACTAAAATAAACGATACATTGTATTGATTTAATGTACTTTGCGCCGTTTTAGGTGAACTAATTTAAAACTTAATTTGGTTCACCGTTTAGTTCTCATTTCCGCTGAAATTGTTCAATTGATATTGAATTACAAAAAATGAAAAAGCCTGCAAATCATACATTTTGCAGGCTTTTGTTTTGGGAAGAATCCCATTTTGTCGGGGTGGCCAGACTCGAACTGACGACCTCCTGGTCCCAAACCAGGCATACTA
>CALGIG010000123.1 GCA_937915865.1 uncultured Prolixibacteraceae bacterium | reverse complement strand
ATACTCAATGAATTACAAACGATTATAAATACTCACTAACTAAACGACATTGATTGTGGATTGATAAATGGCATTTTTACAATTTTTGCTTTCAGCAATTTTTCTCGGATTTTAACAAAAACCTCGGTGCCGATAGCCGAATAAGCTTTATTGACGTAACCCATGCCTATTCCTTTGTTCAGCACTGGCGACATGGTGCCGGAAGTTACACGGCCAATTACATTGCCATCTTTATCAGTAAGTTCATAATCGTGGCGTGGAATTCCCCGGTCTATCATTTCAAAACCACGTAGTTTTCGTTGAACACCCTCGCGGCTTTGCATCAGCAAAACATCTTTGTCGATAAAATAATGGCCATTGAATTTAGTGATCCAGCCCAATCCAGCTTCAATGGGCGAGGTGGTATCGTCAATGTCGTTTCCGTAAAGGCAATAACCCATTTCGAGGCGTAATGTATCGCGCGCGGCCAGCCCAATGGGTTTAATGCCAAATTCGGCCCCGGCTTCAAAGATTGCTTTCCACATTTGTTCAGCAAATTCATTTCTGAAATAAAGCTCGAAACCGCCAGAACCGGTATAACCTGTTGCTGAGATAATAACATCGTTAACCCCGCCTATGGCGCCGGTTACGAAGGTGTAGTATTTAATTTCCGAAAGATTGATTTCTGTAAGTTTTTGCAAAGTAGCACAGGCTTTGGGTCCTTGAATAGCTAACTGGCTGATGGCTGGAGAAGCATTTTCGAGAATGGCTCCATTAGTATTTTGAGAAACGACCCAACTCCAATCTTTTTCGATATTAGCGGCATTAACAACCAAAAGATATTTATTGGGTTCGTAGTAGTAAACCAGTAAGTCGTCAACAATTCCGCCTTTCCCGTTCGGAAAACACGAATATTGAGCCTGCCCGACGGTAAGTTTGGCTACATCGTTAGTGGTGATTCGCTGCACCAGATCAAGCGCATTTGGGCCTTTCACCCAAATTTCGCCCATGTGCGAAACGTCGAAAACACCTACTGCTTCACGAACAGTTATGTGTTCATCTTTTATTCCCGAATATTCAATGGGCATTTCAAATCCGGCAAACTCTACCATTTTTGCTCCCAAATTCTTATGTATCTGATTAAAGGCTGTAACTTGCATACGGTTTTTTCAATTTTAATACGACAAAATTAGACTATTGCATAAGCTTAAAGCATGAAAAATATCATTTGGCGAAGATATTGCTTTTCCTTTTCTGTATCGACTATATTTTTCATGAAATAGCCCCAAAATTAGTACAAGCCAAAAACGAATTGAGCCTGGGAAATTTAAGATGCGAATAAATGGTTTTTCGATGAGTACATGACAAAGTTTAATAGTAATGCTAAAATTTATATAAAATCAATGTAGCCTTTTAGATAAATGACCTTAACATTACAACCCAACGTACAATTTGAGTGGGCCTATCGACAGATGAAACGAGTACCTTAAAAAAATGCCACAACAAATTATTCCTATTGCTTATATCCTTAATTTTTTTGCTGTCAGACAAATAAGTTTTTTTATATTTGAATGTTTTAAATTTAAATCAATCAGGATATGTCTCAAACCCGTATAACTAATTTATCTTACCTGAAGGAAATAACTGGTGGAGATGCTGAGATAATGAAAGAGTTTGTTCAGATGTTTTTTGACCAGTTACCTGAATTTAGGGATGGTTTGACCAATCATTTAACTGACAGGAAATACAAGGAACTTGGCGAATTGGCCCATAAGGCTAAATCGTCGGTAATGACATTTGGCATGAATGAACTGGGATACAGGTTGAAAGAACTTCAGTTAAAAACACAGAAACTTGAAGACATTGAATCTTATCCTGAATATGTGAGTGAATTTCTTGATGAGATTGCCCAGGCTGAGAAAGAGCTTTTGGACGACATGACTAAAATGTGAGATATTCGATAGTTACATTAACCCAAAACCCATAGGTTTGCTTTGGCGAGCTTATGGGTTTTGTTGTTTATACCATTTTCTTTGCCAGTAGTCATTCATCGTTTAAAATTTGTCATTCATCACTTTTGTTTCTTTACAGAAGGCCTGCCAATATTATTTTCACATCAATTGAGATGCAACTAAAATTTCTGATAAATGAATAAAAATTGTTCAGAAAACAACTATTTTCCTGAAAATCTGGAGTTTTTTTTCGAGATGGTTGAAAATGCCCGTGATGGTATTAACATTACTCAGAATGGTGTTTTTAAGTATGTTAACAGGGCTTTTTGCGACATGATTGGCTATACCCGTGAAGAGTTGTGCTGTAAAACTGCATCCGACCTTTTACCCGAATATGACAAAAAGCGAATGGTAAAACAACATTTCGGCAAAATTGAAGAAGAGAGAAACTTTGGGCTTGATACAACAACGCTCATTCATAAAAACGGAACAAAAATTGCCATCGAGTTTAATACTTCCCCAATTATGTACGAAGGCCAGTCGGCCTCGTTCATTTCAATACGCGACATTACCGAACGAAAGCTGATGCAGGAAAAGCTGGAGCAAAGTGAACAGAAATACCGGAATCTGGTTGAAAATGCGCACGATGGAATTATTATTACCCAGTTCGGAAAATTCAAGTATGTAAACAGAGCTTTTTGTAGTGCTATTGAATATACTGAAGAGGAGTTGGTTGAAAATCCGTTTTTGATGGTTGTTGCTGAGGAAGATCACAGCAAGATGATCGAATACCATAAAATGCGAATGGCCGGCGACAAACATCAAATGATTTACGAAGCTAAAGGTGTTACCAAGTCGGGAAAGGTAAAATACTTTGAAATAAACACATCGTATATTGAATACAACGGGCATCCGGCCACATTTATCATTTTGCGCGACCATACTGCTCAACGCATTATGGAAGATGTTTTAAAGGCCAGCGAAAAGAAATACCGCCGCCTTTTTGAAGCTGAATCGGATGCAATCTTTTTGATAGATAAGGAAACTGGCAGAATTTTAGATGCCAATCCGGCTGCTACAAAAATATATGGTTACAACCATGACGAATTCCTTAAGCTGAAAAATACCGACATATCGGCAGAACCCGACAAAACAAAAATAGCTACAGCTGAGGACCATGAGTTTGTTCCAATCAGGTACCATAAAAAGAAAAACGGAAATGTTTTTGCTGTCGAAATTTCAGCCGGAGTTACTGAACTCGATTGTCGACAGGTACATATCATTACAGCCCGCGATATTACCGGGCGACTGCAGATGCAAAATGAGCTGAAAGAAAGCGAGAAAAAATACAGGACGCTAATCGAAAAATCGCTCGATGGAATTGTGATTTCTCAGGATGGAAAAATCATAATGGTAAACAAAGCATTTGCCGATATGCTTGGCTACACCATTGAAGAATGTTTGCAAAATTTTGGCCCTGATTCGCTTGCAACTGAAGATCGCGAACGTGTAATGGACATTCATTTTAAACGCATGAGGGGAGAAGTGGGTGATATGCGGTATAATGCCTCCTTGTTGTGTAAAAACGGGAAGAAAGTAACTGTGGAGTTTAACTCGACAAACATTGATTTCAACGGTAAAATAGCTTCATTTATTTCAACACGCGACATTACCCAACAAATTAAAATGCAGGAAATAATTGAGAAAAGCGAGCGTAAATTTCGCGAACTTGCTGATTTGTTGCCCCAAACCGTATTCGAGTTTGATCCTGACGGAAATGTTACTTATTACAATAAGGCTGGCCGTTTGGTTTATGGGTTCCCGGAATCGAATACAGGGATTAATGCAATTGACGTGATTGAGTTTAACGACCGCCAGCGTATGTATGATACCATTGTAAATGCCGCTATAAATAAGCAAGTTAATTTAGTAGAAGAATTTACTGCACAACGAAAAGATGGCAGTACTTTCCCCGTTATCTTTTATGGAAACCTAATGTACGAAAATGGCCAATATATTGGCGCCAGAGGATTGGTAATCGATATATCGGAACGTAAAGCCATGGAAGAAGCTCTGAAAAAAAGCGAAAGAAAGTTCAGAGAACTTGCCGACTTGCTTCCCCAAACAGTTTTCGAACTCGATTTAAACGGCCATGTAACTTACCTTAATAATGCAGGTCGGATGGCTTTCGGATTTTCAGAAAATGATATAGCTTTTCCTGCAATCAAAGGCATTGTGCCAGCTGACCATCAGAAACTTAAGGACAACATCAAAAAGGCATTTATTGAAAAAGGAAGAGATGGAGGCATGGAATATACTGCGTTGCGTCAGGATGGAACGACTTTTCCAATAATTATTTACAGTAGCCCGATGACTGAAAACAACAAACCGTTTGGAATCAGAGGTTTGATTATCGATATATCGGAACGTAAAGCAATGGAAGAAGCTTTAAGGCAATCGGAAGAACACTACCGGCAGGTGATTCAGAGCTTGCAGGAAGGTTTATTTGTTCTTCAGGATGAAAAATTCATTTTTGTCAACGATGCTATCGTTAATATCTTAGGTTATACAGTCGGCGAAATGAAGGGAAAACATTTCGGTACAGTTATTCCTCCGGAATTAAGAGAAGAAGCGGTCCAACGAAATATTGGCCGAAAGTCGGGAATTAGTGAATCATGGAGTTACGAGTTTAAACTCTTGCATAAAGATGGAAAAACTAGGATACCTGTAATTTTATCGACCAATTTGACAGAACTTGATGGAAAGACCGCTGTTGTTGGTACCGCCAAAGATATTAGCGAGCGGGTAAAAGCCGAAGAAGAGATTAAAGCTGCACATAAACGGCTCGAAGAAATTAACCTAGATTTGGAGCAAACCGTTCGCGATCGTACCAAAGAGCTTACCAAAGCCAATACCCAATTGCTGAAACTTCAAAAGGAAAACCTTCAATCGCAATTTGATGTATTAAAGCAACAGGTTAATCCTCATTTCCTTTTTAATAGTTTGAATGTACTGACCTCATTAATTCGTGTTGAACCTGAATTAGCTGAAAAATTTACCGAGCATCTGGCTAAAGTTTATCGGTATGTTCTTGAAAATAAAGATAATGAATTGGTGCCGTTAAGCACCGAAATGAATTTTCTGGATGCTTATATTTTCCTTCTTAACATCAGGTTTATGGATAAAGTACAAGTAAATATTCGCATTCCGAACGGAAAAATGTCATGCTACATCATTCCGTTAGCTATGCAATTGCTTATTGAAAATGCTATTAAGCACAATGCCATGTCAAAAAAATCACCTTTGGTTATCGATATTTTCATCGACAAGCATAACCTGCTGAATGTGGTTAATAACCTTCAGGAGCGAGAAGCCCACATGACTTCAACCGGAGTAGGTCTTAAAAATATCCAGAACCGCTATAAGCTGCTCAATAATACTGTGCCAACATTTATAAAGACAGAAACACAGTTTATTGCTCGCATTCCGTTGGTCGAAGAATAGTTTAACAACTGGGATTGATGATAATAAGGTTATGACATAAGATACACCATTCAGGGTAGAATTATTCTCCTGCAAGGGATTAAGTTATTTGCCCTGATAATATTTATAAAAAATGAGAGCAGTAATTATTGAAGATGAGGAATTTGCCGCGCGTAGGCTGGAGCGGATGATTGCTGAGATAGATCCGGATATTCAGATAGTTGCCAGGCTTGAGTCGGTCAGCGATTCGGTTGAATGGCTGAAAAAAGAACAACAACCCGATTTGATTTTTATGGATGTTCACCTTGAAGACAATTCAAGTTTTAACATATTCAGTAGTGTATCAATTCATTGTCCGGTGGTTTTTACTACGGCAACCGACGAAAAATCGACTATCATTTTCAGGCAAAATAACCTCGACTATTTACTAAAACCTATTTGCGGCGATGAATTGAGGCACCTCATAGCCAAATACAGAAATTTTGATGTTCTGAATTATAAACAAGTTGATGTTCAAATTTTTAGTAATGCAAAAAATAATTAAGCCATGAGTTTTACAGCAAAACGATGTTCATTATCAGCAAGCCAGTTGCTGATAAGTTCTCCCGCTAAAGTATTTCCATTACTTTGTCCAACCCGCGAATACGATTGGATTGAAAACTGGAAATGTGATTTAGTATTTTCCCAATCGGGTTTTGCCGAGTTGGATTGCATTTTTGCCACCAATTTTCCAGGCGATGAAAAAGATGTATGGGTAGTCGATCAATACCAACCCAATCAGGTAATTCAATTTATCAGGGTTACCGAAAACCGGGTTATTCGGTATAGGATTAGCTTATTTGATAATGCCAATGGCCAGACTACGGCCGTGTGGGAGCAAACCGTTACTGCCTTAACCGAGGCTGGAAACCAGTATGTAGAAGGCCTTTCAAGCCTGGAATTTGGATTGAAAATAAAGGGGCTTGAAATATTGATCAATTATTATCTGGAAACAGGTGAGATGTTAAGAAACGAGAAATAACAATTAAACGAAAACAGGAAATGAAACGGGCATTAGTAATTTACCATAGCCAAACAGGTACAACCCGGAGTTTGGCCATCGACATCAATAATTATTGCAAAGTCAACGGGCTCGAATCAAAATATATTGCTACCGATGAGTTTACAGCTTCTGCTTTGGAGAATATTGATTATCTTTTCCTTGGCTGCTGGACACATGGATTGATGATACTTTTACAACATCCGGAGAAAGCCTGGGTTAACTTTGCGAAAAATTTACCTGAGCTAACCGGCAAAAAACTGGTGTTGTTTACTACTTATAAATTGTCTACGGGCAGTATGTTCAGGAAAATGAGCAAACACCTTAAATGTAAGCCCGGCCAAATTGTTTTGGAGCTGAAATCGCGGAACGGAGATTTATCCGAAAAAAACAAACAGTTGATTAAGGGATTAATTTGCTGATGATTGTCGAATGGGAAACAGATTATACTTAAAGCATTCACCGAAGAAAACAAAATTCTAAAATATCACCACCATGAACGTACTGATAATTGAAGATGAACAGCTGGCCGCACGGCGCCTGGAAAGTATGATATTGTCGTATGACCCGGCCATTAAAGTGTTAGCTAAACTCGAATCGGTTGAAGCTTCGGTCGAGTGGTTTAAAAACAATGTTCATCCCGATCTTATTTTCCTTGATATTCACCTGGAAGACGATCTCAGCTTTGCTATTTTTGACAAAATAAAGGTTGATTCACCTATTATTTTCACCACTGCTTTCGACGAATATGCTATCCGAGCTTTTAAACTGAAAAGTATTGATTACCTGCTCAAACCAATTGTTCAGGAAGATTTGAATAATGCTATTTCGAAATACAAGGAATGGAGCGGACAGAAAAACAGCATTGATATGTCGGCCTTGTTTAACCTCATCAATAAAAAGGAAATTAGCTATCGCGAGCGCTTTTCTGTATCGTACGGGCAGAAAATCAAATCGTTTGGTGTGTCAGAAATTGCTTATTTCTACTCGAAAGAAGGTATGACTTATGCTGTGTTGACTGATTCCAAGCATTATCCTGTTGATTATTCTCTGGATAATTTGCTGAATGAGTTGAATCCAAACGACTTTTTCAGGATTAACCGTCAGTATCTGATTAAGCATAGTTCGATTAAACAAGTGCATATTTTTCCGAAGAGTCACTTAAAACTAGAACTTTCGCCAAAGCCTCTGGATGACATTTTTGTGAGTATCGATAAAGTTACAGCATTTAAGAAATGGCTTGGCGAATAAATCAATTTTAAATGAAGCATGGAAACTTATACTAAAAATCAAAGAACACTTATATCTCAGGTTTTAACCATTACAGAGGTAACCATTCTTTTACTTTTGCCATTACCTTTCCTAAAACTCAATACAATTTATCTATTATCGGCATTGGTAGTTTCAGGTTGTACTTTGGGGCATAAACTAAAAAATAACAAATGACCGAAACAAAACGATTAATATTGAAACCATTAAAATACAGCGAATTAATTAAATACGTTGAAAACAACCACTCGTTGGAATACGAATTGGGATTATCGGAAACAAACATAACTATCACTCCTGAATTTAACGAAGTTCTTGAACAGATTATTCTTCCTCAGGTGGAAGCCAATGAGCAAAAATTTGAATATTTTACATTGTGGACCATCATTGAAAAAGCGATGAATAAAATGGTGGGCGATCTATGCTTCAAAGGCTTGCCCGATGCCGAAAATGCAATAGAAATTGGATACGGGACTTACGAGGGTTTCAGGGGAAATGGCTTTATGACAGAGGCTGTTGGTGGAATAATTGACTGGGCAAAAACTCAGGCTGATGTTAAGGCAATTATTGCTTCGACTGATAAAACCAATGTAGCATCGTTCACCGTGTTGCAAAAGAATGGTTTCGTAAAGGTCGGTGAATCAAACGAATTGTTTCACTGGAAAAAGGAACTCATATAAAATGAAATTCACGCTAAGACAATGGAAAGAGAGCGATAAGGAATCGCTTGTGAAATATGCCGGAAATCCGAAGATTACCCAATTTATGTCCGATGGCTTTTCTAATATTTCGACTATTGAAGGTGCAACAAAATTCATTGACTTTGCCAATTCGGGAACAAACCGTATTTATCGCGCTATCGATCAGAATGGTGAGGCTGTTGGCGGAATAGGCATTTCAATGCAATCCGATATTTATGGCAAAAATGCAGAACTGGGTTATTGGCTGGCCGAACCATTCTGGGGCAAAGGCATCATAACCAGAGCCATCGAAATGATTGTTTCTGAAGCATTCGCGCAATTTGACATTACCCGCATTTTCGCCAAACCGTTTCATACCAGCAAAGCTTCGCACCGGGTGCTCGAAAAAGCCGGATTCAAATTGGAAGCCGTTCTCGAAAAAGTTGTTTTCAAGGACGGTCAATATCTGGATGAATGTATTTACGCAATCAGAAAACCAATGAGCTAATGATGAACACATACTCGAAATTGATTGTTTATTATTTCTCCGGAACCGGGAATTCGGAAAATGTTGCGCATTGGCTGGCCGAAATTGCCCGCGAAAAAGGAATGGAAGTCACTTTGAATAATATTGCCAAAATTGACCGACTGGCCTTTTCTGTCCCGGGACGCGATGCTCTGGTGGCTTTTGTTTCGCCCATCCACGGGTTCAATTATCCGCCGGTAATGCTGAGTTTTATTTTGCGATTCCCGAAAGGGCACAACAATATTTTGTTGCTGAATACCCGTGCAGGAATGCTCATTGGCAAATGGATTACACCCGGGTTAACAGGTGTGGCATTTTATTTTGCTGCTTTTGTTTTAAAACTGAAAGGATATGCCATCCGCTCGATGTTTCCGGTTGATTTGCCTTCGAACTGGATTTCGGTACATCCGGGACTAAATGACAGGACAGTGAAATACCTGCATGAGCGAAACCGCGAAAAAGTGTACCGCTTTGCCCAAAAAGTATTGGCTGGTGGAAGCGATTTCCGTGGTGTTCGAGAAATTGTTCAAGATTTACTTATTTCTCCCGTTTCATTGGGATACTATTTTATCGGACGTTTCTTCTTCGCCAAAACTTACTATGCTTCATCGGCCTGCGACAATTGCCAACTTTGCATCAAATCGTGCCCGGTGAAAGCTATCAAAATAGTTGATAACCGCCCATACTGGACATTCAAATGCGAGAGTTGTATGCACTGTATGAGTAATTGTCCGCGAAGCGCCATCGAAACTGCTCATGGCTCGGTAGTGTTGATCGCCGTACTTTCGTCGCTGTTCATTTCCGGTTTGTTTTACAGTTACTTCAAACAGTGGTTTTTCGACATCGAGCATACTTTTCTCGGTTTTATCCTTGAATCGGTTTTGTTCTTGGGCTTTTTTGCTGTTTGGTACCGACTTCTTCATTATGCTATGCGTTTTAAATTCGTCGAACGCATGGTAGTTTATACCTCGCTTACCAAATATAAATTCTGGGGAAGAAGGTACAAAGCACTGAAAAGTTTCAGGAATTAAATCAGCTATTGAGGTTTTATTGCCGAGTTAATGTCGCTCATCAGTTTTAACCAGGTATTCAATGTTTTATTTTTTCGTATAAGGTATTCCCGACTAATATTTGCCATAAACAATTAAACAACAGGTTGATGAAGAAAATGAACTTTTATGGGGTAGGGCCTAAAATAGGACGTATACTGATTCCCTGGTGGATCATTACCATCATTTTGAGTTTTACGTCGGTTGATTTCCGATTTTTCTATGTGAGATCATCCATATTGACTATAGTTGGTGCTGTTTTTCTTGTTTGCGGTCTAATTTTTTATTTCACTTCGGTAAAGTTTTTGCTGAAAGGGCTGAAGGAGGGAAAATTGGTCACGAAAGGAACTTTCTTTCTTTGCCAGAACCCGCTTTATGTTTCGTTTGTACTGATGTTAATTCCAGCAGTTGGTTTGTTGCTCAATTCGTGGCTGGTGCTTACAACCTGTATTGTCGGTTTTATTCTGATGAAATTGTATATTGGTAACGAATATAGGATGCTTAAAGAGGTTTTTGGCGACGAATACATAAGGTACAAAGCTGAAACTCCCGAGTTTTTTCCTTTCCCGGCGAAAAAGTGGTTCAAAAGTAAATGTTAATCTCAGAAACGTTGAAAAAAGTTCATTTATCGGTAAAAATACGCCATTCACGCATTTTTATTTAGTCAGCTGCATGGGACATTTTATTTTCGCTTTAGAAAACAAGCCTGCTGTAACAAATCGTTGCGGCAAACGTCAGAGGAACAATTAAACAATTTTCAGAAACAGTACCAAAATCAACCATGGACAACCAACCAAAAGCAGTAATTATTGGAGCTGGAGTAGGCGGACTGGCCACAGCTAATTTTCTGGCACAACAGGGCTATGCCGTTGAGGTTTACGAAAAAAACTGCAATCCCGGAGGCCGCTGTGGACAAAAGATTCAGGATGGCCACCGTTTCGATTTGGGCGCTACCATCTTACTCATGCCTTCGCTCTACAAACAAGTGTTGTCGGAGTTGGGCGTCGACCTTGAAAAAGACCTCGAAACCACATCACTGGCGCCTATTTACAAGCTTTTTTTCAGCGATGGCTCCAACTTTTCGTTTACCCGCAACGAAGAACAAATGCGCCGGCAACTTGAAGCTTTCGAGCCCGGAAGTTTTCCGAAATACAAGGCTTACGTTAACGAAGGTTACGAGTATTTCAACCTGGCGATGAACGATTTGCTGGGCAAAAACTTCGATCACCTGTTCGAATTTGTCAACCTGAAAAGCATCCGTTTGCTGCTGAAACTGAAGACCTATCGTAACCATTCGGGCTATGTAAAAGAATATTTTGACGATCCACGCCTTCAAAAAGCATTTACATTCCAAAACATATACGTTGGTCAAAATCCGTATGAAGCGCCTGCCTTTTTCTCGATGCTTCCCGGTGCCGAAATTGCCGAAGGGGCTTTGTTCCCGAAAGGTGGCATGCACCGGATTATCCAGACATTGGTAGCTTTAGCTGACAAAAACGGTGTGCAGATTTTCTGCAAAAAACCGGTAGAAAAGATAATCTTAAATGGCAAAAAAACCGAAGGAATTTTGCTCGAAGACGGTACCATTGTTCATGCCGATTTGGTGATTGCCAGCGCCGACTTGCCTTATGTGTACGACAAGCTGTTACGCGACAAACGTAAAACACAGTCGTTGAAACGGAAAGAATACTCGTGTTCGGCCATTGTTTTTCACTGGGCTGTCGATAAAGTCTATGAACAACTTGACCACCACAGCGTGTTTCTGAACGATCCGTTTCGCGAAGGACTCGATGCTATTTTCAAGGAAAAATCGTTAGCTGATAATCCAAGTTTCTACATCCACGCGCCGGTGCGGAGCGACAAAACCGCTGCGCCTGAAAACCAGGATTCGCTTTCGGTGATTGTGCCGGTGGCTCACCTCGACGCCCGTGCCGATCAGGATTGGAAAGCGCTGAAGGAAAAAGCCCGTGCCGCTGTTATACGTCGGTTGAAAGAAGCCGGATTAGATGATATTGAGGAGCACATCAAATTCGAGATTTGCTACCTGCCCAAAACCTGGGAAAACAGTTGTAATGTCACCAATGGCTCGGTGTTCGGAAGTTTGGGGCACACCATTTTCCAAATGGGTTATTTTCGTCCTCATAATCAGCATAAAAAGTACAAAAATTTGTATTTTGCCGGAGGAAGTACGCACCCGGGGAATGGCGTTCCTCTGGTGCTTCTGGGAGCGAAACTCACGAGCGAACGAATACTGAAAAATGCTAAAATGAAAAATTAAACACGGAGACACCAAGACACGGAGCAAAAATTACAGACTTTGTGACTTCGTGGCTTTGTGTTAAAATTCAAAAAACAAATGGAAACAACCGTTCAAACCGATATCTACCATCAAATCTTCGAATCCATCGATTTCGAGAAGGTGGTCGATCACCCAAATATCCTGATTGCAGCGCATTTCTGGGATTCTGAGCGTTACCAGGCTGCCTGCAATTGTTACAAGTTTATGCGTGCCATCGACGACCTGATCGACAATTACAAAACCGAGCACATCACCATCGCTCCTGAAAATCAGGCAAGGTTTGAAGCAGATGTGTACCGCTGGATTAGCACCGTGATTGAAGCCACCAGTGAAATGCCCTCACACCGCGAACTGATTGATACCGTGCAGCGCTTTTGCATCCCGTTCTGGCCGCTCGAAGCTTTTGCCAAATCGATGATTTACGATATTTATCACGATGGTTTCCCTACTCTGCAAGGTTTTATCGACTATGCAGGCGGTGCATCGGTGGCCCCGGCTTCCATCTTTGTGCATCTGGCCGGACTGAAATATAGCAACGACAAATACCTTCCACCCATGTTTGATGTGAAAGAAGTGGCAACACCGTGTGCTATTTTCAGTTATTTGGTGCATATCATCCGCGATTTTCAGAAGGACCACCTCAATAACCTGAATTATTTTCCAGAGGATTTGATTCGAAAATATGGAATGAACCGACAGCAACTTTTGTTCATGGCCAAAGGCGGACAAATTACCGATGGTTTCCGCAGTATGATTCGTGAACTTTACGAGGTGGCCGATATTTATCGCGAACGTACCCTTGACATGATTCAGCAAATAAAGCCGTTAATAGAACATCGCAGTCAACTTAGCCTTGAAATTATTTTCGATTTGTACCTGATGGTTTTCGAAAGGATCGACATAGACCACGGCACTTTTACTGGCGCTGAGCTCAATCCCACCTGGCAGGAAATCCGCGAAAGGGTAGGGCAGGTGATAGATCGGTTCGAAGCAGCTTAAAAATAGTTTGACAATACAATAAATTAGTCAGGGTTTCACTCGAAGTGAAGCCCTGACTGTAATTATTAGCCGAAATCAGCTACCAACTAAAAGCGATTAACTTCTTCTGCAACAATTTATAGCACTTGTTTGCCATATCTCAAACTTACAGCTTATGAATCCACAAACCACTGAGTTGACGGCGGGAATTGATCACCGGGGAAAGTCAGAAAACGAAAACGCTTTTGCTGAACTCGAAAAAAGTATATACGCCGCACTTGAAACTTACTCGAATGTGCACCGCGGTAGCGGCCATTTTTCGATGGTAACCACCCGTTTGTATGAGCAAGCCCGAAAAATGGTACTCGGCTATCTCAAACTGAACAACAGTTACGTGGTCATTTTCACCACGCCGCGAAGCACAGAGCATCTGACGACAAAGCTACAGCCCGGTAGTTTTCTGGTAATATCGCCGGTCGATTTTGGCCTTTCGCTGGGAGTTCGGGCCGTGGCGGTTAAAAAAAACGCCCTGCCCAAACGAGTGCCGTTTCATGTGGGTGGCGGAAATGCCCGGCTCGTGTCGCCCGACTGGATTGTGTGGACAGCCCCGCCCGATAAGTTTGAAGCCGGAACGCCTGCCATCATCAATGTCATCACGCTGGCCCGCGCCCTGCAAATGATTCAGCAATCAGGGAAAGATATTTTTAAAAATGGTCTGACTGAAAAACTCACAGCTTCAGAAATTTTATATCACGACCAATTCGGGAACCTTTCCGGCATAAAACTTTTGGAAGAACTCCGCAAAACCCTGATTGGTCGGGGCATTCAGGTGCCCACAGACAAAGGGATGCAGACCTTTCTCAATTTCGATAATAGCGCCAGTACGCGCACTTTTGATTCAGTATGGACGGCTTTCAGGCAAACATGGCGGCAGCCGGATGAGGTTAAACAGGAAATGATCCGCGAAGTGAAAGCGGTTTGTGCTGAATTTCTCGGTGCGCCGGTTGACGAATACGAGGTGATTTTTACTTCAAACACCACGGAAGCCATCAACCTGGCTGCGGAAAGCTTCAGGCTGGAAACAATGGAAGGCACCGAAACGGTGGTATTGAGTTCGCTGGCCGAACATTCGTCGAACGATTTGCCGTGGCGGATGCTTCCGAACAGTTCAATGATTCGCTTAGCGCCTGACAAGGAAGGCTTCATCGACCTGTCGGAAATGGAAACACTGCTGGCTGATTACAACCAAAAGAAGCTTCACGGAGCCAAACGAATTCAGATGGTGGCTGTCAACGGGGCATCGAATGTATTGGGTGTTTGCAATGAATTGGACGAAATCAGCCGTATGGTTCACCGCTTTGGCGCACGCCTGTTGGTTGATGCCGCTCAACTGGTGGCTCATCGCCACATCAATATGCACTGTGATGACATTGATTACCTGGCTTTTTCGGCGCACAAGGTGTACTCGCCTTTTGGTAGCGGCGCACTGGTGGTGCGCAAAGGATTGCTTCGGTTCGATGCCGACGAAATGGCGCAGATAAAAGCTTCGGGCGAGGAAAATGCGGGCGGAATAGCTGCTCTGGGCAAGGCGATGTTGTTGTTGCAACGTATAGACATGGAGGTGATTGCCCTCGAAGAACTCGCCCTCACCGCCCGGCTGATGCACGGAATGGCAAAAATTGATGCCGTGCAAATCTATGGAATGGCATCGCCCGACTCGCCCCGATATACCCAAAAAGTTGGCGTGGTGGTTTTTGAGGTTGGTAAGAAAATCGCTACCAATGTGGGCAAGGAACTGGCTCTGCAAAGTGGTGTTGGCGTACGCACCGGCTGCCACTGCGCTCACAACATTGTAAAGCACTTACTGGGCGTTGGTCCAGGGTTACAGCGTTTTCAACGGGTGATTGTGACCCTGTTTCCCAAATTGTCGCTTCCCGGCATGGTTCGCGTAAGTCTGGGACTTGAAAACACCGAAGCCGAGGTGGATGCGTTGTTGCACGCACTGGCTGAAAATGCCGCCACCAAAAGCGGATATGTTGCCGGAAAGCAACTACCCAAAGATGAAGCCAAACGCCAAATGGACGAGTTTGTGCGGCAAAGAACGAAGTTGGTTTACAGATAAAAGTATTCGCATTTGCGCAATTAGTCAGGGTTTCACTTGAAGTGAAGCTCTGACTGGTTTTAGCACCTAAAGATTATGTTTGCAATTTTGCAAGAACTCTTTCCCGAAAATTGATACAAATTAGAGAAGAGTTTTCTTATTTTTATTGAAGATTATAATAAGCGCTAAATTTAGAATTTTCATAAGCCTTTATCTGGAAACAATGAGCAGCGACGAACTCCAATCAACCCGAAATTTTATACTCTACACTACGCCCAACGGCGATGTAAAACTGGAAGTATTCATCCGGGACGAAACGCTTTGGCTAACCCAGAAGGCCATTGCAACTTTGCTGGGAGTTGAAGTCCCTGCTATTAGTAAACATTTGAATAACATATATGAATCAGGTGAATTGCTAAAAGAGGCAACTATTTCCATTTTGGAAACAGTTCAGAAAGAAGGGCCACGGCAAGTAAAACGAAAAGTCGAATTTTACAACCTCGATGCCATTATTTCTGTGGGTTACCGGGTCAATTCGAGCAAAGCTACCCAGTTCCGAATTTGGGCAACACAGGTTCTGAAAGAGTATATTATCAAGGGATTTGCAATGAATGATGCGCGTTTGAAGCAGGGCGACAAAGCTTTTGGGAAGGATTATTTCCGCGAATTGCTCGAACGGGTTCGCTCTATAAGAACCAGCGAACGACGAATCTATCAGCAGATTACCGATATTTTTGCTGAATGCAGCATCGACTATGATCCGAATTCTGAAATCACACACAACTTTTATGCGACAGTTCAGAACAAATTTCACTATGCGATAACCAAACGAACGGTTGCTGAAATTATTTTTGATAAAGCTGAACATTCTCAACCATATATGGGACTAACCAGCTGGAAAAATACCCCGGTCTGACGCATTCTTTCGTCTGACGTAACATTGCCAAGAATTATCTTTCTGAAAGCGAAATCAAACGACTCGAACGGACGATTTCGGGTTTCTTCGATTACATCGAGAATGTCATTGAGAATGAAAACTCACTGACCATGAGCGACATGATTGACAATGTCGATCGGTTTCTAAATTTCAACAAGTTTGAAGTGTTGCAGGGCAAAGGCAAAGTGTCGAAAAAGGAAGCCGACGTGAAAGCATTGAAAGAATATACCGAATACAACAAAGCCCAACCGATAGAATCGGATTTCGATAGAATGATCAAAAGCCTTGGAAAAGGAAAGTAATAAAACTGTTGAAAGAGCTATCGTTACTGGCTGTTGAACGGTCATTAGTCAGGGTTTCACTCGAAGTGAAGCCCTGACTGGTTTTAAGGCCAGCCAGAAGCACTTTTTAGGTACTTAGAAGCAATTCTCCGCCACTTCGAAGCAATTTGCGACCCTCGCAAACTGCTTCTAAGTGGCGGAACAAATCTTCTAAGTTGCGAGCTAAATCTACTATTGGGTGGAGTTTTTGGTCTGAGGAGCGGGAAATACTATTTGAGCGGCGGAGAATGTGTTCGGGCTTGCGGGATATTGATGCGAAAAAGAGTTGAAAACTCCGAACCAATAACCCCTTGTTACAAACGAGGGGCAGTAGCATTCGGCAATTAATCAGGGTTTCACTTGAAGTGAAGCCCTGACTTTTTCTCAAGTCCTTTTCTTCTCATTCACATTCCTTAACACCCTCGCACTAAACAAATCTCGTGATTCGTCGTTTCAAGATAAAGAGTTAACCGGTTTAAACTCAAACAACAGAATATGAAAAAACTTTTTATCCTTATCATTGGTATGGCTTTACTACAAACTGTTTCGGCACAGGAATTAAAGGCCGTGAAATACGCCGATGGGGAGCAGGAATTGGATGGATTGGTTACAGCCAATGCCGGTAAAAATCTGCCGGGCGTATTGATCCTTCCAGCGTGGATGGGCATCGACGACGAAGCCAAAACTGCAGCCCTCGAACTGGAAAAACAGGGCTACATCGCTTTTGTGGCCGACATTTACGGCAAAGGAAACATTCCCACTGATTTTGGCAGTGCAGCAAAAATTGCAGGTCAGTTTAAAACCGACTACGCTCTGTACCAGAAACGCATTTCGTTGGCGTTGGAGCAACTGAAAAAGGCGGGAGCCAATAGCAGCAAAATTGCTGTAATCGGCTACTGTTTTGGTGGCACCGGAGCATTGGAAACTGCCCGTGCAGGTTTCGATGTAAATGGAGTGGTGTCCATTCACGGCGGACTGTCGAAAGCTGCCGACCGGGCCAACGGAGCAATCAAAACCAAAGTGCTGGTCGAAAATCCGGCTGAAGACAAAGGTGTAACTAAAGAAATCTATGACCAGCTGGTTCAGGAAATGAAAGATGGCAAAGCCGATTGGCAAATCATTACCTACGCCAACTGTGGCCACACATTCACCAATCCGACGTCGAAAGAATACAATGAGGTAATGGCCAAACGCGCCTGGAACCACACACTGTTGTTTCTGGCCGAAGTGCTGAAATAGCAATATCGAAATAAACGTATGGTCTTCGCGAACGGATTGGCCTAAGCCGGTGAGCCGAAAAACAAGTGAATACGGCGTAAAAAATCTTTTCTGTTTGAGCCGAAGGCGAGTTTAAAAGATTTTAGCCGTCGAACGTAAGTTTTTCGTGCGGAGCGGGTTGAGCCTTGACCTTTTTTGGTTCCTTTTTGTGTCAAGACAAAAAAGAACAATGGAGTTTTAATAATAGAATTTTTTTTAAAGCAAACATTAATGCAAAATCGAAAAATAGCAAACACCGATCTGGAAGTTGCGCCGATTAATTTTGGCGGCAATGTTTTTGGCTGGACGATAGATGAGCGCCAGTCGTTTGAAATTTTGGATGCCTTTACCGGCGCCGGTTTTAACTTTATCGACACTGCCAACACCTACTCGTGGTGGGTGAATGGCGTGGGCGGGCAGTCGGAAACCATCATTGGCAACTGGATGAAAGCCCGTGGAAACAGAAACCAGCTGGTTATTGCTACCAAAGTTGGTTCGCAAACTAAAGATCACCCGGTTGACATCAGCAAAAAACAAATTCTGAAATGCGTGGACGAGTCTCTGAAACGGCTTCAGGTGGAGTATATCGACTTGTATTATACCCATTTCGACGACGGCGTGACACCCGTTGAAGAAACCATGTCGGCCTACAACGAGATTGTTCAGGCGGGAAAAGTGCGGTATATCGCGGCCTCCAATGTGTCGCCAATCCGTTTGCAGGAATCGTTTGCCGTGGCCGAACAACATGGTTGGGCCAAATATGTTGCGCTGCAACCACACTACAATTTATTGGAACGGGCAAAATTCGAAACCGATTATTTGCCGTTGGTTGATAAATTCGGGCTCAGTGTTTTCCCCTATTATGCGCTGGCTGCGGGTTTCCTTACCGGGAAGTATCGCTCGAAAGAAGATTTGTCGAAAAGTGTTCGCGGAGCAGGAGCGGAGAAGTACCTGAATGAAAAAGGGCTGGCCGTTTTGGCAGCGCTCGATCAGCTTGCCGAAAAGCACCACACGCAACCGGCAACACTTTCGCTGGCGTGGTTGCTGCATCAGCCCCATGTGGTTGCACCCATCGTAAGCGCCACCAGCCTCAGTCAGCTGCAAGCCATGATTGATGCGCCTAAACTGAAATTGGATTTCGATGATTTGGCATTGCTCGGTTCAGTGAGCAAATAAAAAATACCAACGATCGTATATGCAGGGTTTCGCTCAAAAAGTGGAGCCCTGTTTTGTTATAATTTCCAGCATCAAGCTTCAAATCTCACCCTATTTGTGCAAAATACATTATACTTGTAGTGCCAAATTTATTTTCCAAAATCTAAATCGAAACACTATGACAATTAAACCCAAATCCCTTTCAAAACTGGCGCTGTTTTGCGTAATGGCGTTGCTGTTCAGCTTTGGAGCACATGCTCAAAACTTTGAGAAATATTTTCCGGCGAAGGATTTAACCCAGGTCGGCGTTTATTATTACCCTGAGCATTGGGACTCAACACAATGGGAACGCGACTTTCAGAACATGGCTAAAATGGGTTTCGAGTTCACTCATTTTGCCGAATTTGCCTGGGCTCAGCTCGAACCTCAGGAAGGTAAGTACGATTTTAAATGGCTGGACCGCTCGTTGCAACTGGCAGCCAAATATAACCTGAAAGTCATTATGTGTACATCAACGGCAACACCGCCGGTTTGGCTGGTACGCAAGCATCCTGAAGTGCTTGCAACCGACGAAGGTGGCCAGCAAATGGATCATGGCGGACGCCAACATGCTACTTTTTCGAGCAATTATTACCGCCAGTATTCGTTGAAAATGGTTGAAGAACTGGCCAAACACTACGGACAGGATAAACGTGTAATTGGATGGCAGATTGACAATGAACCGCGCCGTTTCCTTGATTATGGTGTTGATGCCCCGCAACGTTTTCGCGACTGGCTGAAAGCGAAGTACAAAACCATTGATGCGCTGAATAAAGCCTGGGGAACCAATTTCTGGAGCGGCACTTACACCAGTTTCGACGAAATCAATATCCCTTTGCATCATCAATGGGGAATGAACCTTCATGCACAGCTCGACCATTACCGTTTTGCTGATTGGGAAACGGCTTCGTTTTTAGATGAGCAGGCTCGTGTAGTGAAAAAGTACGCTAAAGATCAATGGATTACTTCCAACTATATTCCGATGTATGATGTGGGTTATGTAGGACAGAGCAAAGAGCTCGATTTCGTAACTTATACTCGTTACATGGTTTATGGTGGCGACCGTGGCATTGGTCCGAAAGGTTACCGCGTAGGCGAGTACTCGCGCATTGCTATGGCCAACGACTTTTTCCGTCCACTCAAAGGTATGTACGGTGTGATGGAATTGCAGCCTGGCCAGGTGAACTGGGGGAGCATCAATCCGCAGCCGCTGCCCGGAGCAACCCGTATGTGGTTGTGGCATGTATTTGCAGGAGGAAGTAAATTCACCTGCTCATATCGGTTCCGTGCACCGTTGTATGGCTACGAACAATATCACTACGGAATGGTTGGTCCCGATGGAGTTACTCCAACTCCGGGCGGAAAGGAATTTAGCCAGTTTATCGATGAAATAAAGTTGCTTCGGAAAAATTACGATCCGAAAGCCGCGTTGCCAAAAGCTTACGAACAACGCAAAACAGGTATCCTGATCAATACCGACAATGTGCAGGGAATTAACCTGAACCGCCAGACCACAGAATGGAATACTGAAGGACATTTTCTGAAATATTACAAGGCTGCCAAATCGTTTGGCGCTCCAATTGATTTTGTACGCGACACTACCAATTTTGCCAATTACCCGCTGCTGATTGTTCCGGCTTACGAAATGATTGATCAGGCGATGATTGACAAGCTGACCAAATATGCTGAAAATGGTGGTAATCTTGTGATGAGTTGTCGCACCGGAATTATGGACCGTAACGGCCATTTATGGGAAGCAAAATTCTATCAGCCGATGTGGAAACTGTTTGGCGCCGAAGTGTTGTCGTACGACTTGTTGATGCCGCATTCTCCCGATAAAATCAAGTTTAACAATCAGGAGTTTGTATGGACAAGCTGGGGCGATCTGCTGAAACCGTTTGCAGGAACTGAAACCTGGGGCACATTCGAAGGTGATTTCTATACAGGAACACCTGCCATTGTTCACCACAAACTGGGCAAAGGAACGGTAACCTACATTGGCGTTGACTCGAAAGAAGGTGAACTGGAAAAGCAGGTTTTAACCAAACTCTGCAAACAGCAAGGTATTCAGGTGGAAAACTATCCGCAGGGAATCATGGTTGAATACCGCGATGGCTATGGTATTGCCGTGAATTATTCGGATAAGGTTTATGAAATGAATCTTCCGACCAATGCTAAAATCCTGATTGGATCAAAAGCGATAAAAACCGGCGATGTGTTGGTGTGGAAATATTAAAACACTTTCTCTAGCCACGAAAGCACAAAGACACTAATATTCAGGTCTTTGTGCCTTCGTTTTTTTATATGGTTTTGTTCTGGGAAAATTATGTATTAACTTACATTGATTTTTGATAGTAGATATGAAGGTTAATTCGATAATTGGTGTAATATTTCTGATACTAACAGTTTCATGTAAGACTGAATCCAAAAGTTCAATTGATTTTAATTTATTGAAAAAGGATTGGATCAATGCCCAATATCATTATCCTTTGTTTTTCAATGATTTCACAATTTTCTCACATCCATGGGAAATGAATGGACAATGTATTTATCAATACAAAATAAAAGATGATACGCTTCAAATAAATAGAGTTGATACTGGTTTTTCATTCGAAAACTGGGAAAAGCTTAAAATTCTATTCTTAAATAAGGATGTTCTAATTTTGAAAAATATCTCAAAAAAGGATGTTTATATAGAGGGTGATACATTGACGCTTGCGAGCACGGCTACTTTTAATGAAAATGAAGTAAAAATCAAAAGAATTGAATTTCAGGCAGAACCAGGTCGAATAAGAAAAAGTTTCATAATAAGAAATGATTCATTAATGTATACTGGTGATGGAAATCCCAATGATCTGAAAAATAAGGTATTTATTCTGAAGTCAAAAATTAGAGATCAGCTAAATCTTAAAATGAAACTAATTGATTCTGGTTGCAGATATAATATGGATCAGAGATTTACTGACGATAAGCCACTGCTAATCAAAATCTATCTTGAAGATAACCATGGAGAAGAACGAACTATTATTATTGATGGATACTTACCTGATAATTTCAGATTGCTTCTTTTTGTAATGTATTTGTATAATCTGGATGAAATAATAAAATACAATCCAGATTAAGTTATCCTTCCATTTTATAGTCTTCCACTTCATTGTAGAAATCCATTGCTTTTTGTACCGTTTCGCGGCCCGAACCATTTAATAAGCCTTTTATCAGCTTATTATTCATGTTTTCAGGAGTCATGTTGCGATAGACCCACCACGACGAGTAAATGGCTGCTCCGGTTAATATAAGCTGGAAAAGGATATAAGGCCATGACGTGAGTTGCGGAAACCAGTTGCTGCTCAGGTAAAAAGTGGTAAAAAAAGGCGTTTGCAGGTACATAATGCGGGTATGGTTAACGATGGAAAGTTGCAGTTCGGACAGTTTCTGCTGAATGCCGGCAATAGCTCCGTCGTAGTTGATTTCATGCAACCAAACAAGGTGCTTGATGTAGGTAATAACCGCATATAGGTTAATCGCAAAGATGGCAGCTACCGAAACAATAAAATAGTTCCAGGCAGGTGAATAGCGAGAGAGGGCGAACGAGACTAATCCGACAAGCGCAAACAGGTACAGAATGCCAAAAAATAGCAAGGTCGATTTGAGTACCTTTAGCGAGCGAACAGCCGTTTTTGCTTTTCCGTTCACAATTTCGCGCAGTAATTTCAGGTTGAGGGCCAGCGTCTGTTCAATTTTGGTGTCTTGCGCTTTCCAAATGGTGATAAAATCGATGTTTTCCATTGTTTAATTGTTTTCGAGGGTTAAAAATTTCTGTTTCAGCAATAGCTTTATACGTCCTATCCGCGTGGCTACATTGGTCTCAGTAATACCCACGATTTCGGCTATCTCGCGATGGCTTTTCTCTTCCAGATAAAGCAGCATCAGTGCTTTGTCGAGGTCTTTTAGTTCGTGAATAAATTGCTGAAGTAACCGGAGATTGGATTCCGTTTCGGTGGCGTCGTCAACATCACCCAGGTTAAAAATACTTTCGGAAATGGGTGAAGAAATGACCTTCCTTCGGGTCTCTTTCCTGTAAAACGAAATGGCCACATTAAGTGAGATGCGGTAAATCCAAGTCGAATATTTATAGTGGTTGCTGTAATTTCCGAACGATCTCCACAGTTGCGAAACAATTTCCTGAAAGAGATCTTTACGGTCTTCCGCGTTTTTGCAGTATGAGTTGGCAATCTTGAAAATGATGCCCTTGTTTGCTTCAATAACTGCAAGGAAAAGGTCTTTTGTTTCCGAAGAGTTCATTCGTTTTGCGTTAATTGTTTCAACATTCAGGATAACTGAACTTGTTTTGCCTTATTATTCGAACGAACAGAGAAAAATCACATAGAAAGCGGAGTTTTTTATTTTGACAGTGGTTATTTTCTGAAAAACCTCAGTACCGTTTCGTTAAACAACTCGGGATGTTGCTGGCAGACACCATGATGTGAATCGGGGAAGATGCAAAGTGATGCTCCCGGAATCGATTGGAAGATTTTTAGCGTATGTTCGGGTTTTATCATGTCATGATCGCCAGCCATAATCAGAACTGGACATTTAATTTTGCCCAATTCAGCGTAGGCAATATTCGGTTGATCAATCATCATTTGGTTTAGAGCTTTTTCTTTTGCAGAGGAGCTTGAGCTTGCAACAACATTTTTCATTTCGTCAATATCCGCTCTCGACAAGGCAGTGGTGTCGGGTACGGTGTTGGCACCCGACGCTGCCAGTTTCTTTACCCGGTCTGGACAATTTAAAGCCATCAGAATTCCGTCGATCCCACCATCGCTCCACCCCAGAACGTAGGCCGATTTGATGCTTAACTGGTCGAGCAATGCACAGAAATCAGAGGCCATCAGGTCGTACGAAATCTGATTTGGCGATCCGCCTGATTTTCCTTGCAGACGGCTGTCAATAGCAATAACCTTGTAATGTTGTGAAAAAAACGGAATTTGGTTGCGAAAAGCGTTGATCGAGCCTCCATTTCCGTGGAGCATAATTAATGGCTCGCCATCTCCATAAGTTTCATAATACAATTTGATGCCATTTACATCAGCAAAATGCCCTGCTTTTGGATTGTCGCCGTAGTTTATTTTTTCGCTACTGATCGATTTTCCGGTTTGCGGCTGGTTTGTGCATGAAAAAAGTATTAAAGCCAACAGGATAAGCGAAAAGCAATGTTTCATTTTAATTTAGTGTTAATGATCTGTAATTTAAACAACTGTTTTCTCCATAACAACGGCTTCAACGCCACCTTCGAACATGCTTCGGCCAATTATTTGGTACCCTGTTTGGGTATATAGTTTAATGTTCAATTCGCTGAATGCCCCCGTTTGAAGTTTAAATTTCTTTATGCCAGGGAAATAGGTTTCAATCTCCCGAAGCAGTTTCTTTCCAATACCTCTTTTCTGGAATTGCGGCAAAACAATTAGTTTGTTCACCATGCAAATGTTTTCCGAAATGTTGGCACGGATTGATCCAACTGTTTGCCCGTCAACAACAGCTTTCAGTACTATTTTATTTTTGCATTCAGTTTCCATTTCATCAAGGGTTTGAGTCAATGGTTGAATGTTGAAATTTTGGTAAAATTCGGCTTCAGATATAAATGCTGCTTTCTGAATGGACAATATTTCAGGGAAATCCGCTTTGTAAGCCTGAATGATAATTATTTCAGGAGATGCCATTACTTAATCTTTAAACAAACGGGCAAAACCCGGATAAGCTGTTAATGCCAATATATCAAAATCAATTAGTTTTTGTTGAACCAAAGGTAATTGGTCAACAATTTCGCGGGCATGAGCTTTGTCTCGGGCTTCGAGGACCAGCACTGCACAATTGTCGTCGGTGAAATACATTTCGCGGATCAATCCTTCCTGGTACAAATTCCAGGCTTTACGGGCTTCGGCTTCCAGCCAGGGTTTATAATCAGGATCAACTAACCCTGGCAATTCTCTTTCAATTGCAAGTATTTTCATTTCTTTGTCCGTTTTGTATTTTTTATAGTCTCTTTAACCAGTTTGTTGTTCATGTTTTCTTTCGCTGCGGCAACAACTAAATCAGTAATTAGTTTTTCCGGAACAGGTTTTCCGTATTCAAAATGTATAGCCGATTTGGTTCGGCTAAAGGTAGCCAGTTTCTCGTTGAAATCGGTATAAAACTTTGGCCGCATATAAATTGCGTAATGTTTTTTTGAAGGCGCATACCAGGCAATTATGCCATTCAGTTTAAACGATGGCATTTGGTAACTTATAGCTTCCTCGGCATCGGGAAGCGCTTTTCTGATAATTCGCCTGATTTCTTCAAGCGGCTGCCTGGTTTCTTCGGGTAAAGCTGCCAGGTAAGCATCAATTTCAGGATATTGACTGGTTTGTATCATAGTCAGCTTTTTTATTGTTGAAAGTTACAATTTCTGCTATTATTTCCTGTTTTTCTTTTCAGCAATTTCTTTGCGAAGTATTTCGTTGATATCAACTTTCGCGTTTTTCATGACATAAATGCTGGTTCCTTTTTCGCGGGCATACGGATTAGTTATTTGAGAAATCCGTTCAATCGATTCAAAATAAGGTTGTTCCTTTTTACGTTCCGGGTCGTCGTCACTTGCTTCCTGTATCAGGATAACATGTTTAATCGGTTGATCGAGTTTGAACCAGTTGATGTAATCTGCATTCATCGAAACTGCCCGAATATCTGTATTTTTAGAGTAATAATTGATGGCGCCAGCTTCACCGTAATTGTCGCAAAGCAAAAGCGTATGTTCGTGATCGGGAATTGTTGCAATAACAGCATCAACCTTTTGGGCGAGTTCTTTCCATCCTAACATATCGGCAAAATCCTGTGGTAAATCGTGATCTTTTCCATCTTCCCACCGTAACTGGCCGTATTTTTGGTACATGGCAGCATTTTTTCTGATTTCTTCAGGAGTATGGTTCGGAAAAGCAATTTTTAGCATAGGCAGAAACATCAGGATTGGAATAATACAGGCTATGGGCCGAAGATATTTGATTTGCTTTCCATCGGTAATTTTTTCGATATAAACTGAACCAAAGGCCAGGAGAATAGGATAGAGGCCAAGAGCATAGTACCCTTTAGCTTTGAAATAATCAAATAAAGCTAATGTAAATACAAATGTGATTCCGACGATGCGAAATTTCTGGTATGGTTTATAAACGATGAAAGCCACTAATGCTGCCAGAATTACGAATATTGAGCCTGGAAAGAACATGATTTGTTCTATAAGGAAACCTGTTCTGCTGACATTTACAAGCTGAGTACGGGCCAGTTCGTTCAAGTGTTTAAAAACCGGAAAGTTGTTGGTGTATTGCCAAATCAGGTTTGGTAAAACAATAAGGAAAGCTAATCCAATAGCGTAATAAAAATATTTGTTTCTGAAAACGGAACGATGTTTGGTTAGAAGTATTGAGGGGACCAGCCCAATAATCAGAAAGGCGATGTTGTATTTGTTCAGAAATCCAACTGCAAAGGTTATTCCGGTTAGCAAAAGCCATTTATTTTCGTTTGTCTGGATGAACCTGACCAGCGCATAAAACAATATGGTCCAAGCCATAATGTCGAACGAATTGGGTTGGTAAAGCATATTGAGACGTATCAACGAAGAAAAAACAATACAAATAGCGCCAAGTAACAGGGCGGTCCACCTGCCATTTAATTTTTCAATGGTTTTCCAAACAATTATTAAAGTTAACGCGCCAAATAATGCAGGGAAAAATTTTACCCAGAATTCGCCGTTACCTAAATGCAAAATTATCCAGGAAAACCATGAGGTTAATGGTGGAACCGAAGTATATCCCCAGGCCAGGTGATGCGCTTGGTCGAGATGCAGGTACTCGTCGCGGTGTAGTTCGTAACCCGGATTGATTAACAGGTACTGAAGCAAAAATTTCAGCAGGACAAATCCCGTCAGCACAAGGTTTTTCTGTTTCATAGACATTCTGGTATTGAGTTTTCCCGACAGTGAATTTATTGCTTTTATACATATTAATAAAATGAGAAAGAGGATAATTGGCCATAATTCGGCCAATTATCCTCTTTTTTCGGTAAATGGTAAATTCAGTTACTGAACACCAGTACGGGTATCCCACCAAATTTGGTAACCCCAGAACATATCTTTTTCGGTCACGGTTGTTGGTACATTCGGATTAAGATTACGTTCTTCAACCGGGTACGAAAGACGGAAAGGGGTACGATTGTGCCCTGAGTATGACGCGTTTACAGCAGGACCAAACTGGGGAACATCAGTGCGGCGCATTTCTGCCCATGCTTCCCAGCTCTGGCGAAATAAGGCAATCCATTTTTGGGTGTAAATCTGGGTCAGGTCGTCGGCCCAGGCAACACCCGCAGAAGCAATGTAAGTATTGTAATCGGCTGTTGGGATTGAATATTCGTCGAACGATGCTTTGATCGCATTGTTATAGGCTGTTTGTGCCGATGATGAGATGAAACCACGCTTAGCTGCTTCAGCTCTTATAAATTCAACTTCGGAATAATGCTGGAAGAAAACTGTTCCTGTGGCAGTTTCCATGAATGCTATAGCAACTTTCGATTCGTTTGTTCCATTGGCATCGGCTCCAACTTCGAGGCCAACATATTTGCCGGCAGCATTGGTTTGTGCATAAAATGACAAACGAGGATCGGAAAGTGTTAGCAGTGTTGAAACTATTGGCTTGGCAATTTTTACATCGGGGACTGCTTTGTACGCACTGTACCAAGGTTCGAGCCAATCACCACCAGGGAATTTTAAATTGGCATTATCGGCATTGCTGGTGAATACAGGGTATGTAGTGGCGTCGTTCAGAATTTCGGCAATGTGAGCTGTTGCCGTAGTTGCATCCACATTGGAAATGCGAATGGCCAAACGTAACCGGAGTGAGTTACAGAATTTTTTCCATTTGGTCACATTCCCTGAGTATATCAAATCACCAACCCCAATTTTTTGAGTGGCAGAACTGTTAAAAAGACTGTTTGCTTCTTTCAGACTGGCTAATAAAGCCGTATAGATTTCTTTTTCAGTGTTGTATTTTGGATAAACTATGCCATCGGTTAATTGTCCCGATTCGGTATAAGGTACCGGGCCATACGTATCGACCAACATTTGGAAAGCATAAGCTTTCATCACCATTGCTGCTGCTTTCAGGTTATTGTTGCCATCGGCTTCAGCTTGTTTGATCACCGAGTTGAGGTTCCCTATTCCGTAGGTAAAAAGGTTGTTCCAATGTGATGTTGGAGCAACTTCAGCATAACGGTTTACAAGGTTGTATGTTCCTTTGGCTGTGTAGCCTACAAAAGCTCCGGGGTAAAATAATTCAACTGATCCAAAACGTTGGGCTATACTTTGAATTGCATATCCAAAAACATTGGTTGCCGGCGCAACTGTCGGACTGTTTGGGCTGGTATTTATTTCCTCAAAATCTTTAGTGCACGAGTAAAACAAAAAAGTTACCAGGCTGAGGAGTATGATTATATTCGTTTTCATATTAATCCTGAATAAATAGTTAGAAACTAATGTTAACTTTTAACCCTAACGACCTGGCTACAGGTAGCTGGTAGGCTTCGATGCCAACACCTGAAATTGATCCTCCCGTAGAAACTTCAGGATCGATATTCACGTCGTTCGATTTGTCTTTGTACAACAGTGCGAGGTTGTTTCCAAAAAGTCCGACGGTAAGGCGGCTAATTCCAACTTTTTCAAACAAAATGTTCGAACTGAAGGTATAATTAAGGTTTACTTCACGAAGTTTGATGAAACTACCATCAACAACAGCGAGTGAACCCCATGGACGTGTTGCTTTAAAATAAGTTCGGGCCGAAATTCTGGTTGTATTTGGCTGTCCGCTAACATCGGCATTGTTTATTTTTACTCCTGAATTATAAACTCCGTCTACAATCATTCCGTTTTCGCGAATGCCATCTTCAACGGTGTTTTGTAATACACCACCATATTGGCCAACAGCTTTGGTCATGCTGACAACATCACCACCTTTGCGGCCATCGATAAGTACACTTAGACTTAAATTTTTGTATTTAAAGGTATTGCGCAAACCGCCTATCCAATCAGGATTGACATTCCCGATTTCAACCGACGAGGTTGTGGTAATTGGTAACCCATTTGATCCAATTAATGTCTGGCCTTTATCGTTTTTCTGATAATCGGTACCATAAATAGTTCCCCATGCTTTTCCCGGGAAAGCCATCAGGTTTGAGTTGTAATATAATGAGTTGATTTGAAGTTGATTGATACCATCTTCAAGTTTAATAACCTTATTTTTGTTTTTCGACCAGGTTACATCAACATTCCATTCAAAATCGCTTAATTTAACAGGAACGAGCGAAAGCTGAAGCTCAACTCCCTTGTTTTCAATTTCGCCTGCATTTTTATACCAGGTTGAATATCCGGTTGTTGCCGAAACCCCAACACCTAATATTTGGTTGAATGTTCGTGAAGAATAGTAGGCAACATCAAAACTGATGCGGTTATCTAGCATTTTCATTTCTAACCCGGTTTCAAAACTATTGGTTTTCTGTGGTTTAAGGTTGTAAGTTGGCAAGCTTGCCGATTGGGTATATAAGGTTACACCATTAAATGGAGTTCCTCCGGTACTGTAAGTCGAGTTTAGCTGGTACGGACTGGTGTCGCTACCAACAATGGCATAACCAGCTCTCAATTTTCCGTAGGATATAATTCCTTGATTGATGTTGAACCAATCTTTCAATGCTTCAGTAAATACAAAACCAAGGTTGGCCGATGGATAATTATATTGCCAGTTTGAGCTTGGTAAACTGGAGCTCCAGTCGGTACGATAGCTTAAATCGAGGAACAAATAACTTTTGTATCCAAAGTTTGCTGAAGCAAAAACGCTATTTGTTTTCTTTTTGTATTCGGTGAACGATACGCTTGGAGTTCCTTCAATATTTGATGTTGAATAGAAATTAGGAATTACAAGGTTCACACCCGAAACGGTAGAATACTGATCGTATGAATATCGGTAGTTGCTTCCGACTGTAATGAACGAGCTAATATCTGGTGTAATATTCCTTTTAATAGTGAGGATAAGGTCGGCATTGGTTTCATTAAGTATCTGGTATTGTTTCCAGAAAGTACCATTTACGGCTGATTTGGTTAAATCAGTATCCCAGTCGCGTGAGTATTGTGGAAATTTGAAGAAGCGTTTTTCTGTATAGTAATCAGTACCAACTCGTCCCATTAAATCAATTCCTTTGGCAAAGGTGTAAGTTGCACTGATGCTGCCAAGAGTACGTAATCGGTTACGCGACATTGTATTGTTGTATGCAATCCAGTATGGGTTTTGGTGTTGGGTAGGGTAGTCCATCATCCAGTTAAAAGCCATTGGAGTTCCTTTGTAGTCAACAATGTCCTGATAATGGGCTTTCAGGTATTTCATATCAACCTGGCGGCCAAACCAACTGTTGAATTCAACCAATGGGTTGCGCATACTATTACCGGTTTGAGGTAAGTTATCGTTGTTTAAGTCGATATAATTCAGGCTAACATCAACTTTAAATTTATCGCTGACTTTGTATCCCGAGTTTAATCCGATGTTGTATTTAGTTTGATCGGTATTGGGCATTGTTCCTTTCTGATTATTGTATCCGATAGAGAAACGTGCTGTCACTTTATCGGTATTCATATTCAAGTCGATGTTATTATTGTTGGTGATACCTGTTTCATAAAAATCGCGAACATTGTTTGGATTTGAAACCCAAGGCTGCTTCTTACCTTGCATTTGGTCAACCAACAAACCTACATCGAGGCGCGTACCCCAGCTTTCGTCATAATCCATTCGACGACCTGTACCATCGGTTGCCCATTCAAATTCGCGGGCATCGTGAAATGCCTGGTATGTCGTATATTGGGGGTAATTGGTTTTCCAGTTGTATTCGTCGCCGTTGTATCCCTGTCCGTACATATTTTGGTAATTAGGCAACTCACCTACACGGTCAACCGAAACTGAAGATGAAAGATCAACTGAGAATCCTTTTTTTTCTTTAGTGCCTTTTTTTGTGGTAATCAAAATTACACCATCGGCAGCACGGCTACCGTAAAGAGCGCTGGCGCTCGGACCTTTCAAAATGCTAATGCTTTCAATTGTGGCGGGGTCAATGTCCATAGCACTGTTACCAAAGTCGGTACGAATTGTCGAACGGGCATCACTCGTATTGTTCATAATCGGAATGCCATCAACTACAAATAATGGAGAACTCATGCCATCCAATGATTTGTTTCCCCTGATCTTGATTGTGGCTGAAGCACCTACTTGTCCGGATGAAGTGATTATTTGTGCTCCGGCTATTTTCCCAGTAAGAGCAGTAACAACATTACTGTTGTTCGATTCGCGGATTTCATCCCCCTTCATGTCTTGCACTGCATATCCCATCGCCTTTTTATCTCGCTTAATACCTAAAGCAGTTACAACAACATCGTTCAATACTTCTGTCGATTCGTCGAGCAAAACTTCAATTTTCGATTGGTTCCCAACAATAATTTCCTGAGAATTCATTCCAACGAAAGTAATTTTCAGTGTAGCATTTGATCCAACATTGATAGAGAATTCACCGGTATTCCCGGTAATAGTTCCATTGGCTGTTCCTTTTTCAAGTACGCTTGCACCTGGAATAGGCTCATTGCTTCCTTTGTCGCGAACTATGCCCGTAACAGTCCTTTTTTGCGCAAAAAGGCTTAATGAGGCAAGTAGCATAATAAATAAAAAGTAAAGGCTTTTTTTCATAGCAATAGTTTTTGGTATTGTATTAATCTTGGTCTTCGATTTTCATAGTTATAGCAATTTCTGAACACAAGATAATTTGAAAAAGATTATGTGCTAATTTTTTGATGCCTTTTTTAGGGTACCCCCCTCAAAAAATTAACAAAAGAGTCATATTAAATTGAAATGTCTCTGTTAAAAGGATATTTTTTATACCTATTCCAAGTTCTTTTGCAAATATCATTTTTGCTAAAAACTGAATCGAAAATCTGAAAACCTGTTGGGTATATAGGTTTTTATTCTCTAAGGTTTTTAAAAGTTTAATTTGCCGATTGTTCCATTTTCTTTATTTTTCTTGCAACAGAACCTGTCTCGGTAATATGGATTAGTCTGAAAATAAATCTGTCCATTAATCTTGGATTTAAAATAACTTCTGTTTTAGCAGCAACTTCCTGGTCACGGAAAGAAAAGGCCCTTGATTTATTTACTTTTGAAATGGTAGCATAATGGTTAGCAAATCTCCAGGTTTCGTCACGTCCATCTGCTATAATGTGATCGAACAAATACTTGTCAATAGCTCCTGTAATCTTTAATAAAAGTTTTAATGTCAGCCAGTCTGAAGAAATATTGTCTTGTACTTCTCTCAGTACTGTTGCAAAAATTCCGTAAATGTGGTTAAAGTCAGCCTCCAATTCATCTAAACTTTTCCCTTTAGCAACTTCGGCTATTGCAACTCCTAAATCAAGATTCATTTGAGCATTGATACCCATTAATAAATGTTGTAATACAATTGGATGGCTGTTTTTTGAAAGTCTAAACGCTTTTCTCCAGGATATTGTAACCGGCTTTTTATTAATGAAGTTTGAATGTGCTTCGAAGTAGTTACGGGCAATAAAAACACTAATCTTCTCTATGCGCGAACTATTCTCAAATTGTCCTGAAACAATTTCTTCTTTAATTCTAAGAGTTGCTTTACGATAAACTGTTGCAAAATAGCCAGATGTATCGTTGTTCTTTTCGGCTTCAGAAATAACCTTATCCAAAGCGGCTATTATTTCATCGATGTTGTTAATTAAATATGCATTCATGGGTAGAAAAATTTAATTTATACAAAGGTAGTAATTTTTATGGAAAAATTTTTAACATTTATTAAACAAATAATATTATGTTTTTCATTTGTATTGATGAATTTATGACTTGTTTCAATTCTTTTCAAATGAAACATGTACTTGCGATTTTATTCTGATTACTTTTCTGGAAATGGTTTCCACTTCTCTAATGGTTAATTATTCACTGTTTAGCAGATATAACAAGTATAAGCAATTGATTGTTTTGATTATTTATTCGCCAAGAAAATGAAGTAGTGGATTGATAAAACGATCGAATGCTTCAATGTGTGGCAAATGCCCAACATTATCAAGTTCTACAAGTTTTGAACCAGTAATTTTATGCTGGGTTATTTTACCAAGTTCGTTGTATAATCCCATTGTTTTCTGAATATCAGGGTTTGCCAAAGCTTTTCCCAAAGCAGTGCGGTCGCGTGTACCAATAATTAGCAGGGTAGAGCTTTTGATTAACGAAAATTCGTAAACTACAGGTTGATTTACAATCATATCATAAGTCAAGGCTGCATTCCATGCAATCAACGGATAATCTTTATTTATTGTCCATCCGGCTAGTAAATTAACCCATTTGTCATATTCTGGTTTCCACGTGTTGTTGTAATAATAGACAAGTTGATATTGCCTGATTTTTTCGTAATTCTGGTTCAACTCATTTTTGTACCAGAAGTCGATAGGTTTATAAGGTGTAAGTAGCTTATAATCTTCAAGTCCGATTGGATTTTCAAGAATAAGCTTTTCTGTTACTTCAGGAAACATTAGTGCAAAACGTGTAGCTAACATTCCTCCCATTGAGTGGCCAAGAACCGCTGTTTTACTGATTTTTAAACTGTCGAGCAATGTTTTGGTGTTTAAGGCCAATTGCTGGAAACTATATTGAAAATAGTGCGGTTTAGTTGATTTTCCGAAGCCAATCTGGTCAGGAACGATCACACGAAAGCCATTCTTTATCAAAGCATTAATAGTGGTTTCCCAATATGCCCCGTTGAAATTTTTCCCGTGCAATAGTACAATGTTTTTATGATTAGGCTTTTCAGGGCGAATATCCATATAAGCCATTTGTAAATCCTGGTTTTGCTCGTGCAATTTAAGGAAATGTACCTCGAAAGGATATTTTACGGAACTAAGATTTATGTCCAAATTTTGAAGATTGTTTTGAGACAATGACAAAAGCGGTATGATCAGCAACAAGAAAATGGATAATTTTGACTTCAATGCTTATCTGATTTAAATTGTTTTCAGCAAAAACGTTTGAGATAAAAAAAGGTTGTTCTATTTAGTTTTTTTAAGAATCCAACGCAACTTTAAGTATCAGCAAACCGTCTTTCTTTTACTTTAGTTTTTAATCTGATGAGAGCTTTTTATTTTTTACTTATAGTTGTTTTAGTTTCTTCATGTAAGAAAGATGTTGATCCAGTTATTTCTGTTCAATCGAATTTTAGAGTAGAGAAAAATGATGAGAATTGGATTTCATCAAATACATGGGCCAATTATTCTGTGAAAGAGCAGAAGTTTTATATAAATGCCAGTAAGCGAGATTCAAGATATTATCAGGAAGAAATATTGTCAATTAGTGTAGATATGACAGATTTTACACAGCCATTAACGACAACAAATTTTTCGTTGGAATGGTATTATATTATTGGAGGCGATGTAATTGCCGATAGATATACTTTGGATAAAAATTCAACAATAAATGAAATTCAAATCACGTCAGTTGATACTGAAAAGAAGATAATTACTGGAAAATTTTCGGTCTATTTAATCCACGATTCCTGGTATTCAAACAAAGGAGAGAGTTTAGAATTTAGCTCAGGAACATTTTCAATTAGTTACTCTGAAATAGAGTAACTGTCACTCATAAATTTTCACTTCCCAAATAGCTGGAGTCCCTTCATTTATGCTGATGGTGAGGTATTTAGCCTTGCCAATTTTGTCAACAATATGAGGAGAACATATTGTCCGGTCTTTTTCTTCGATAACAGTTTGCCAATTTTTTCCGTCGACTGATTTTCTCAGCGCAAAAGCATGACCGAGTGTAGGGTGAGCAAAGAAAATTTCGCATCGGTCAATCTTTCTTATTTTTCTAAAATCGATCTGCCACCATTTTAGTGTATCATTTGGGGCAGCCCACCATTCGGTGAAATTCGAATTGTCAACCGCATTAGATGGTTCAAAGCTATGTATCCTGTATGGCAGAGAATCGGGTAAATGGTAGCAAAGTTCTTTTCTGTTCCCCCAGGCCCGAGGCTTTACAACCAACGGCTCGCGCGATGAGGAAGCGGTAATTTTAGCTTTACCTAAATTCATTGATGCCTGAACGTTTACTTTAACTATTGGGCCAACACCTTTTCTGTCAGGAATTATTGGCTTAATTGTTCCATCAGTATTAAACTCCATTTTATTCACGTAGATTTGACGTGAAGTTCCACCAATTCCATATTCCAGGTATACAAAATACCAATTATCGGTATTTCTTAAATTAAATGCAAAACCGTGACCGGGGCCCCAAATTTTTTCCTGAAGGTTAGTTGATAGGATTACATCATTTTCGGGTGTTTCAAACGGGCCAAGTGGCGATTTTTTACTCATTACATAGCCATATTGGTAATCGCCGTAACCACCTAGAGTATAAAGATAGTAGTAGGTGCCATTCCTTTTAAACATTTGAGGACCTTCAGAATAACCATTCCATCGGGTTGGAATAGTGATGGTTTCTCCTTCAAGTTTCTGAAAATCGGGAGATAAGCGGGCTGCTTTTTTCCTGCGCCAAAACAGGTATACCTGGTTGTCGTCATCAATAAACGGGCAGCCATCAATGTCGTCAATAATCATCGAGTTACGTTCTTTGCCGGTGTAAACTTCCGGTCCGTTAGCGAAATGGAAAGGTCCCTCAGGCGAATCGGCAACTGCCAGTTGTGTAACATGCTCAATGGTAACAAACAAGAAATATTTTCCATCTTTTTCAATCACACGTCCTGGCGCCCAATATTTGTATTTGTGCCAGTCTATTCCCGGAAAGCAGATACTATTGAAACTCCAGTTCACCAGATCTTTTGATTTCCAGACAACAGGATTTCCTGAGAAGCTTAAGTCAGTTTTCAAATCTCCAACATCGCTGGTCGAATATAAATAGAATGCATCGCCGAACTGCATAATTGTTGGATCAGCCAGGTTGTCGGGTATAATTGGGTTATATTTTTTTTGAGCTGAAGAAGTTAAGGTATTTAAAATCAATATTATTAGTGTCAGAATGATTTTGTTCATTATTTAAAGATTAAAACCTGTTTTTCGCCATTTGATTTGATATATCCCCGGAACATTCCTGGTGTATTGAATTCCATTGCAATATTTCCAATACGGTCGAGGCCAATAACACCACCGGTTCCTCCAAGTTGGGTAAGTTTATCTATTTCGGCGCGGCAGGCATCCTGTACCGACAAGCCTTTATATTCCATCATTGCCGAAATATCTCTCGTAAATCCCAACCGGATATAATATTCTCCGTGCCCGGTTCCCGAGAATCCACCGGTTTGATTGCTGGCATAAGTTCCGGCGCCAATGATGGGTGAATCTCCAATACGGCCATAACGTTTGTTTGTCATTCCTCCGGTTGAGGTTCCGGCTGCAATATTTCCGTATTTGTCCAAGGCCACGCACCCAACTGTTCCGTGTTTATCATCAATTCCGGCTTTTCGTTCTTTGTTCAGAAGTTCTTCCAGTTGCTTATGCCTTTTCTCGGTATAAAAATAGCTGTTATCAACAGGTTGAAATCCTTGATCTTTGGCAAACTGAGAGGCCCCGAGGCCATTCAGCATTACATGTTCCGATTTTTCCATCACGGCACGCGCAACCCTGATTGGGTTTTTTATATCACGCACAGCAGCTATTGCCCCAGCTTTCAGCAATTTGCCGTCCATCACCGAAGCATCCAGTTCAACCAGTCCGTCGTGCGTAAAAACTGCACCTTTACCAGCATTGAATAATGGCGAATTTTCCATTATGACTATCGTTTTTTCGACAGCGTCCATGCTGGTTCCACCATTGGCCAAAATTGAATCGCCAACACTTAATACCCGGTTTAAAATCTGGATATATTCCTGCTGTTGTTCTGTAGTCATGCTTTTTTGATCCATAACGCCTGCCCCTCCATGAACAACAAGTGCATATTGCCGGGTTTGGGCTGAGATGGAAATGATAAATACAAGGCTCATTAAAATAATCAGAACTTGTTTCATAAAACTATTCGGATTAGAGTGAATGTTTTTTCAAAACTAGTGAAATTAACCAAAGGCAAATTGGAATTGAACGATGTATTTTGTTTATCTTTTTATATTATACCTGGAACAAAAGAAGAGATTGCTTGTTAAACCTGCTAGTTCAAAACCATATTGAAACTTATCTATGGCGAAATATTCGATAAAAGATTTGGAACATTTTTCAGGAATTAAAGCACACACTATACGAATTTGGGAAAAAAGATACATGCTTCTCGACCCAAACAGGACCAATACTAATATTCGTTTATATACCGACGAGCATGTGCGAAAAATACTGAATGTTGCCATGCTTGTGAGAAATGGCTTTAAAATATCGAATGTTGCTTCTTTCAGCGATTCGAAAATTCAATCTGAAGTCGTTCGTATAAATCAGCATTTGAACTATGCCGATAAAAACGTTGATCAACTTCTTTTTAGCGTGGTTAATCTCGATTCTTTTGGTTTAGAAAATTTACTCGAAGAAATGATTTTGAAAAATGGGTTCAGAAAAACTATAGAACAATTTATTTTTCCTTTTTTTGAGCGTATTGGTGTTTTGTGGCAGGCCGGATCGATATTTGTTGCACACGAACATTTTGTTTCTAACCTTATTCGTAACAAGTTAATTCACGAAACATGTTTGATTAAGGTTGAAGGATTTTCTAAAACGATGTTACTTTTTTTGCGGGAAGATGAATGGCACGAGTTGAGTTTGTTATACTATAATTACCTGGCAGTTCAGTCAGGAATACGCTGCATTTATTTTGGACAGAGTTTGCCTTTCGTTGATTTGAATAACCTGTTATCGTACAGAAAGTTTGATTTTGTATGCACTTCATTTGTATGTTCGATAGATAAAACTGAACTTGAAACTTATTTGGAAAAGCTTTCGAATATTTTTCCTGATGGTAAAATTCTGATTACAGGTCGCCAGGTTTCGATGAATAAACCAAAACTTCCTGAAAATGTTGTTGTTGTAAAAAATGGAAATGATTTTTTGAGAAAAACTGGTAGTACTGCTAAGGTATAGAAACCAGGCTTATTGCAAATTTACACTGAAATAGATGCAAAAGAAATGGAGTACACTTCCGGCCAAAACAAACAAATGCCATATCCCATGGCTATATGGCAAATTCCTCCACACATAAAATATTACGCCCAACGAGTAAGCAATACCTCCTAAAACAAGAAATGTAATGCTCAAACCTGGCAACTTTTCATAGATTTGTTTGCCGGCAACTACAGCCATCCAACCCATAATCAGATAAATGACAACCATTAGTTTTCGGAAGCGATATACATAAATGGAGCGTATTATTGCCCCGGTTAAAGCCATTAACCAAATAATTGCAAATAAAATCCAGCCCCAAACACCTCTCAACGTGGTAAGCAATATGGGTGTATAAGTTCCGGCAATCAACAGAAAAATAGAAATATGGTCGAACCGGGCAAACAGGTTTTTGATTTTGGGGTTTGTGAAACTATGGTATAAAGTTGATGAAAGGTAAAGCAGTATAAGAGTGCTTCCATAAATCGAAAAACTTACCAAGTGCCATATATCGCCATACCTGTTCGCTACAATTATAAGAACAATCAGGGCTACAATGCTTAGCAATGCGCCAATGCCATGCGTAATACTATTTACAATTTCCTCAGCTGTACTAAGTTGTCTTCTGCTTTTTTCTACTGACTGCGTTGTCATTTTTTTAGGTTTTGAAGATAAACGACAAGTCAGTTGAAAATGTTCTGAGAAGTCCGTTATCAAATATTAAACTGATCAGATATTCGTTTTTTTATCGATCAGGTACGAATTTCGTTCCGACGAATTTCGACTAATTAATTCGGCAAGGAACCCTGCAAGAAATAATTGTGTTCCAATAATCATTGCCGTTAGCGACAGATAGAAGTAAGCACTTTGTGTAATACGTGGAGCCAGTTCGTTATTAAGGGTGTGTATTATTTTTTGTGCACCAACCCAAATTGCTGCTGCAAATCCAAGCATGAAAGTTATTACACCCAATACACCAAAAAAGTGCATAGGGCGCTTACTGAATCGTGAAATGAAAATGACAGACAATAAATCGAGCGGACCACGAATGAAGCGCTCCATTCCAAATTTGGTAGTCCCAAACTTACGTTCCTGATGCTGTACAATTTTTTCACCAATTCTTTTAAATCCGGCCCATTTGGCCAGCACCGGAATATAGCGATGCATATCGCCATATACTTCAATACTTTTTACAACCTGTTTCCTGTAAGCTTTTAGTCCGCAATTAAAGTCATGAATTTTTATGCCAGTCATACGACGCGCCGTCCAGTTGTAAAACTTACTAGGGATATTTTTAGAGAAAACAGGGTCGTAACGTTTTTTCTTCCAGCCCGATACAAGGTCGAATTTCTCTTCAGTAATCATTCTGTAGAGTTGCGGTATTTCCTCTGGACTGTCCTGTAAGTCGGCATCCATCGTAATTACCACATTCCCTTCGGCTTGAGCAAAACCGCAATACAAACCTGCCGATTTTCCGTAGTTTCTTCTGAACTTAATGCCTTTAAGAGTAGTGTCGTTTTTGCATAGTTGCTCTATTAGCTCCCACGACCCGTCGGTACTGCCATCGTCAATTAAGATAACTTCGTACGAAAAATTATTGGCCGCCATTACGCGACCAATCCATGAAGTCAATTCGGGCAACGATTCAACTTCATTATATAAAGGTACAACTACGGAAATATCCATTATTCGTTAATCTTCGTTTTTCACTTCTTCCATTGCTTCATCAAAAGCATCTTCGTTTTTCTGTTTTTTGACAAAAATTGAAGTGATCAAAGATAAAATTGTTCCTAAAAATAATGAACCGATTAATGCAGATATTGCCATTATACCTGGAGACATCATTTTCTCAGCAATTTTCATCCCAGCTTCAACTTGTTCCTCACTCATTCCTTTTGTAAGCATAGCTTGTTCCTGAACAGCCTTTAACTGCTCAATCAAACTCGGGTCTAAATTGTAAATGATAATTGTATAAAGCATTGAAATTATGCCGCTGAATAACATTGCTGCAACGCCAAACCCCAAAGCTTGTCCATACGAAATTTCACCATTAAAATTTTTATTCCGATACTGAAATTGTGCCCATAAAATACACCCGAAATAAATAGGGAAAGAAACATATCCTAAAATTTTATTGGTAGTTTGCCCTGTAACATAGAGAATTACTGAGAAGAGCGTAATTGTTACTCCAATATAAAGGCCATAAAGCATTGCCGATTTCCAAAAGTTTGATTTTTGTTCCATAACTTTTTATTGAATTGTATTAAACAAAGATATTTGAATTTATTGATCAAGTTGTAAAATCGTTCAAATTTAAAGAACCAGACTAAAAAAATAACTGTAATACATTATTGAACATGAAAGCATTAGTATTTACAGATTGAAAAATATTACACCGGGCTAAAATTTTCATTTGGAGCAAAGTCTTTTTTTTCTACTTTTGCGCCGGGTAAGTCCAATACGACCAGCTCCTGTTGAATTCCCCCAGGGTCGGAAGGCAGCAAGGGTAGATGGTTGAGCGGTGCGATGTTGGTAGCTTACCCACTTGCCGAATTAGCTCAGTTGGCCAGAGCACGTGATTTGTAATCTCGGGGTCCACAGTTCGAATCTGTGATTCGGCTCAAAAAAGAAGGTTGGAAGGATGAGTATTAGAATGAAATATTCATTTTCATTTGATGTTTGAAAAAGCAAATTTTGACATTCCAGCGTTCAAGATTCTAACATTATTGTATTGGGGAGATACCAAAGTGGCCAACTGGGGCTGACTGTAACTCAGCTGACGTACGTCTTCGTAGGTTCGAATCCTGCTCTCCCCACAGCCATGTTCCAGATTCCAAGTTGTTTTTAACTTGAAACTTTTAACTTGAAATTTGAAACTACAAATTGCGGGAGTAGCTCAGTCGATAGAGCATTAGCCTTCCAAGCTAAGGGTCGCGAGTTTGAATCTCGTCTCCCGCTCAGAAAAGCGATCAGAAATGGTCGCTTTTATTGTTTTTGTACCGGACAAACTGATAAATTATAGATTTATTATATGTCAATCAGTTCTGAAGTGAAGCGAAAAATGCCTGAATAGTATCATATTTTACCCGAATAGTATAAATGCTGGTTCCTGTATTCTTCTTAATTTGTATTGAATAAAATACAATAATTCAAAACTAAATACATAAGAATATGGGATATCATTTTAACAAAAGGATAAAGAAACTGTTCGAAAAACACGAGGAATTGCTTTCGCAGAGGAATAAAAAAGTAAAACAGGGAAATGGCATTTTCGACCGTTATAAATATCCAATTTTAACTGCATCTCACACTCCACTTATCTGGCGATATGATTTAGACGAAACCACTAATCCTTTCCTGATGGAGAGAATTGGAATGAACGGCACATTCAATTCAGGGGCAATTAAATGGAACGGCAAATACATTTTAGTGGTTCGCGTTGAAGGTGTCGACCGGAAATCGTTTTTTGCCATTGCCGAAAGTCCTAATGGTATTGATAATTTCCGTTTTTGGGATTACCCTATTACGATTCCTGAAACTACTATTCCAGATACCAATGTTTACGACATGCGATTAACTGCCCATGAAGATGGCTGGATTTATGGTATTTTCTGCGCTGAACGTAAAGATCCCGATGCTGTACCTGGTGATTTGTCGTCGGCGGTTGCGGCTGCAGGAATTGTGCGTACCAAGGACCTGGTTATCTGGGAGCGCTTGCCCGATCTGAAATCGAAAAGCCAGCAGCGAAATGTGGTGCTTCATAATGAATTTGTTAACGGAAAGTATGCTTTATATACCCGTCCGCAAGATGGTTTTATTGATGCCGGAAGTGGTGGAGGTATTGGTTGGGCGCTGATTGACGATATGACTAACGCTGAAGTTAAAGAGGAAAAAATCATCAATTTCAGGTATTACCACACCATAAAAGAAGTGAAAAACGGCGAAGGTCCGCACCCGATTAAAACCGACAAAGGCTGGTTACACCTGGCGCATGGTGTACGTGGTTGTGCGGCTGGTTTGCGCTACGTTTTGTATATGTATATGACTGATCTGGAAGACCCATCGAAGCTGATTGCTGAACCTGCCGGTCATTTAATGGGGCCGATTGGCGAAGAACGTGTTGGAGATGTTTCGAATGTGTTGTTTACCAATGGTTGGATTACTGATGATGACGGAACGGTTTTCCTCTATTATGCATCTTCAGATACACGTATGCATGTAGCAACTTCAACCATCGACAAGCTGGTTGATTATTGCCTTAACTCGCCCGCCGATGGTTATCGCTCGGCCACTTCAGTAGAAATCCTGAAAAAACAGATTATAAAAAATCTGGCTATCTTGGGAAAATAATTCAAATTTCGAATTCCAAGTTTCAGGTTGCCCTTATTTGGAATTTGAAATTTGGAACCTGGAACTCTATATTTAAAACCTAACACACCGCTTAAAAATGTCAACAGTAAAAATCAGTCTGAAAGAGAAGATTGGCTACGGATTTGGCGACGCAGCTTCGTCGATGTTCTGGAAAATCTTCGGAATGTATTCGTTGTTCTTCTACACCGATGTTTTTGGAATAACTGCTGCAGCTGCCGGAACTATGTTTTTGGTTGCCCGATTGTGGGATTCGTTTTTCGATGTTTTCGTTGGAATCATCAGCGACCGTACCAAAAGCCGTTGGGGAAAATATCGCCCTTACCTGTTGTGGTTTGCCATACCATTTGCAGTAATGGGCGCTATAACTTTCTTTGCTCCTGAATTTGGACAAACCGGGAAATTGATTTATGCCTATATCACCTATTCATTGATGATGATTGTTTATTCACTTATCAATGTGCCTTATGCTTCTTTGCTGGGAGCCATTTCAGGAGACCCAGACGAACGTAATTCACTGTCGTCGTATCGCATGTCGTTTGCATTTATTGGCAGTTTTGTTACGTTTATGTTGCTACAACCACTCATCGATTTTTTTTCGAAGGTTTTTGGCAGCGATACGGCTACTCAAGTCACAAAAACTGTTGAAACAACGGTAAGTACCTCACCAATTGGTTGGGTAATGGGAGTAGGTTCCATTGGGATTATCTGCGTTATTTTGTTTTTGTTATGTTTTAGCTGGACCAAAGAACGTGTAAGCCAAATTGAAAGCGAAGAAAATGTTTCGGTAAATCAAGATTTGAAAAATTTGTTTCACAATGCGCCATGGTGGATTTTGGTTGCTACCGGCTTGGCTGCTTTACTTTTTAATGCTGTACGCGATAGTGTTGCTATTTATTTTTTCAGAGATTACGTGAAAGTGAACTACCGGATGGAAGGAACAGGCTGGGATATGACAACAATTTATTTTCTTGTAGGACAGGCAGCTAACCTGATTGGAGTAATGGCTGCACCTTCGGTTTCGGCAAAATATGGCAAGAAAAGAACTTACATGATAGCCATCCTTATAGCAGGGGCTTTGAGCACTGGTTTCTATTTCATTCCAAACAGCGTTACCTGGATATTGGTATTTCAGTTCCTGATTTCGGTTTTTGCCGGATATGTTTTGCCTCTGTTGTGGTCGATGTTTGCCGATATTGTTGACCATCAGGAATTGATTACCGGGCGCCGTGCAACGGGGTTGATCTTTTCGTCATCATCCATGTCGCAAAAATTAGGCTGGGCATTAGGTTCGGCGCTTAGTGGCTGGATTCTGGCATTATTCAACTATATGCCCGACGCTATGGAACAAAGTTCCCAAACGATTTTTGGTGAGCACATCATGATTAGCCTGATGCCTGCTGTTTGCTGTTTGCTGGCTTTTATGGGCATGTTGTTTTACCCGCTATCCGACAAAAAAGTAAAGGAAATTTCAGCAGAACTTGAATTAAAAAGAAATAATATCAAACCCGAATAGATGGCAACACATTTAAAATGATGTCAATACAACAACTCAAATCAGAAGTTCGTGAAGAACTCATTCAAAATATCTTACCCTTTTGGTCGCAAAAAATGGTCGATCGGGAGAACGGTGGTTTTTATGGACAAATTACCGGAGAAAACAAATTGGTACCGCAGGCCAATAAAGGCGGGATTTTGAATGCCCGCATTTTGTGGTCGTTCTCATCGGCGTATATGCACGAAAAGAATCCTATGTATCTTGAAATGGCTAATTATGCCAAAAATTATATCCTGAACCATTTTTTTGATCACGATTTTGGTGGAACATATTGGACTGTATCATCTGATGGCAAGCCTGTTGACACTAAAAAGCAAATTTATTCTCAGGCATTCTTCTTGTATGCTTTTGTTGAGCATTATCGTGTTACCGACGAAAAATCTAGTTTACAAAGGGCTATCGATTTGTTCAGTATAATTGAAAAATACAGTTTCGATGTTGAATTAAATGGCTATTTTGAGGCTTACAGTCGCGACTGGAAAATGCTTGAAGATTTACGTTTGAGTGAGCGCGATGCCAACGAGAAAAAGACGATGAACACCCATTTGCATGTTCTGGAAGCTTATACCAATTTGTACCGGGTTTGGAAAGATAACGGATTGGCCCGACAGTTGCGTAACCTAATCTTGATTTTTACCAACAAAATTCTGAATCAGGAAACATATCACCTGAACTTGTTTTTCGACGAAAACTGGGATTCCAAATCGAAGGTTGTTTCGTATGGTCATGATATTGAAGCTTCGTGGCTGATTGATGAAGCTGTCCGTGTTTTGGGCGATGCCGAATTACTTAAGATGGTTCAGGAGAAATGTATCCGTATTGCACAGGCAGCCTGCGAAGGTTTACAATCAGATGGGAGCCTGGTTTATGAAAAAGAAGCCAATGGTCATTTGGATACCGATCGACATTGGTGGGTTCAGTCGGAGGCTGTGGTCGGTTTTTTGAATGCTTACGAACTTACCGGAGATGATGAATGGCTTGAAAAAGCTGAAAAAACCTGGAAATTTATTTCAGAAAACCTGGTTGACCGGAAAAATGGAGAATGGGTTTGGAGTGTTTCGAAAGACGGCGCAAAAAACAGGAAAGATGACAAGGCCGGTTTCTGGAAATGCCCATACCATAACAGTCGTATGTGCCTTGAGGTAATGGCCAGGTAGTTTTGCGTTTATCTGCCGGAAGCAGAAAAACGTTAATATTTTCCATTATAAATATGTTTAGTATAAAATAGAATTGACATCCGAAGAGCTTTCAAGTGGGCTTTTCTATTTTGATATTTTAAAATAATACTTTGGGTTTCGACAATATTTTTTGTAGATGTTTTATTATAAAGTGCAGGCTTAGAATGCTAATAGAAGAGGATTAAAACATAAATTCTTCGTTATTCATTCGTTTGTGGGCTTGCCTATATTCATGAACTATATTTTTCATTATAGTTTCAACCGAAGGTATTTCGTTTATTAAAGAGGCTACTTGTCCTATTTCTAGTTCTCCTTCAATTAAATTACCTTCAAACATCCCTTTTTTTGCACGCCCTTTTCCAAGCCAGGCTTTAAGCTGATCAACAGAAGCGCCCTCATTTTCAAGTCGTTCAACTTCATCGAAAAATTCATTTTTAATTAGCCTGACTGCCCCAATTTTTTTGAGCGCAAGTTTGGTATCGCCTTCGGACAGTCCAACGACAAGTTTCTTAAAATCAGGATGCGCAGATGACTCTTCGGATATTGCAAAACGCGAACCAACCTGTACTCCGTCAGCACCAAGCGCCATTACAGCAAACATAGCATCGCCTGTTCCAATTCCTCCGGCTGCCATTAGGGGCAATGATGTAACTTTTCTTACCGCCGGGACCAGTGTCAGTGTTGTTGTTTCCTCCTTCCCGTTGTGTCCTCCGGCTTCAAAGCCTTCAGCAACGATAGCGTCGACCCCTGCTTCTTCACATTTGACAGCAAAGGTTGCACTTGCAACAACATGAGCAACTATTATCCCTCTTTCCTTTAACTGTGAAGTGTATTTTTTTGGACTTCCGGCAGAAGTAAAAACCACTGGAACTTTTTCCTCAATGATGATGTTCATAATGGTGTCCAATTCAGGATAAAACATGGGCACGTTTACGCCAAAAGGTTTATCTGTTGCCTGTTTGGTTTTTTGAATATGTTCTTTTAGAGTTTCAGGATGCATTGATCCTGCCCCGATTAACCCTAATCCCCCTTTATCACTAACTGCTGAGGCCAGACGCCAGCCACTGCACCAAACCATTCCGCCTGAAATTATAGGATATTTTATCCCGAAGAGTTTACAAATACGATTTTCCATGATTAATCATTTCTATTTATGATTCATCAACAATTAACCTTTCGAGTTCTGTTGTTAGCTGGACCGATGATATGCCGTGCATCAATTCGCCCTGGAAAGCAAGGGAAACAGAACCAGTTTCTTCCGAAACAACGATCGCCAAGGCATCAGTCACTTCCGAAACGCCGACTGCAGCCCTATGACGTAACCCTAAATTTGGGTCGAGATCATTTCTTTCGGTAATTGGCAGAATGCAACGGGCAGCTGCAATCCGGTTTCCTACAATAACCATAGCTCCGTCGTGCAAAGGCGTATTTTTAAAAAAAACGGTTTCGATTAGCGCCGACGATATCCGGGCATTAATTTTTTCGCCCGACTGAATAATTTCCTTAAACTCAGTTTTTTGCGGGATAACAATTAATGCCCCGGTTTTCGATCTGGCCATATTGTCACAGGCTCTCACAATCTCTTTAACGTGCTGATTTCTGGCTGGTTTTATCTTTTCTGATGCAAAAAGCTTATCTAGTCCAAAACGTCCTTTGCTTTGGTAATTGGTGCCAATAAGCAAAAAAAATCGCCTGATTTCAGGATGAAATACTACCACAAATAATAAAACCCCGACACCCAGGAACTGTCCCATAAGGGTGCTAAGTAATTCGAGGTTTAAGGCTTTGATAACCAACCAGCTTAAGTATACCAGAAAAAAACCGATGAATATGCTGAACGCAATAGTTCCTCTAATTATCCGGTACATCTGGTAAAGCAACATGGCAACCAAAAGTATGTCGACAACATCCAAAACCCGTATGGTGATAAACAAAGGCATAGGCATAATTCGATGCACAAATGTAAAAGTAAAAAGGCAAAAGGCAATGTGGTTTGCAAATTTGAAACTTTGACTAACCACCCGGATTTGTAGGAGGTGTATTACGATTAGTGTTAATTGCTAACTATAATTCTGTGTTTTAATCACATATCGTATTAAGGGTCTTTCAGAAAAGTAGTTATTATTTCGAAGTAGACCTTATCTTTTCAAAAATACGAACAACCTCAACAGCTTCCTTTACATCATGGACACGTAAAATATCAGCTCCTCCCATCAGTGCAAGTGCATTTACCGCAGAAGTTCCGTTTAATGCTTCATCTGGATTACTTTTTAGCAATTTATAAATCATTGATTTACGTGAAACTCCAACTAAAAGTGGTAATTGAAAAACTTTAAAGGAATCGAGCCTATTTAATAGTTCGTAACTATGTTCCATTGTTTTACCAAATCCAAATCCCGGATCAATAATCACATCTTTTACTCCAGCTTTGGTAAGCCGTTTCACTTTTTCCGTAAAAAATAATGAAATATCCCTGATAATATCTTCGTATTCTGGATTTTCCTGCATTTTAAGCGGCGTTCCCTGCATGTGCATTAAGATATAAGGTACACCTAATTTACCAATAGTGTCAAACATGTGAGCATCAAAATTACCTCCCGAAACATCGTTTACCATGCACGGTCCGCAATCTTCAATCACTTTTAAAGCTACCCACGAGCGATATGTGTCTATTGAAACAAAAGCATCCGGGAAATTTTTCCTTACTGCTTTTACTGCTGGAAGTAGCCGATCAATTTCTTCTTTGGTAGAAATAGCTTCGGAACCAGGCTGAGTAGATAAGGCCCCAATATCAATTACCGATCCACCTTGTTCCAAAATATCTTCAGCTCTTTTCAATACTTTTTTCTCAGTTTTATATTTGCCGCCATCAAAAAACGAATCAGGAGTAACATTTAAAATACCCATAACGATTGGATGAGAAATATCCAGTATTTTTCCGTTTAGTGATACAGTGTTTTTGCGTTTGAGAAATTTATTGGCAGTTGTAGTGATTAACATACAATTAAGTTTAGTGATTTCTGATCGAAATGTTTACAAAAATAAACAAAATGAATTCAAATACATTAAAATTGATCATAAATAGAACTATTTCAGACATATTTTTATTACTTGACGATTAAGATTTATTAAGAAAAGCTTAAATGGCAAAAGTACCTAACTCGAATAAAATTAATACTTTTACAACATTGAAAAATTACGATAATTATGGATCAAACAACCCAGCAATACAATCATGTCATTGATATTTGCCAGGATATTTTCACAAATAAAATGAAAGATTATGGCATTGCCTGGCGAATTTTGCGGCCAAGCTCAATGACTGATCAAATTTATATTAAAGCGCAGCGAATAAGGAGTATTGAGCAAAAAGGAATTAGTAAAATTGATGAGGGAATACGTTCAGAATACATTGGAATAGTAAACTATTGCATTATGGCACTCATTCAGCTTGAAAAAGGCACTTCTGAAACCGATGATATGGACGAAAAGGAAACATTAGATCTTTATCTGAAATATTTTACAGAAGCTAAAGATTTAATGCTGGCTAAAAATCATGATTACGATGAAGCATGGCGGCAAATGCGTATGAGTTCGTATACCGACCTGATTTTGATGAAACTGAAACGGACCAAACAAATAGAAGATAATCGGGGTAAAACAATTATTTCTGAAGGGATTGAAGCCAACTACCTGGATATGATCAATTATGCTGTTTTTGCATTAATAAAGATCGAATTCTAACTTTACGTATGCTAAAACACATCTCGCGCATATTACTGGGATTAACATTCTGTTTCTCGGGTTTTGTTAAAGGAATTGACCCTTGGGGCTCGGCATATAAATTTGCTGACTATTTTACCGCTTTTCATTTCCCCTGGCTTATTTCTCTGGCTTTTGCTTTAGGAATTTTACTTGCTGCAACCGAATTTTTCCTGGGAGTAGCTTTTGTATGTAATTTCATTATTCGTTTTACAAGTTGGTTAATGTTGGTATTTATGCTGTTTTTTACCGGATTAACCCTTATCATTGCACTTACCAATCCGGTATCGGACTGCGGATGTTTTGGCGACGCAATTAAAATAACGAACTGGCAAACATTTTACAAAAATCTTGTTTTAGTTGCTTTAGCAATTATTGTTTTTGTAAATCGCCATAAATTCAAAAGAGAAAATCGGCTTGACTTTTCGATGGCATCAACTGCCTTATTAATGTTGGTTTATTTCTTTCTTGTTTTCTACTCTTATAACCATTTGCCAATCATTGATTTCAGTGCATACAAAGTTGGAGTTAATATTCCTGCGGATATGAAAATTCCTGAGAATGCTCCAAAAGCCATTTATAAAAACGAATTCGTTTACAAAAACACGAAAACGGGCAAAGAAAAAGTTTTTGCTGAAGCTGAAATACCATGGAAAGATACCTTGAACTGGAAGTTTATTAAAGCTAAAGCCCCTGTTGTTATTCAGGAAGGATATACACCTCCGATTCACGATTTCAGGATTGAAACATCAGAAGGGGAGGATGTTAAGGATTTTTATCTTTATGATGAAAAATATACCTTTATTCTTACAGCCCCAGACCTTCAAAAAGCAAATAAGGAAGGTATAAAAAGAGCAGTGGCATTGGCATTGGCTGCTAAAGCAAAAGGATACAACTTTATTGCACTTACAGCATCGTCGCCTGCTGATTTTGATGTTTTCAAAAACGAAACTGGCGCTACTTTCGATTTCTTTAATACCGATGAGGTTCAGTTAAAAACAATTGTACGCTCAAATCCTGGTTTGATTATTCTTAAAAAGGGTACTATTATAAAAAAATATCATTACAACGATATTCCAAAACCCGATCAGATTGATGAAACATTAAAATAAAACAGAATGGTCATCAATCAAAAAAAGTTCTTAATCATTCACTATTGCACGAAACATACTAAAATGTGCTTTTTACCGTTCGGTTTAAAAGCCGAATTTCAAAAAATATGCGTAAACTTATACTGATAACTATCCTGCAAATACTCATTTTTACTTCTGTTCGCGGACAGATTGGCGGTGAATATACTTATGACTTTCTGAACCTGACCAACTCGGCCCGGATGGCGGCTTTAGGTGGCAACCAGGTTGCCATTGACGATCCGGCGGATTTGAATGTTTCGTACAACAATCCTTCACTTCTGAACACAGAAATGAGAAATCAACTTTCACTGAATTATGTAGGATATTTTGCCGGTATAAATTATGGTTATGCGTCGTATTCATTTGGCACGCCACTTCCGGGAAATTTCGCAGTAGGAGTTCATTATATCAATTATGGTAAATTTACTGAAGCTACTGAAACTGGCCAAAAGACCGGCTCTACTTTTGGCGCTGCCGAATATGCTTTAAACCTGATTTGGTCGAATAGGTTTAATCAGTTTACATACGGGATAAACCTGAAGCCCATACTCTCGACTATGGAAAATTATCAATCGTATGGATTGGCTGCCGACATAGGTATTACCTATTTTAGTAAAAACCAGGGAACAACGCTAGCTTTTGTTGCCCGAAATGTTGGAACCCAACTGAAAACCTATTATGATGGCGCTGAGAAAGAATCCATACCATTCGATTTACAGTTTGGTATCTCGCAACGGTTACAACATGCACCAGTAAGATTTGCTGCCACCATGCAACACTTGCAGAAATGGAATTTGGCTAAACCTACCGAGGATAATTCAGGAACAACAACTGTTTACACCGAAGATAGTTTTACAAAGAAACTTATGAGGCACGTAGTTTTAGGTGTCGAACTGTTTCCTTCTCCAAATTTTACCATTCGCGCCGGATATAACTACCAGTTACGTCAGGAAATGAAACTCGATGAAAAAATGTCGACTGTTGGCTTTTCCTGGGGATTTGGCTTCCGTATTAAACGATTTCAAATCAATTATGGCTCAGCTCGCTACCACCTTGCCGGATCGAGTAACCTGATTTCGATAGCCATTAATTTAAACGACGGATTGAGAAGGAATTAGAAAGGATAATACCTTGTTGAAGTGATATTGGCAATATTTTGGAATGGGTTTAGTAATTTCAAAATACTTCTTTTCTGTTTGTTAGGTTTTTAAGTTACAATTTATTGTAAATTGTACGTTAGGCTGTATTAATCTTTCTGACAAAAATCACCGTTAAAACCGGAATCCTGTGTTTCTTTGTAATTTATTTTAAAAACAAAGTGTTATGGCTTTTCTTTCAAACGATAAAGTTTTCAGCGCCAAGTGGTTTCGCGATTATAGTCTGATCGTGATAGGTTCATTTATTCTGGCCGTTGGTTTTGTATTTTTCATTTCGCCTCACCGTATAGTCCCGGGTGGGGTATATGGTATTGCCATTGTAGTTCACTACATGACACAAGGTATATTTTCCTTTTGGCCCGATGGTTTTCCAATAGGTTTGTTCGGATTAATACTGAACATTCCGTTAACTATTGCTGGAGTTAAAATTTTGGGACCGCGCTTTGGCGTTAAGACAGTGGTCGGCTTTGTTTTGTCTTCTGTTTTTATGGACGTGATTACATATATGCGTGCCGACGGCGATGCGCCGTTGGTGGCCGATGTTTTACTGTCGTGTGTTTTTGGTGGTGTTTTGGTTGGTTTTGGCCTTGGTTTAATTTTTAAAGCCCGTGCAACATCAGGTGGTTCAGACATTATTGCCATGATTATAGCTAAATATACTCGCATGCAATTGGGGCAATTGATGATTTATGTTGATTCAACAATTGTGTTGCTAAGTTTGGTCGCATTCAAAGACTGGCAGATTCCGTTGTATTCATGGGTCGTTATTTATATTACCGGTAAAGCCATCGACCTTGTTTTGGAAGGTAGCGATTACAACAAGGCCCTGATAATCATTTCGGAAAAAGATGAAGCAATCAAGAATAAAATTCTGGTCGATCTTGAACGTGGCGGAACTTACCTGAAAGGGACCGGAATGTACACTGGCAACGATAAACACATCATTTTTACTGTTGTAAGCCGTCGCGAAGTCGCTATTCTCGAAGAATACATCAGCACTATTGATCCGGGTGCATTTATTACAGTAATGGATACACACGAAATTTTGGGCGAAGGATTTCAGTCGCTCAAACACAAAGTTCAAGAGTAAAAATTAGCGATTGATAAATGTGAAAATTTGAAGATAATTTTTAGGCATTTTCGATGTGTATAGATTTTTGTTTAACGCCTTAAAATCTGCTTATTAACATTTTCTTTTAGTCGAACAATCCAACACATGGAATAGCCATTTATACATTTTTGGTTTGTATGAGTATTTGCTCTTATGGCTATTTCATTCCATACTATTTATTAAATTTGGCTGTGTCCTTTGTTAATAATATATTGAGCAATGAAGCATTTTCTGGTTTCCATATTAATTGCACTTTTTTTATTTCCTGATGCACATGCGCAAAAAGTTGGGTTGGTTTTGAGTGGAGGCGGAGCTAAAGGGCTTGCCCACATTGCTGTTATCAGGGCCCTTGAAGAAAATGGTATCCCAATTGATTTCATCGCCGGAACTTCGATGGGGGCCATAGTTGCTGGTTTATATGCTGCCGGATATTCGCCTGATGAGATGGAAAAGTTGTTTAAATCGGAGCAGTTTAAGTTTTGGTCGACCGGCGAAATTCAGGAAGAATATCGTTATTTTTTTACCAAAGGCGAGGATGACCCTTCGTGGCTCGAACTCGATATGCGTAAAAAAGCAGACAAACTGAAAATAATGCCGCCCACCAACCTTATCCCGGAGGAACAGATGGACTTTGCATTTATGGAAATGTTCTCGTCGGTAACAGGCATTTGTAAAGGTGATTTCAATAAACTGTTTGTCCCGTTTTTTTGCATTGCTACTGATGTTTATAACAACAAGGAATTGGTTCTTCAGAAAGGCGATCTGGGTGAAGCAATTCGGGCTTCAATGACTTTTCCTCTTTATTTCAAACCAATTGAGATTAATGGATCGCTGGTTTTTGATGGCGGTATTGTTAATAATTTCCCGGTGCAGAATATGAAAGAAATGTTTGACCCCGATATTATTATTGGACACAGTGTAGCTAACAACCCCGAAAAACCCGATCCAGACAATGTAATGGCACAAATTGAAAATATGATTATGCAAAAGACAGATTATAACATCAATCCGCAGGATGGTATTTTCATGCAAACAACGTTTAATAACATTGGGTTACTCGATTTTAAGAAAATTGACCAGATAGAAAGCGCTGGTTATCAAACATCTTATCAGTATATCGACGAAATAAAAAAGCGAATTACCCGTCGCGTACGACCATCTGAAATTAAGCAGCGGCGTAGCCAGTTTAATATGAAGAAACCAGCATTGAATTTTCAGAACGTGCAGGTTGAAGGTGTTGACGATAATATGCAACGACAATATATTATACAAAGCCTGAAGCATCACGCCAATATCTTTGATCTCAAGACCTTAAAATCTGCTTATTTCAAACTGGTTGCCGATCCGCAAATAAAATCTATGCGTCCGGTGGCTTTATATAATCCCGAGACTGGTTATTTCGATCTTAATTTGATAGCCAAGCAAAATAATCCAATCAAGATTAAGTTTGGCGCCAATATTTCGACCAGGCCTATAAACCAGGGATTTATTAGTGGCGATTACAGGTTTTTTAATAAACGATCGTACACATTAAGTTCTAATATGTATTTCGGACGTTTTTACAGCTCAATAAAAGCAGGTGCACGAATCGATTATCCGACAACTTTACCCTTTTATCTGGCCGGATATTTAACTCTGAACCGCTGGGATTATTATTCCTCAACAACTGAATTTGTTTTTGAAGATGTTCGGCCTCCTTATATCATTCAAAATGAAAATAATTTCAGGGCGGAGATAGGCTTTCCTCTAAATACGTGGGGAAAAATTACATTTGGGGGGGCATTCTCTAATTCTGTTGACAAATATTACCTCAATCAATCGATAAAAGTAACAGATACTGCTGATAAAACCGGTTTTGATGCGATGGCAGCTTCAGCAAATATTATTTCAAATACGTTTAACGACAAGCAATATCCAACCGAAGGTATTTCATCACTTGTTTCACTAAACTATATTTCAGGAAATGAGCAAAATACTCCTGGTACCACATCGAATAGCACAGTTAAACAGAGTTTTGATCATAATTTTTTCCTTTTAAAAGGAAATTATGACCAGTATTTCAAACTGAATCAACATTTTACATTGGGATTTTTAGCTGAAGGAGTTTTTAGTAATAAAAAGCCGTTTAGCAATTATGTGGCTACTGTTTTGGCTGCCCCAACATTTGATCCGCTCCCTCATAGTAAAACACTTTATATAGGCGGATTTCATGCCAATAAATATATAGCTTCCGGATTAAAGGGGATTGTAAAATTCTCTGAAAGCCTTCATCTACGGGTCGAAGGCTATGCTTTTGTTCCCGGACGAGAGATCATGGAAACTACCAATCATATAGCTGAGTACAGTAATAAACAGTTTGCAACAGTAAAATTTATGGGAACCGGCGCGTTGGTTTTTCAATCGGCTATCGGCCCAATCAGTTTATCCGTCAATTACTATGACAAAAGCCAAACACGTTTCTTTGCCATGCTCAACGTTGGATATATCATCTTCAATAAACGAGGATATTAGAAGCTACAAGTGTTAAGTGCCTAAGATTTGACATTGCTAATACTTATAAGTTAATTTGATTAATTGTTTAATTGTAGACAAACAACAATTTGATCATTACCTTTCACTCCTGTCTTTTTATAGAGAAATCAATCAAATCTTCGTGCTTTTCTAAACTTTACATCAAAAAATGAGCCCAATTAGTGATAAAAAGTGTAAAAAACTTAATCTACGCCTTAATTTTGTCAGATAATCTATCAAAAACATATTGATATGCTTAAAGTAAACGAATATTTTGGAGGAACTGTAAAATCGATAGCGCTTGAGAATGTTGAGGGAATTGCTACCATTGGGGTTATGGAAGCCGGAGAATACGAATTTGGAACAGGTACCATTGAACACATGACTATTACAAGTGGTGTTCTTGATGTTATGCTCTCCGGTGAATCTGTTTGGACGAGCTACCTGAAAGGCGAAACTTTTGTTGTTGCCAGGGATGTTAAGTTTAAAGTTCGGGCAAACGAGCAGGTTGCCTATTATTGTTTGTACATTTAATCAGGAAATTTTGTAGGTTTATTGCTTGTTTGTATATTTTAAGTGTAATTAAATGGTTGAGTAGCGACCTAATATTTGCAAATAGTATTTACAGTATATAAAGCGAGTGATCACAACTTCGGTTGTATTACATAAATCAATCAATTCAATAATTTATATAGAGGTTTTACCTGTTTTATTTGGTGAAACCTCTATTTTTTATCCAGGTAAGGCTTTAGTATCTCGTTCATGGCATCAATCCAATGGGGCCAGTCATTTAGACTTTCTACCATCTCTAATTTTTCACCGCCTTCGCGTTTAAACATTTCTTTGTACTCGTAACCAATTTCAACAGTTGTTTCCAGGCAATCGGCAACAAACGAAGGAGCCACAACCAAAATATTTCTACATCCTGATTTAGCACGGTCAATCAGGTTTTTATCGGTAAATGGTGTCATCCAGTTATTCGAAAGACGCGACTGAAACGAAACCGAATATCTGCTTTTGTCAAGGTTGAGCAATTGCGCCAGTAGGCGGGTGGTTTGGTAACAAGTAGCTTTATAGCAGAATTTACCAAACTCAGGTAATTGATTCTCGCAGTTGCAACTTGATATTGATTCATTTGGATGGTTCTTTTCCAAATGGCGGTTGGGCAAACCATGGTAAGTAAAAACTATGTGGTCGAAACTTTCAGGATTATACGATTTAATCCGGTCGGCATAAGCTTGCACAAATGCCGGGTGATCGTAAAATTGGTTAATTATCTGAATTTCAGGAATTGTATTCCACTTTCGAATACCATCGATTACAGCGTGGATGGCTGTGCCATTAGTTGACGAAGCATATTGCGGAAATTGCGGAAACACTATAATTTTATCGTAGTTGCCTGCCTGTATGGCAGAAAGAGCTTTGTTGATGGATGGATTACCATAGCGCATAGCCATAAAAACATCGGCTGTTTTGCCCAGCTTTTCCTGCAAGCCCGATTGCACTGATTCGGAGAAATACAGCAACGGTGAACCTTTTTCTGTCCATAGACGCTGGTATAACTTGGTGGACTTGGGTGCACGGAATGGAACAATGATGAGGTTGACCAGCAACTTTTGTGCGACGAGCGGAAGATCGATAACCCGCCTGTCGTTTAAAAACTCAGACAAATAACGGCGGACAGCGCTTACTTTAGGTTCGTCAGGCGTGCCCACATTAATTAGTATAACAGCAGTTTTTTTTGTTCCCATCGTCAGTTTTTGAGTTTCCATTCAATTTGTTGATCTAATAAAACAAAAGTTTGAACAAAATGATCACTGTCAATGCAAATTTGCGCTGTCGATAGCAAAATTCTATGGCTAAAATTCAGAAGTAAAATGGAACTTAATTTCCTTAAATTCGCTTTGGGCCATATCGAGAATGAATTGCGAGTCGGCCATAAATACATCGCGGCCACGTTTATCGACTGCCATTTTCTGGTGCTTACGGTTTTTAAATTCGGCCAATGCTTTTGGATTATCACTTTCTATCCAACATGCTTTAAACATCGACAGCGGTTCAAAACGACATTTCGCATTATATTCGTGTTCCAAACGGTACTGAATTACCTCGAATTGAAGCTGGCCTACTGTTCCAATAATTTTACGACCATTAAAAACGCTGGTAAATAACTGAGCAACACCTTCGTCAGTCAACTGATCTACACCTTTGTTGAGCTGCTTGGTTTTCATCGGGTCAGCATTTTCCACGTATCGGAATAATTCAGGCGAGAAGCTTGGAATTCCTTTGAAATGGATTAGTTCGCCTTCGGTTAATGTATCGCCGATGATAAAAGTGCCATTGTCGGGCACACCAATAATATCGCCAGGGTAAGCTTCTTCAATCACTTCTTTTTGTGCCGCCATAAAAGCAGTTGGGCTCGAAATGCGGAACGATTTTCCAGAGCGGACATGCGTATAAATATTGTTACGCTCGAATTTTCCGGAGCAAACTTTTACAAAGGCAATACGGCTACGGTGGTTCGGGTCGATGTTAGCATGAATTTTAAATACGAACCCGCTGAACTTTTCATCTTCGGGATAAATTGTTCGTTCTTCGGTTTGGCTAGGGCGGGGATATGGCGCTATTTCAACAAAAGTATCGAGCAATTCCTGAACTCCAAAATTGTAAAGGGCACTGCCAAAGAATACGGGGGCAAGGTTTCCTGCCAGATATTCTTCAATGTTGAGATCAGGATAAACGCCATAAACCAGTTCAAGCTCTTCGCGCAGTTTATCAGCATCTTTACCAATGTGTTCTTCCAGTTCCGGACTGTCGATATTGCTGAACGAAATTCCGGTTTCAATTTCCTGTACATTGGCTTTAAACAAATTCAGGCTTTTGTTATAAATGTTGTAAACGCCCTTGAAATCGGGCCCATTGTTAATTGGCCAGCTCAAAGGGTTTACACTGATTTGCAGCTGTTTCTCAATTTCGTCGAGTAATTCAAAAGTGTCGCCGGTTGGACGGTCGAGTTTATTGATGAATACGATAACCGGTGTTTTGCGCATACGGCACACATTCATCAGCTTTTCGGTTTGCGGCTCAACTCCTTTGGCTGCGTCAATAACGATGATAACACTATCAACTGCAGTAAGCGTACGGAAGGTATCTTCCTGGAAATCCTGGTGACCGGGAGTATCCAGAATATTTACCTTGTAGTCGCGATACTCGAAACCCATAACCGAAGTTGCTACAGAAATACCTCGCTGACGCTCAATTTCCATAAAGTCGGAGGTAGCAGCTTTCTTAATTTTATTGCTTTTAACGGCTCCGGCTACACGAATGGCGCCCCCGAAAAGCAATAATTTTTCAGTCAATGTAGTTTTCCCGGCATCGGGGTGACTAACAATTGCAAATGTTCTTCTTCGCTGAATTTCTGTCTGGTTACTCATCCTGTCTATCAATTTTTCGAGCTGCAAAAATAGAACTTTATCTGATACGAAATTGAAGAGCTTAACGATTGAATGGCAGAATGGGTGTAAGTGTTACTCGAAACTGTTTTAAATTGGTCCTTTATTTTTTCGTAACTCCCGAATTCTCGAACTTCTTCTCGCTTTGTGCTTTTATTGAAGCCTTTATCGACCGGGTAATCAAATCCCAGTATTTCTGGTGAAATTCATGATCTTCAGGCGAAAGCATTTCGTAATATGACTTTGGTGTATCAGTAGGGGTAAACTTCTTTTTCTTGCCTTCTTTGTATAAGTCGGGGACTTCGGGATGAAATTGTACGGCGAAAACATTTTCGTATAATCGATGCTGGATGGCTTCTATTACATTGCCATCGAGCGAGGTAGCCGTAACAATAAGGTTTTTACCCAACTCGTCAATTGCCTGGTGATGGCTGCTTAAAACAGTTGGCTTAAATTTGCTGTTTGCCTTCACTTTTTCAAGGAAAAACGGATGAGCTGTAAATTCGATCTGATGGAAACTAATGCCCATTAAGGCCGTATCTTTCGATACTTCGGGCCAATAGTTTCGGTGCATCTGATCTTTTTTCAATTTTAGAATTTCTTCAGGAGTCTTTTTGTTGTATGTCTGCGCCGGAATATCCTGGGTTAATGATCCGCCAGTGGCAACATTTATGGTTTGCAGGCCAAGGCAGAATCCGGTAACAAAATAAGCAGGTTTTTCGGCAATGAATGGTTTAAACTGGTCGTTTTGATATCCTCCTAAAATCTGGAACAAAAAACTCAGTTCGAATAAATGCCTGTTAGGATCGGTGACTACCGAATATTTGTTTTCCTGCTTATATATTTCTGGTTGAATATCGGGTCCACCAAAGAAAAATGCCCCGACCGAGCAATCGAACAATTTTTTGAAAACAGGCGTCCATTCGTTCTGGTGATAGACTTGCGATGAGCTCATCACTTCATTAACTTTTTGCAAATGGAAGATATGCATTTCTGGTTGTTTTAACAGGGCAATTGTTTGATTATAGTCGTAAGCTTCGGCAGTTGAATAAAAACCAACAAATTCGACATCATGAAGTTGGAGAAGTTTGTTATCCAACAGGAAATGTATGGTTTCGATGTTTTGAACCGTAGGATGGGCAAGCAAGACGTATGTTTTACCTGGTTTATATTCTTTATCCAAAAAATTCTGACTAAACGCGAGGTTAAACGATAAAGTCAGGATGAATATTCCAAATAGTTTTACGATGTTTCTCATTATTATATAGTTTTCGGTTTTGTTTTGCAATTTACAGACAGTTAATCGAACAACAAACACCTAATGCAATTCATATAATTTTTTATTGAATTTAGCGTTTTTTATCCGAACTTATTCAAAAAACAAAGTTGTTTGTTTTATTTGCTATTTTTAAAGCTTCGAAATTCAGTCACAAAAAAACCGGTTATGTCGTTAAAACTGTTTTTGGCCCGAACATTTGGATTGATCAAATCAACTGCAAAACTTGAAGCAGCGTATGATATCTTACTTGCTGATTATAAGATGTATTGTGAGTTCGAAAAGTCGACGGAACTTAAAGAATACAATGAACTTGATTTGTTGTTAAAATCGCCAACCTTTCTGCAACATAAACATGAAATTCAGCGCTTGGTTTTGAAAGGGAGTAAAGAGGAGGCGCAAAAGTCGGAATATAGTAAGTTGGGTAAAAACTCTCAATTGCAGCGGTTTTATCAAATACAAAATTCTGAAGACTTGAAACGGTTCGAGAAAATTTCGGTTTCTGAAGAACTCGTATCATACAAGAAATTAAAAGAACTGGTACACAGTCCGATCTTCGATTCAAAAAAGAAGAAGGACGAGAAGACTGAAGAATTTGCAAAAAATGCCCAATACCATAAACTTAAAAACTCGGATAATATCAGGTTTTACGAACGTTTTGCCAAATCAAAAGATTACCAGAACTATCAAAAATTTAAAGATTCGCCCGAACGAAGACGTTACGAAGAACTAAAAAAGCTTATTGATTCGAACGAGTATAAAGATCGGGTTGCATATCTGGAAGATAAACATAAATGGGAAAAAACCGAAGACCATGCCAGGGAAACACGGTTTACTGAATTAAAAAAACTGCCACAATTGGTTAATTACCAGAAGTACAATAAATCGGATGCTTTTGGTTTCTTTAAAAAATGGGATTTGGTTTTTGAAGATAAATTTAAAGTTGGAAGTCTTGATCACCAAAAATGGATGACACAATCGTATTGGGGACATCAGGCTTTAGGACGAAATTATTCTCAAATGGGCGACCTTCATGCTTTTACTGAAGGGCGCAATGTTTCGATTGAATTCAATACATTAAAAATTCAGGTTCGAAAAGAGCCAACCCGTGGCATGCAATGGCAGATACCTTTGGGTTTTGTTGAGCGAAGTTTTGATTATTCTTCTGGAATTGTGTCAACTGCAGGTATCGACTGGTGGAAGCATGGAATACTGGAAGTAAAAGTAAAATATGCTCCATCGCCTTATTTTGCCGATGCTATTTATTTATTGGGAGAAGAAGCTTCGCCGCAAATCAATTTAGTTGAAATGGGTGCAAAAAACCGTGTGGGGTTGCTTTCAAAAGTATCATCAGGAGTAAATGCTCTATGTGAAGATATTAATGGATTGAAATCAGGTGAATATTATATTTTTAGACTGGAATGGACTTCGCACGCCTTAACGTGGAAGGTTAACGGACGTGAGTTGTATACTATTAACCAGGATATTCCGAATATAAAGATGCACTTGAACATAGCTTCAATTGTTGTTGCTGAACCGGTTAATCATTTGCCGCACACATTTGAGATTGATTGGGTACGTTTTTATCAACATCATAAAGTTTAAAGAATTGAAAATATGAGTATTGAGATTTGGAAATGAAATAGCTTTACGATTTGGGCATGGAGTATAGAGAAAAAATCAGTGACAGTAATTAGCGAAACCCGCAGCAATTTTCTCAACTCCGAATTTTGGTTCACATTAAGCGCTTCGAACTTTTTCAATCAGAAATAATCAATCAACCTTAATCATTGGAAATGAACTGGACTAACGAATTTTTAGGAGCGATAACGGTTTGCGACCGTAAAGGAATTGTGGTTTACATGAACGACCGGTCGAAAGCACAGTTTGCCAAATCGGGTGGCGAAAATATGATTGGCGAAAGTTTAATTGAGTGCCACCCCGAACCATCACGTAGTTTGTTATTAAAAATGCTTGCCGAGCCTTTTTCCAATTCGTATACCATCGAGAAAAATGGTATACGAAAAATGATACACCAAACACCCTGGATGGAAAACGGTGAATTTAAAGGTGTAGTCGAAATTTCGTTTGAAGTTCCAATGGATTTACCCCACCATATTCGTAAATAAAATAGTTGAAGGTTTTTTCAACGAGCTTGGTTAACTTAACTTTATTTAACTTTTTTGTATGTTTATTAAGAAGCAATTCAACTACATTTGAATATTCAGAAAACCAGATACTAAAAGACTCATGAGATTAAAACCATTACTTTCCACCTTTCTTGTTTTTATTTCATTCGTTTTTACTTCAGCACAAGGAATTCGCGGGCGTATTACCAATTCACGGGGTGATGTTATTCCGTTTGCAACCATTTATGTTCCAAGGTCGACTACAGGAACAACTTCCAATATTGACGGGAAATATGAACTAAAACTTCCTTCGGGAAAACATACCGTGTTATATCAGTGCCTGGGATATCAGACTCAATCATTTGAATTGACAATTGGCAGTACTTTTCAGGAGAAAAACGTACAGCTTGCGGATCAGGAATACCAAATCCCGGAGGTTAAGGTGATGGCTTCGGGTGAAGACCCTGCATATTTTGTTGTTCGGCGCGCAATAGGAATGGCTCCTTATTATATGAACCAGGTTTCGAAATACTCGTGTAAAGTTTATATTAAAGGGACCGGACTGGTTGAACAGATGAAAGGTATTGGTAGTTTGTTTAAAGGACGAATGAAGGAGGCAGGCGTTGAATTAAATAAACCGATTGTTGTAGAGACAATTAATAAGGTTGATTTCGAATTACCGGACAAAATGAACCAGAAAGTTCTGGCTACTCGCTCAACGGTAAAAAATTTCTCTATTCCCGGACTTGGAATTGACATGGCCCTTGGCGATTTTATTTATAAAAATAAACCAGACGAACCTTTGGCCCCTTTAGGAAAAATAGCCATGCAAAGCTATAAGTATAAACTAGAGGGTGTATATACCGAACAAGGTCGTACTATCAACAAAATAAAAGTTGTACCAGCACATAATGGTAACAACTTGTTTTCAGGATATATTTATATTGCTGATTTGTATTGGAATGTATTATCGGCAGATTTGACCTATAAGGAGGAAATGGCTGAAATACATCTGAATCTGTTGAATGCCGAAGTTAATACGCATACCTTTATGCCTGTCAACTTCAATATTAATGCTGATATTGCCGGATTGGGGGTAAAAGCTAAATTCAATGGAGTTATTTCGATAAGCGAATACAATACAACATTAAACCCGGCGCTCGATCACAGTTTTATTAACCGTATTAAAGAGCAACAACTACGAGAACAACAAACAGTTCAGGACTTTTTAATTAAGGAGAAAGAAAGCCAGGAGAAAACTGAAAAGAGTAAAACGCAGACCAAGATCGATGCGTTGATGCAAAAGCCTAAACTCAGTAATCGCGAAACAGTAAAGCTGAATCGGATGATTGAAAACGAGGCCAATAGAAATAGCCCGCCGGAACCTCTCGAAATAAAATCGTCGTTTACAGTAACTCGTAAGCAGGAAAGAAACGACTCCGCCTTCTGGAGCTCACTGCGGCCAGTTCCATTGACCGATTTGGAAAAGAAAAGTTTTGCATCAAAAGACTCGTTTTTGCTGAAAGCTTCGAAACATGAATTTAAGGATTCGGTTAAAAATTCAAAACGTAAGTTCAGTCCCAAACATATTTTAATGGGCAAAAGATATAATTATTCGGTTGATTCGGTTAAAAAGAATGAATACTTTACTATTCCCGGTATCATGAACCCTGGCGCGCTTTCGTTTAATTCAGTCGATGGGTTACGGGCTGAGTTGCCTTTTAGTTATACCAGGGCTGATAGCCTTGGGCATCGCCTTTCGCTCAATTCCGATCTGGGATATGCTTTTAAACGGGAGAAATTGGACGTTTCGTTTCGGTTAACCCGCAAGTGGAATGGAATGACCAATAGTTGGTTTGGAATTGGTGTGGGAACAACTACTTCAGATTTTAACCGGACAACCGGAATGTCGGTCACCGACAACGACTTTTATACTCTCTGGTTCGAGAAAAATTATAAACGGTTCTATCGTCGCGATTTTTTGCAATTTAATGTTGGGCGCGATCTTGCCAACGGACTTAACTTTGTGCTTACTTTTGACTATAGCAACAATCAGCAATTAGCTAACCATAGCAACTATTCGATAATAAAGTATAACGATCGCGAAATTCGGCCTAATATCCCGGATAACCAATTGTTGCAAGACTGGCAACTCGAAGATCACCAGACATTTGCTGCTCGTATAGCATTGGAATATACACCACGTTACAGATATCGCATTAAAAATCATTCGAAAATTTATGTAAGCAGCAAATACCCAACTTTTTCGCTGAATTATACCAAAGCTTCTTCAGGTGTTTTTGGTAGCGACTCGAAGTACGATTTGATTAGAATGGGTATTCGCCAGACTGTCGATTTTGGTGTGGCCAACCAGTTTTCTTATCTGGTTAATCTGGGCAATTTTCTGAATAAGGATAAACTCTACTTCGAAGATTTCCGGCATTTTAATACCTTGCCTGTCAATTTTGCATTCTCGCAGTTCAACAATAGTTTCCGATTATTACCCATGTATGTCTATTCTACCAATCGGCAATTTATTGATTCTCATGTCAGTATGCTTTCCCGTAAGTTAATCATGAAACAGTTGCCCCTGGTACGTAATTCATCGTTTTCCGAAAGTTTTTTTGTGAATTATCTTTCAACCCGGGAAATGCATAATTATATAGAAACGGGATATGGAATAAGCAATCTTTTTTTGATGTTTAACCTGGAAGTTGTTGCAGGTTTCGAAAATGGTAAATATCAGTCGGCAGGATTTAAGGTGAGCATGAATTTGAAATAGTTTTCACCATAAATTATTCAAAAACAAATATTTAATACAAAGTTTTGAAATATGTGGATGGTGACGAGCTCCAACCTACTGGTTAATTCACTGTCTCTTTCCTTTATTGTTTTTAGATTGACTATATTTTTAGTCATTTTTTCTTTAAATTATTTGTATGACTAAATTTTTAGTCATACATTTGAATCGAAGGATTGACAAATTAAAAACCATAAGATATGCAACTGACAAAAGCTGAAGAACAGGTGATGCAACACCTTTGGGATTTGGGTGAAGGACTGGTGAAAGACATTCGCGACCGGTTCGACGAGCCTAAACCTGTGAGAAATACAGTTTCAACTGTTCTACGTATTCTGGAAAAGAAGGAATTTGTTTCGCACCGGACGTATGGCAATGTGCATGTGTATTACCCTTTGATTTCGAAGGATGAATACTCCAGGTCTCAGCTTTTCGGACTCATGAAAAGCTACTTTAATAACTCGTTCCCGGCTATGGCATCGTTTTTTGCCCGTGAAAAAGACCTGACTATTCAGGATTTGGAACAACTGATGGAAGAAACTAAACGTGAACTTTCGAAAGAATAAGAACTCAATATCATGGAAGAATTTGCATTTTATCTGTTAAGATCATCGGTATGGCTGATTGGGTTTGCCGCTATTTACTTCCTGTTTCTTCGGAACGAACGTTTTTTCTTACTTAACCGTATTTTCCTGGTTGCAGGAATTGTGTTTTCCATTGTTTTTCCGTTTTTCACCTGGCACTATACGGTAATATTTCCAATGATGCCAGCTGTGAATGTAGACGAGCCACAGGTTCAGGCAATTGGCGAGATTAAAGAGTCATTTCATGCCAAATACTTGTTATTGTATATTTATATTTTAGGCACAGTATACCTGATATACAGGTTAATCAGGCAAACCTCTTCGGTTTGGCAGCTTATCCGTAACTCAGAGACTCTTCATTTCAAATCAGTAAAACTTATTCGTACCAACCGGTATCCGGCTTCATTTTCATTTTTCTCGTTTGTGTTTGTCAATCCTTCAACACATGAGCACGAAATAAACGAGATAGTGAACCATGAGCATGAGCATATCAGGCAACGTCACTGGGTTGATTTACTGTTATTTGAAATTGTCTGCACACTTCAATGGTTTAACCCTGTGGCATGGATTTATGGCAGGTTTATCAGGCAAAACCACGAATTTCTGGCCGATGAATACGCGTTGCGACGTTCGCCAAACCCGGCTATTTACCGTGCAGCACTACTAAATCAAATGTTTGGAGGACCAGTGATTACGCTGGCCAATTCATTCAATTATTCAATTAATAAAAAAAGATTTAACATGATGAAACCGATAACATATTCTCCTTTCAGAAAACTCAAACTTCTACTTGTTTTGCCTTTAATTGCTGGAGTTTTCTATGCTTTTGCCACTCCTGAATACAAGTTTGTTCAGGCCAGTTCTGAACAACAGATTAATCAGCCTCAAAGCCTGGAAACAAATAACTCTATTCCTGTTAAAACCAATCAGGAGAGATTTGTAAAAGGGAAAATTACAGACGAACATGGAAACTTGCTGAAAAATGCGTCTGTTATAATTTCCGGAACAACTGTAGGAACTGTAAGTGATGCCTCTGGTAATTTTGAACTTAAAATGACCGACGAAGCTCCGATTGTGATTTCGTATGTTGGATTCGAAACAGTTAAAGTTTCGCCTGATTTTTCAAAAGAAATGAAAATTACGATGAAACGGGTAGTTATCGGGATTGAGGTCGTTGGTAATGATCCTATTGATTCTGAAATCTTTAGAACTTCCGATCCTGTCCTAACTTTTGTTGATGGTAAAGAAACTTCGGACGAAGATTTGAAGAAAATTAAACCAGATATGATTGAAAGTATTAGCGTTCTTCGTAAAAAAGAAATTACTGATAAATATGGCGAAAAAGGGAAAAACGGTGTAGTATTAATTACTTTAAAAAAGTCGCCAACAATTGAGTTTAATTCTAAAGAAATCGAAGCAAATAATAGTAATGTGACAATTAAGGAACCTCAATCAATTAATATCAAAAGTAAAGACGGCAAACAACCATTACTGGTAATTGATGGAGTACTTGCTGACAATAAAAGGCTGGAAGACATCGATCCCAATACCATCCAATCAATGAGTGTTTGGAAAAATGAAAAAGCGATTGAAAAATATGGTTCAAAAGGTAATGATGGTGTAATTGAAATTGCGACAAAATCAGCTCTACAAAAAAATACAATGCTTTATGTTGTTGACGGGGTTGTGGGAGCCAACGTTAAAGATATCGACCCCAAAAGTATTGCATCGGTTACCGTACTTAAAGACCAATCGGCGACTATACTTTACGGTGAAAAAGGGAAAAACGGTGCGGTTATTATAACTTTGAAAAAGGATTCAAAAAATAAAAATTCTGAAATAGAGGTTGTTGGATATGCCAAAGACCAGAAGCAGCCGAACGGCCAAAATCCGTTAATCGTAATTGACGGTGTTGTTTCAGCAAAAAAGATGGAAGACATTAAGCCGGAAACCATTGAATCAGTCAACATTTTAAAAGGTGATATGGCGATAAAAAAATATGGAGATAAAGGCAATGATGGGGTTATTGAAATTACCCTCAAAAAGCAAGATGAGGTTTTTACAATTGTTGAGCAAATGCCTGAATTTCCGGGAGGACTTGCTGCTCTGAAAGAATATGTGAGAGTAAATTTGCAATACCCTAAAGTTGCTCTTGAAAATGGTATATTGGGGCAGGTAACTGTTGGGTTTGTTGTTTCGAAAACCGGAGCAATTGAAAATGTAAAAGTGAGAAGGGGTGTTGATCCTTCATTAGATAAGGAGGCAGTACGGTTAATTGGTGCGATGCCAAAATGGAATCCGGGAATTCAGCACGGTCAGAATGTAGATGTTTCGTACGAAATACCAATTAACTTCGAAATACCGTTTGGTTATCTGCCCCAGAATAAAATTAAATTAAAGAAAATGAAAGACCAAAAATAACTTTAAAAGGCGATCGGAAACGGTCGCCTTTTGGTTTAACAAACTTTTTGTAAAAAAACTTCATTTAGCTTAATGGTAAAAACGTTTTCAATTGTTTAAATGGTTACAACTGCTAATTTTGATAGCGTAAAAAACCAAACATTAAGAACAAATAACCATAAGTTGTATATGAAAACGATTTTTACTGTTTTGCTACTTTTTTTGTTAGGAATTGATTCGATCTTGAATGCACAGGTAGCAAGCAAAAAATCTCTGTCAACCAGCGATTTTGCCACTTGGAAGGTAATAAATAACCCAATTGTTTCCGACGATGGAAAATATGTTTCGTATGAAGTTAATCCGCTAAAAGGGAATGGTGTACTGGTACTAAAACTCACTGAAGGTAAGAAAGAGGATATTTTCCCTCGTGGGTATGGAGCTAGCTTTTCGTCTGAATCTGACTTTATTGTTTTCAAAATCAAGCAACCTGCCGACTCGATTCGCAGCGCCAAAAAGAAAAAACTCAAAAAAGAGCAAATGCCCAAAGACAGTCTTGGAATTTTTGTTTTTCGGCAGCACAAAACATTCAAATATCCTAACCTGAAACAATATTCACTTCCAAAGGAAAACGCTACTTGGATTGCCTTTTTGACCGACATGAAAAAAGTTAAAAAGAAAGCAGGGAAAGATAGCGACGACAAAAAAATAAGTGACCAGAAACCGAAAAAGACTGATTCTGATGATCAGAAAAGTCAATTAGTACTTTTTAATTCTGAAACCGGAGACACAATCTGCTATCAGAATATTACAGAATATTATTATTCGCCCAAAGGACAAACGGTAACATTCATCAGGCAAACAAAAGATTCGCTTGACCGGGCAGAAATATTGGTGTTCAATACCAAGACTAAGCAAACCAGTGTTGTTTTTGATCGATTGGGAACTGCAAAAAAAATTGTAACAGATGCGCAAGGTGGACGTTTGGGGTTTGTTTTTTCATCGGATACGGCTAAAGTAAAAACTTATGACCTTTTTTACGGGTCAATAACTTCGGGTGAACCACGAGCTGTCGTTTTACCGGCCATGCTTGGACTTCCGGTGAGTTGGTCGCCCAGCGAGTTTGGCGATCTTTCGTTCTCGGATAATGGGGTGCATCTGTATTTCGGGACTAACAAAATTCCTCAACCAGAACCAAAAGATACTTTACTGGAAGACGAAAAACCAATGCTTGATGTTTGGGCCTACAAGGATCGTGAGTTGCAGCCCGAACAAAAAATAAACCTTGAAAAGGAAAAAAAGAGGACTTATAAGGCTGTTTACCTTGTTGATAAAGAAAAATTTAACCAGTTGGCCGACCCTGAGATCAGGGAAATAAGGACTATACAGAAAGGTAATGGACATGTTGCATTGGGTATAGATCAAACTCCATATAAACTCGCTTCGTCATGGACCGGGAAATCGAATGCTGACTATTACCTTGTAGATATTGAAACCGGGATTAAACGGTTAATACTTAAAAATAAATCGTTTGCTACCCTTTCTCCCGGAGGACACTTCGTTGTGTGGTACAACCTGCCTGATTCGGCGTATTATTCTATCTCTCTTGAAGACGAAAAGGCGGAGCCAGTAAAGCTGACCAAACAATTGAATATTTTGTTTACCGATGAACGATGGGATATGCCTGGAGATCCGGCACTTTATGGGGTTGCAGGTTGGTCAGAAAACGATAAATATGTGTTTATTTACGATAGATATGATATTTGGCGGTTTGATTTGGAAGGTAATAAAGTTCCGGTAAGCGCAACACATGGCTATGGACGTAAGAATACATTAAGATTTCGATACCAGAAGCTTGATCCTGAAGAAGAAGCAATAGATACCAATAAACCAGTTATTGTTAGCGCATTCGACGAACGGAATAAGGCCTCGGGATTTTTTCAGGCTGATTTTAAAAATTTTTCGGAGCCTAAACTGTTAATGATGGAAGATGAAAGTTTTTCGAATCTGTCCAAAGCGAAGAAAGCCGAGGTGCTGATCTGGACACGAGAAGATGTAAGCGAATCGCCAAACATTTGGGTAAGTTCAATTAGTTTTGACCATAAACATAAATTGTCGGATATAAATCCTCAGCAAAATCAATTTATCTGGCCTGGTGTTCGTTTGGTGCACTGGACTTCGTTCTCTGGGAAAAGCCTTGAAGGACTGTTGTATTATCCCGATAATATTGATCCTGAAAAGAAATACCCAATGATTGTTTATTTCTATGAGCGGAATGCCGATTATTTGAATGCCTATACTTCTCCGGCACCCTCGCGTTCAACAGTTAACCGAACTTATTTTACAAGTAACGGATATATTGTTTTTGTTCCTGATATTGTATATGAAGATGGTTTTCCGGGCCATTCTGCTTTCGATGCTATTATAAGCGGGACACAGTTTGTAAGCAGCATGTTCCCATTTATAAACCGTAAAAAAATTGGCGTTCAGGGACAAAGCTGGGGCGGATACCAAACAGCCTATTTAATTACGCAAACCGACATGTTTGCCGCTGCAATGGCTGGAGCGCCTGTAAGTAATATGACCAGCGCTTATGGCGGTATTAGATGGGAAACCGGGTTATCGCGCGAATACCAGTACGAGGTTTCGCAAAGCCGTATTGGAGGAACTTTGTGGGAAAAGCCTTTAAATTATATTGAAAATTCGCCGCTTTTTTATGTGCCAAAAATAAATACTCCATTGCTTATTATGCACAACGATAACGATGGCGCAGTGCCTTGGTACCAGGGAATTGAATTATTTACAGCCATGCGCCGTAACAACAAACCAGTTTGGATGCTCTCTTACAACAATGAGGAGCATAACCTGAAAGCCGAAAGCTGGGCCAACCGGATGGATCTTACAATCAGAATGAAACAATTTTTTGATCATTATTTGAAAGACGATCCTATGCCAATATGGATGAAATATGGCATACCTGCTATTGAGAAAGGGAAAAGCCTGGGATATTAACCATTGGGTTTTTCGGTATATTCTTTAAATGAGGCAGGTTGATGTTGAATAAACCCAGATTTGTATTTGTAAAGTGTGATGTTAAAGTGAAGGTTTGGCATAAGACAGATTTTTTGGTTGCCGGAATACAGTGGGTTTGTGGAGCGAATATTATTAACATGAATGATTGTTTCGTTTGGCCGGTACGTTTTCTGAATTTATATTCGGGCCAAATTTAGAATCATTAAAGTGCAAAATTTGGGTTAATGATTACCCATGCTTTGCAAGTAGAAATTTGAAAATGATACATTTTGAACGTATTCAATTAGCCAATGGGTTAAAAGTAATTGTACATCGGGATAAAACTACGCCAATGGTTGCCATTGATGTTTGCTACAATGTTGGCTCGCGCGACGAACATCCCGACCGTACCGGTTTTGCGCATTTGTTCGAGCACCTTATGTTTGGCGGTTCGAAACATATTCCATTATATGACGAACCTTTGCAGAAAGCAGGTGGTGATAACAATGCTTATACCACTAACGATCTGACCAATTATTACCTTACTTTACCTAATAACAACCTCGAAACTGCATTTTGGCTTGAGTCTGACCGTATGCTTGAACTTGCATTCTCGAAACAAAGCCTGGAGGTTCAGCGAAATGTGGTTATTGAAGAATTTAAACAGCGTCACTTAAACCAGCCTTACGGCGATGTCTGGCCATTGGTCCGTCAGTTGGCCTACAAAGTTCACCCATACCAGTGGCCTACAATTGGTAGAGAAATAAGCCACATCGAAAAGGCAACATTACAACAGGTAAAAGACTTTTTCTTTACCCATTACGCACCCGACAATGCTGTTTTGGTGGTGGCAGGCAATGTTGACGCCGAATATATTTTCCGGTTGGCCGAAAAATGGTTTGGCCAAATACCTAACCGCAATGTAAAACCACGAAATATTCCGGCAGAACCCGAACAAACCCAACTTCGGGAACAAATAGTTGAACGTAATGTACCTAATGATACTATTTATATGGCCTTTCACATGGCAGAAAGGCTCGATCCGTCATATTATGCAACCGATTTGATTTCGGATGTACTTTCGAACGGGAATTCTTCGCGTATGTACCAAAAACTGGTTCAAAAAGAAAAATTGTTTACCGAGCTTGACGCATATCTTTCAGGAGATTATGAACCTGGGTTGTTTGTGGTTTCAGGAAAACCAAGTGATGGCATTTCGCTTGAAACTGCACGAAAGGCTATAGAACAGGAGCTTGACCGGATGAGACAAGATTTGGTGCCTGAGTATGAACTTGAAAAAGTAAAAAATAAAGTTGAAGCCAACATCGTTTATGCCGAGATGAATTATCTGACCAAAGCAATGAATCTGGCGACCAATGAAATACTTCAGGATGCAAGTTTAATAAACTCGCAGGTTGACAGTTACCGTTCGGTAACAGCTAACCGGATTTTACAGGTTTCTCAGCAGATTTTCAGGCCTGAAAACTGCTCTGTACTTTATTATCATGCAAAAAAATAAAACATGCTGAATCGCAAAATACAGCCGGCAATACATACAATCGATCACATCGATATGGTCAAAGCAGAGAAATACCTGCTTACCAATGGTATTCCAGTTTTTTACATTAATGCCGGAACACAGGATGTAGTGAAACTCGACATTGTTTTTGAAGCAGGAACATGGTATCAACCTGCCAATCTGGTTGCGAGTTTTTGTAATTCGATGCTTGAAGAGGGAAGCCAAAATTATTCGGCGACCGAAATAGCTGAAAGGTTTGATTATTATGGAGCCTATCTGCAATTGACTGTAGATCAAAATCAAGGATTTATAAGTATTATTAGTTTGGGTAAATATTTTCCTGAGATTTTAGAGGTTGTTGAAGATATAGTGAAACGATCGGTTTTCCCAGAGCATGAACTGGATGTAATGATTGCCAAAAACAAACAAAAATGGTTGCTCGAAAATGAGAAAGTTCGCACCCTTTGTCAGAAAAAATTTACCCAGGTTTTATTTGGCGATAACCATCCGTATGCGATAAATAACCAACTCGGTGATTTTGATAGTATTACAAGAACGGATTTGTTGGCTTATTACCAGAAATATTATCATTCAAACAATTGCCATATTTTACTTGCCGGGAAAATTGATGAACATATTTTACAGCTGCTAGAAAAACATTTAGGAGGACCCGACTGGCAAAACCCTTTGTCCAGTGAACCAGATTACGAAATCTGTTCTTCTACTGAAAAAAAACACCATGTAACAAAAGCAGACGGAATTCAATCGGCAATTAGGGTGGGGAAGTTATGGGTTCCGAAAACACATCCTCGTTATTCACCTTTATCTGTTCTGATTACTATTTTAGGTGGTTATTTTGGTTCGCGTTTGATGGCTAATATTAGGGAAGAAAAAGGATATACTTATGGGATTGGCAGTTATATATTGACATTTAAAAAGGCAAGTTATCTGGTAATTTCGACCGAAGTTGGAAACGAATATGTTGAATCGACTTTAAGTGAAATAGCAAATGAAATGAGAAGGTTACAGACCGAATTAGTATCAGAAAATGAACTTGATACTGTTAAAAGCTATTTACTCGGTGAGTTTTTACGTGATTTCGATGGCCCGTTTGCTCTTTCAGGCAGTTTTAAAGCTATTAACGATTTTGGTCTCGATTATTCATTTTACGACGAATATCTGAAAGTTTTGCAGACAATCTCTTCCGAAGAGATCAGACAGCTTGCACTGGAATATCTGAATCCAGAAGATTTTTATATTGTCGTAGCCGGTGTGTAAGTTTTTTTATGGGTTATACGCAACCTGATGATATGTTTTATCATCTTAAAAGCAACGTGGCATTTTATCTTTTATACTTTTTGTTATAAAAATGAATTGTCGTATTTTAGAACATATCAAATTACTTCAATTATGAAAAACTTCAGAAATTTACTGGCAGGTTTTGCAGGCTTGTTGGTTAGTTCAACTTTTTTTGTTTCGTGTATGAAAGACAGCACTACTAGTTTACAGGCTGTTGGCGATATAATCGTTCAGGATATGAAAACAGATGAAGGGGTAAAGTATGGCTTGGTTGTTTATGTAACTGCGAACTTCGAAATTGCCTCGGGAAAGGTAACCGCCCCGGGAACTGGAGGGAAAGTATACCAGTTAACAACTAATTCTTCAAACAAATACCAATGCGTTTATTATCCGCAGGCCAGCGATTATACTACTGATATGCCTGTGAAAGGTGATTATACGATGGAAGTTACATCAACTACCGGTGAGACGCTTTATGGAAAAGATGCTGTAGGTGATGAGAAGCTTACTCCAATTGTTATTAAAACTGTAGATATTTCGCCAAGTGTAGCAAAAATTACCTGGGATAAACTAACCGATGCCGATGCTTATATTGTGCGGCTTTATTCAGCTGATAAATCAACAATGTTGTTCTCAACAGATTATTTGAGTTCTGATTTAACAGAGTTTAGCCTAAGCGCTTCATTGTCGGGGTGGGCCACCGGGTCAAGTCCTGTAGCCGGAACAGATTACGTGATTGAGCTTTTGGGTGTTCGGGTTGAAACTGGTGTTACAATAGATAAAGGAAGTAATTTGCAGTTTCTTACCAGGGATTCAAAAACAATAAAATGGCAATAAATGAAAAGGCCGGCTACTTTGAAACAAAGCCGGCCTTTTCTTTACTTGTCACAAAATTCCAAATTCCTCAAGTTTGCGAAGTAAAATTTCTCGGCGGATTGGTTTTGTCAAAAAATCGTCGCACCCCGATTTAAAAGCCATCTCCTTATCTTCGCTATTTGAGTAGGCCGTTAAAACAATAATTGGAAGTTCTGGCCTGAAACTTTTGATCTGGCTGGTTGCCTCAAAACCATCAACTTCGGGCATTTTTATATCCATTAATATCAATTCAATTTCTGGGTTAAACAAAGTCATATCAATGGCTTGTGATCCATTTTCGGCATGTAGGATATTTAATGATGACATGTTTAAAATAGCTTTCAAAAGCATGAAATTAGCCTCGTCATCTTCAGCAACTAAAATTGTCCTGATTACATTTTCAGGTTTTTCGTCTGATTTTTTTAATTCCACTTCTTTTTCATAGTTTTTGTACGGAATTGAAAAGTAAAATTTAGAACCCGAGCCTTTTTCTGAGTTGAACCAGATTTTTCCATTCAATAGTTCCACAAATCCCTTGGCAATTGCTAACCCAAGCCCATTTCCTTCATATTTTCGGGTCATTGCATCATCTTCTTGTATAAAGCTATCAAAAACAAGACGTTGTTTTTCATCTGAGATGCCAATTCCCGAATCTTTTACAAAGAAAATAAGGTCGTTTTCCTGCTTTTCAAAACCTATGGTTACTGAACCTTGATGAGTGAATTTCACCGCATTGTCAATAAGTTGAAATATTATTTTATTAAACATTTCAATGTCGGTGGTTAGTTTTATTTTTGAACGCAATGGTGAGGGTGAAAGGATTAAATTGATCCCTTTTTCTCTGCAAGGAACTATAAACTTAGTGCTAACTTCAAAGATGGCCTGTTCCGGATCAAACTGATTTGTAAATATTTTTTGGTTTCCTGAATTTAGCATTGCAATGTCCATAATATTGGTGACGGTATTTACCAACCTTAAACTGCTCTGGTTCAACATTTGAGAATAGGTTTCCCGTTCCTCTTTCGTAAGATTTTCGTCGCTTAAAATTTGTCCGAATCCAAGTATTCCGTTTAGTGGGGTACGAATTTCGTGTGAGATGTTGTTAATAAATGCGCTCTTGAGCCTGTCGCTGGCTTCTGCTTTTTCTTTGGCTGCAATTAATTCAATATTTTGATTTTCAAGTTCCAGTGTCCTTTCTTTTACCTTGTTTTCCAGTATTTGATTTTGGTTGAGCAGTTGTTTCTGCAAGTAAACAGTGTACAGTAAGTTTTTTATTCTCAAACCTACTTCAACCAGGTCGAAAGGCTTGGTCAGGAAATCACTGGCTCCGCCTGATAGCGCTTTTTGCTTTGATTGTGGAGTAACATCGGCTGTTAATACAAGAATGGGTAGATAGGAATTTTCTGGAACCAGTTTTTTTAGTTGATCCATTACTTCGAATCCAGAAAGGTATGGCATCGAAAGGTCTAAAAGAATCAGATCTGGGTTATAAGCTGAATACAGATCAATAACCTCACGAGGGTCTTGCGTTGTTTTTATGTTTTCATATCCTTGCATTTCCAATAAACTAACCAGTACATCAATATTGGCTTCCTGGTCGTCAACGATAAGAATTTTTGCATTCTTCAGTGATGAACTAATCATAGCTTAATTAAGATTTTAATTAATTGGCGTTACAGTTAGATATTTATCAACTACATTTAAAAACTCAACAATATTCAGAGGTTTGGTAAGGTATTTTTTGGCTCCAATTCTTAATAACTTATCCAATTGTTGAGGCATTGCATCAGCGCTTATTATTACAACCGGGATGTGTTTAATTTCATCGTCATCAAGAATTAATTTTAAAATTTCACTTCCGTGCTTATCGGGTAAATTTAAGTCGAGCAGTACCAGGTCTGGTTTGTATTTCCTGCATAATTCAATAGCCTGGTTCCCGCTTTTATTATAAAGCAGCTTTATATTTGGACGGTGAGATGTTATAATCTGTTCAATTAATTCAATGTTTGATATGTTGTCCTCGATGTAGAAGATTGTTCCTGTTTGCGGAAATTCAGCTGAATTAAAAGTTTTATTTAGTAGTTGGTTGTCAAATGATTCTAGTCCACTTTCACAATAGGGTAGTTCAATCCAAAAAGTACTGCCTTTTCCTGGCTGGCTTTCAACTCCTACTTTCCCGTGCATGGCATCCAGCAATTTTTTAACAACAGCAAGGCCAAGTCCCGATCCTTCAATTTCGGTTTGTTCTGCGCCAATTCTCTCGAACGGGTTAAACAGTTTTTGAAGGTTTTCCTGACTGATTCCACGTCCCGAATCGGTTATTAAAATTTTTGTAGTTGTTGGTTTCTCTTCATTATAAATGATTTGCGTTAGAATTTCTACTTTCCCTTGGGGATTATTGTATTTTATGGCATTGTTAATTAAATTCAGAAGTATTTGTTTTAAACGTTGTCTGTCTGATTTTACATAAGTCTTGTTTTCTGACGATTCGACGAGAATAAGGTCTACCTGTCGGTTTTTTGCCATTAGCGAAACAGTTTCAATCATTTCATTAAATACATCAATTAACCTTACCGGTTCTAGCGAAAGGGAAAGTCGGCCTGATTCGATTCGGGTTATATCGAGTACTTCATTTATTAGTTCAAGTAAATGTTTTCCGCCACGAATGATGTGATTAACACCTTTTTGCTGAGAATCGCTTAGTTGCCCCATTTCGAGAAGTTGGGCAAATCCCAGTATAGCATTCAAAGGGGTACGTAACTCGTGGCTCATCCGCGATAAAAATTCGCTTTTTGCTGTATTGGCTTTTTCAGCTTCTTCGCGAGCTTGCAGTATTTGTTCTTCTGCTTTCTTTCGGTCGGTAATATCCATTGTTACAGTAAGTAAACAGCGGTCTTCACCAACATAAATTATGTCGGCTGAGAGCAATCCGGTTTTAATTTTTCCAGTTTTCGATCGAAATTGAACTTCCATTTTTCTGACAGCTAACCCATTATTCAATTGGTTAAGGATTATTTCGCGCATACTCCTATTAATGAATAATTGCAGTTCTGTATTGGTTCTGTTAATAAGTTCGTTGCGTGTGTATTCAAGCGCTTCAACAAATTCCTGGTTAATATCAACGTATTGTCCATTGTCAACTTTCGAAATAGCCATCATGGCCGTGCTCGACTGAAATGCTGAAGCAAACTTTTTCTCTGAAAGCTGAAGTTGTGATAAATCTTTATAGATGCTAAAAAGTACAGGCTGGTTATTCCACGAGCCAGACGATATTTTTGCCTCAACCGGAATTTGTTTACCCGATTTTGTAAGAAGCGGAATTGTACAAATATTGGTTTTTGCTTCAATCAGATTTTTCATTACAATGTCAGTTTCTTCTTGTTTATCAGTAGGATGAATGAACTTGACTGATTTTTTTATTAATTCATTCTCGGTATATTCAAGTTGTTGACATCCTGCAATATTGCAATGAAGTATATTTCCTTCGAGATCGTATACAAAAATGGGGTCGGAAATACTATTGAAAAAGGTTTCGTAATTGTCTTTGGTTTGTTCAAGTAGCTTTTCAAATTTGATACGCTCTTCTATTTGGCGCGTCAAGTTTTCGTTTATTTGTTTTAATTCCAGATTTCGTTCGTTTATTCGTTGCTCTAACGTTGAATTGAGGTTCTGCAAGCTTGCTTCTGCCTTTTTTCTCCTGTCCATTTCAGCCTTCAGCTTTTCTGATGAGTTATAGAAAAACCATGCTATCAATGATATAATTAAGATAACACCTGAGAATATTCCAATAAGTTTCCAGTTAATACTTCCTGTTTGATAATCGTTATAAAGTAATCCTTTAATAGTTTGGTCTTTTGAAATAAGATTTAATTGTTTGTAAGTTTCCAGAATATCGCGCCAGCGGTCGGGGTTTGAATATCCAATTTCAACAACATCAGGCATTATTAATTTTTTGGTCTGCTCCATTTCAAATTTCAACGAACTAACTGTATGACGTTTGCTGTATTTATTGTAGATCAGATCAATAGCTTCTTCCGGATGTTTCATTGTATATTTCCATCCGCGGATTGTAGCTTCGTTAAAATGACTAACTAATTCAGGATCAGATTTTATGAGCTGTTCTGTTGTGAATAGTATATCGCCATAAAAATCGATTCCTCCGCTTCTTGGACTAATAAGGTTGTATTGAAAACCAATAGAATCGAGATAATAAGGTTCGTCGGTTATATATGCCGATATTACATCAACCTCTGAATTAAGTAATTGCTTAGCTTCATATTCTAACGGAACAATTTGTTTTTTTTCGAGAGCAACTCCTTCATTTCTTAAAAATGCTATGATTTCTGCAGAGTCGGGTTCGAGCGCGATCTTTTTGCCTTCTATATCTTTACCTCGGTTGATGTTTAATTTTTTTGCTGAAAGGAGAATATTGGGCGATTGTTGGAAGAAGGAAGAAAGTACAACTACTTTTTTGTTATTTGCACGATTAAGAATTATGTCGGAGGCCGTGATACCAAATTCAGCATTCCCTTCAGTAACAATTTCTACCGGGCTTTTGTCACCTTGAGGCTCAAGAAGTTCGACTTCTATGCCAGCTTCTTTATAGTAACCCTTTTCAATGGCTATATAATAACCAGCAAACTCAAATTGATGGAGCCATTTAAGTTGTAAGCGTACTTTTTGAAACGAGTGGCCATTTGATCCCGCATTTGCGGTTAGGATTGTCCCTCCGGCAAATAAAATTAATAATATACATAATATTTTTAAGAATAGCAGTTTTTTCATCTTACGATCTTAAATTTCATTCGTGTAAATTTTCTTATTGTCTTATAATCTGCGTATTAGCATTTTCTTTTAGTTGAACAATCCAACGGATGGAATAGCCATTTATACATTTTTGGTTGTATGAGTGTTTGTTCTTATGGCTATTTCATCCAAATATTTTACTTCATATATTTATCAACAGTTGCCAAAAAGAGGGTTATATCTATTGGCTTTGTTAAATATTTTTTAGCGCCAATATCTATCATTCGTTTAAACTGATCGGACATTGCGTCGGCACTAATAACAACAACCGGTATATTTTTCGTTTTTTCGTTTGACAGAATTAACTCCAAAACTTTACTGCCATGAATATCAGGAAGATTAAGGTCAAGGAGAATCAAATTCGGTTGGTATTCGGTTGCTTGTTGAATAGCTTTTGAACCATACATTTCAACAATCAGCTTAATATCAGGTCGCTGAGTTGTCAGAATTTGTTCAATGAGTTCAACGTTCGAGAAATTATCTTCGATGTACAGAATAGACCCTGCTTTATCTGCTTTATTACTATTGATGCTATCTAAAGTTCCCGATTTTATTGCTTTCTCAAGCTGGCTTTCTGTTACAGGAAGCTCAATCCAGAACGTACTTCCTTCTCCGTAAATACTTTCTACGCCAACTTCGCCATTCATAGCTTCCATAAGTTTTTTAACAACAGTTAAACCAAGTCCCGAACCTTCAGTTGTTGAGAATTCTGCTCCAATACGCTCAAACGGACTGAAAAGTTTTGACATGTCTTCTTTACGAATACCAAGCCCGGTGTCCGAGATATTGATCCTGATTTTTTCAAGGTTATCCGATCCTGATTTTTTGCTGGTTTGGAGAATTACTTTCCCATTTTGTTTGTTGTATTTTATGGCATTGCTAAGTAAGTTAATCAACACTTGTTTTAATCTTTGTCGGTCGGCAAATACCGAGTATTGTGTATCATCCGACATGATTACTTCAACTGATACCTTTTTTTCGTTTGACAATGGTTGAATAATATCAATCATTTCGCCCAATATTTCTTTAATTTTAACAGGTTCTGTTGAAAGCGACATTTTCCCTGATTCAATTCTTGAGATGTCGAGCACTTCATTAATCAACCCTAATAAATGTTTTCCTCCGTGTAAAATATGGTCGACTCCTCTTTTTTGAGAGGGATTAAGTTCACTCATGTCAAGTAGTTGGGCAAAACCAAGTATCGCGTTCATCGGAGTACGTAATTCGTGGCTCATCCTGGACAGGAATTCGCTTTTGGCCATGTTGGCTTGTTCGGCGTCTAACCGGGCTTTTTGGGTTTCTTCTTCCCAACGTATCCGTTCGGTTATGTCACGCGCAGCAGCATAAATGAGTTTTCCTGAAGGAGAGCTTCTCCATTCAATGAATCGATAGGATCCATCTTTTGTTTTGTAGCGATTAACAAAATTTAGGATTGGATGTTGTTCGCTCAGTTCTGCCATTGATTTTAAGGTTGCCTCTATATCATCAGGATGAACAAATTCGAGGAATTGTCTTTGTTCAAGATCAGGAACTGAATATCCGAGAATGTTTTCCCATGCTTTGTTGACACGTATAAAATTACCTTGGATATCAGCGATACATAGCAAATCGAGCGCAACATTGAAGAAACTTTCCAATTCCTCTGTTTTCAATTGTAATGCTTCCGAAATAGCCTTTCGTTCTTCAACTTCTTTTTTTAGGCTTAAATTTATCTCGGCCAACTGGGCTGTTCGTTCTTCAATTTTTTTCTCAAGGCTTGAGTTTAACTCATGAATTTCGCTTTCGGCTTGTTTTCGTTGCGTTATGTCTTGTTTTACAGCAATATAGTTTGTTATTTCACCCAATTCGTTTTGGATGGGGGCTATTGAAACCGACTCCCAGTATAATTCGCCGTTTTTCTTTTTATTAATCCATTCTCCTTCCCATTGTTTTCCTGAGATAATTGTTTCCCAAAGGTCCTCGTAAACTGCTGGATCGGTAGTTCCTGATTTTAGAATGCGTGGATTTTTGCCAAATGCTTCTTCAAAAGAATAACCCGTAGTATAAGAAAATGCTTGATTAATATATTCAATGCTGCCGTTTAAATCGGTAATCACTACTAATACAGGGCTTTGCTCCACTGCCTGTGATAATTTTCTGATAAGAATTTCTTTTTGTTTTTTGTCGGTAATATCTCGTACAAAGGCAAGTACTTTATTGCTTTCCAGGGGAATAAGCCGGGCTTCGAAAAATTCTGGAGCATTTGGGTTGCCAATTGTATATTCGTACGAAATAAGGTTGTCTGAATCAAGGCACTCGTTAATTTTCCTGATATGCAATTTTGCAGAATCTGGATCGAAGAAATCATGTAAGTTTTTCCCAATAAATTCGTTTACAGGTGCAATTAGCTTTTCGGTATGCCTGGAGTAAAATTCGAGGTAGGTACCAGCCGAATCGAGTATGAACATCATATCAGGCATTGCATTAATGATGGCATTTAGCCTCAGGTTTTGCCTGTTAATTTCTTCTTCGGCAAGTTTTTTCTCAGTGATATCGATACTTATTCCGTTTATTCGGATGAGTTTATTGTTTTCGAATTGTGGAACGACATTACTTTGTATCCATTTGAGTTTACCGTTGGGTAAAACCATCCGGAAATACATTGTTTCCTTAGATCGAAGATGGAGAAGTTCTTTCCTTTTTTGCTCAAAATATTCGCGGTCATCAGGATGAATATACTGAATAATGTCCTCAAATGATGGAGATGCCTTTGTTGAGTCATCAGTAAATAGCTTGAAGTAATTTTTTGACCATTTAATTGCACCAGTTTTTACATCAAATAACCAACTTCCCATTTGTGCAATTTCCTGTGCATTGTTTAGGTCCTCTTCGCTTTGGCGAAGTTCTTCCTCTTTTTGGACTAAATCAGTTATATTAATAGCTGTTGCTGAAAAATATTGTGGTACTTGATTGGAATCGAATATAACAGATGCATTCATCAATGTGGGGAAAATGCTGCCATCTTTCCGGGTATGCCATATTTCTTCAGCAGAAAATTCTCCTTTTTCCATCAAGATATTAAGTTTTTCTTCAACCCGAATCATCTGTTCCGGGTTGTGGAATATACTTAGGTGTTCCCCAATTAGTTCATTAGCATAGTATTGGTGCATTTCGGCAAATGCCGGATTAACATATAAAATATAACCATCCATTGTAGTTAGAGCCGAGCCAAAATTGGCTTCCTCATTAATGATTTTGAATTTCCGGCTTTCTTCCTCTGCAATTTTTCGTTCTTCTTCTGATGCCAGCGCTTCAAAGGCAAAACCTATATCTCCTGCAATTTCTTCGAGTAGATTAATTTCTTCGCTGTTAAAAAAGTTTGGTGTTGAAGCATAAAGATTATAAGAAGCCTGAATTTTTCCAAATTGTTTAATCGGTAAAGAAATTGAAGATCGAAAGCCCCTTTTTAAAGCCTCTTCTTTCCATGGCTGCATAACAGGATCGTTACCAATATCGTTGCATACAAAATAATGGCCGTTGCGCAGTGCTAAACCTGTTGGCCCAAATCCTTGCGGAGACTCGGTTAAAGTAATCGGTTTTATAAGCGACAGGTAGTCATCTTCATCTCCTTTAGAAGCTATTGGAACAATTTTTTTTGTTTTCTCATCGATAACTCCAATCCATGCCATCCTGAATTTCCCAAATTCAAGCGCAATGTTGCAAATTTCCTCAAGTAACTTATACCTGTTTTTAGTGTGTACAATTGCCTGATTAACCTGGCTGATAACGGCATACAACCGGTTGGCCCTAAAAATCGCTTCCTCCGAATTTTTAAGATCGGTTATATCGCGCATTACACCAGCACGGGTAAATAGTAATCCCTTCTTATCAATTGTGGCCGTTGATTTACTAAGCCATTTAATTTGACCAGTTTGGGTCAGAAATCGATATTCGTGCAAACCGGCAGTGTTGATATCTGGATATGATAGCCGGTTGGCTAATAGGGTTTTGTCATCCTCAAACACATAGTTTAGAATGTTTTGGCCAACCAGTTCGCTGGCATTAAATCCTAAAATTGACGTTACAGATGGGCTAATGTATTTAATTACTCCATCTGAAGTTATTTCATATACTATTTCATTGATCGATTCAACCAGCTTTTTATATTTTTCTTCTCTTTCGAGTATGGCCTCTTCTTTTTTATTATGCTCAATAAAATTTCCAATTTTTACTGCAATCGAAAACAACAGGTTTTCTTCTTCTTTCAAAAAAATTGGCTTGGTTGGTGGAATGCGGTCTTCAGGATAACAAACCTGAACAGACCCTACAATTTCTCCGTTAACTTTTATTTCGTGACTTAATGTATATACCGATTTTTTGAAATGTGGTGTTTGGTATATTTTCCCTTTTACTTCGACCATCGCTTGTGCAATTTCGGGGAATTGCCAGCTTGGTGGGATGATTTGAACAATTTGTGCAATAATATAGTCAAGTGAAAGCGAAGAATCGGCCATGAGCCCTGATATCTGGTTATGACAGTTTAGCTCTTTAACTCGTTCACGCAGATTAAACTCAACCAATTTGCGTTCGTTTAATTCCTTGTCAAATAATTGCTTAAGCAAGCTAAGTTCCTGCTTCAAATCGTTTATTTGTTTTATGAACTCTTCTGGCGTTTGATGGTGTTGATCCATAAGTCTTGACTTAAAAGTAAATAAGCCTTACCTCGTTTCTTAAAGGAATAAACAAGTTAATCAAAATAATCCGAAAAACCTGATATCCATTTATATAAAGTGAAATTTTTTATGATTCTTAATCTTATGATTTTTTACTGATTATATTAGGTTGCATGTTATCTTCAGGTAAATAGTCTTGTATTAACTGTAAGAATTCTGGTATATCCAACGGTTTAGTCAGGTATCTTTTTGCCCCTGCTTCAAGTAGCTTTTCAAGTTGATGGGGCATCGCATCGGCGCTAATAATTACTACCGGAATATTCCTGGTTTCTTCAACTGATTGAAGTTGCTGAAGTACAATACTTCCATGAATGTCGGGCAGGTTGAGGTCGAGCAATATCAGGTCGGGGCAATGCTCTATTGACAGGGGAACAGCTTTTTTACCAAAACTATTGGTTATTAGTTCTATATCAGCTCTTTGAATAGTTAATATTTGCTCTACCAGCTCAACATTCGATAAATTATCCTCAATATAAAGGATGGTTCCTGTTTTCCCATCTATTTTGTTGCTCTTTATGTCCAGTATCCCTGTTTGGCTGGCTTTTTCCAATGGGCTATCAATCAATGGTAATTCTATCCAGAATGTGCTGCCTTGGCTTGGGTTACTATCAACACCATAGTTGCCACCCATAACTTCTATCAGTTTCTTTACAACCGATAAACCTAATCCGGTCCCTTCAGTATTTGTTTTATCAGCTCCAATTCGCTCGAATGGAGTAAATAATTTAGGAATAAATTCAGACGCTATGCCATAGCCTGTGTCGGTAACGGAAATACGAATCATTGTTGTGGGTCTCAATTCGATGTTTATATATATTGAGCCACCTTCGCGATTGTACTTCACTGCATTGTTCAATAAATTTAAAATAACTTGTTTAATTCGTTGTCGGTCGCATTTTATAAATAAATGATTATCGGGTGAGTCTATTATTTCAACTTTTATCTGGCGTTCAGTTGCTTGTAGCTTAATTACGTCAATCATTTCGGGAATTAAGCTGCTAAGTTGAACAGGTTCGAGCGACAAAGATAATCTCCCCGATTCAATTCGGGATATATCAAGTACTTCGTTAATCAAATCGAGTAAGTGCTTTCCGCTTTTCATGATGTGATTTACTCCTTTCCGCTGTCCTGCATTTAGTTCTCCCATTTCCAACAATTGAGCAAACCCGAGAATTGAATTCAACGGAGTCCGAAGCTCGTGGCTCATACGCGATAAAAATTCGCTTTTGGCAATGTTGGCCCTTTCGGCTTCATTTCTTGCATTTCTTAATTCTTCTTCTGCTGTCTTTTCTTCAGTAACGTCTTCGAAAATGTAGAAACGACCATAGTACTTGTCGTCTATTCCTCTGATTTGTGTTGAATACCGGTGGATTGTACGGTCGTTTGTAAAGTGTATTTCATCCGAGATTATATCGCGGTTATTTTCATCCTGTAATGGCTCGTTTGATTCTGTAAAACTTTTATTATCAACGAGTATTGGTAGATAATGCGGAATTATGTCATTGTTTTTTAGTTCTCCGCTCAACATTTGTTCTTCCAAATGTTCGATTCCCCAGATTTGGCAGAATCGCTTATTGAAGTACAAAATATCGTCGGTCCTGTTGTCAACAACAAGGAACCCAAGAGGAGATGAATTAGACATCATTTCGAGCAACGATTTGTTCCATTGTAATTGCTCTTCGGCTTGTTTGCGTGCAGTAATATCTATGGCAACAGATAATATACACCTTTCTGTTCCTACATAAATTTCTTCGGCTGACAACAGAAAAACATGTATATTGTTTGATTTTGAGTAAGCCTTTATTTCTATGTCATGAACAGGAATACCTGTCAATAGGGCCACCTGGAGCGTTTTATCGGCATTGGGTTCCCTGATTATACCCAAAGAAAACAAAGATTGTCCTTTTATTTCTTCGCTGGAATAACCCAATGTGTTAATGAAAGCATTGTTTACATCAACAAATTGTCCGTCGTCAAAACGGGTAATTGTCATAACGGCTGAACTGGAATGAAAAGCTGAGGCAAATTTTTGTTCAGAAAGTTTTATTTGTGAAATGTCTTTACTGATACCAAAAATAACCGGTTTCCCATTCCAGAATCCTCTCTTGATTTTGGTTTCAACAGGTATTTGTTTTCCATCGCAAGTTAACAAAGGTATTGTGCACGATGATAACTTTCCGGTCAGGATATTTTTCATAACTTCCAGCGCTTCTTCGCGTCGGTCTGCCGGCCTAAATTTTGTGACTGTTTTATTTAATATTTCATGTTGCTGATAACCAAGCCTGTTAATTACTGTTTGATTAACATCGACAATAGTTCCTTCTTCGTTAAAAATAAAAAGGAAATCATCTATGGTATTGAAAAATGTCTTGTAGTTTTGCCGTGTTTGTTCAAGTAATTTTTCAGCCCGTTGGTTGTTTATAAGGCTCGAAAGCATACTACTCCATATTTTTAAAGTATTAATTTCACTTGAAGTATATGTTCTTTTTGCTTTAACCGAATCAAGGCCTACGAAACCCATCAAATTGTTGTCAACAACCATCGGAATCAAAATAAGCGATTGAATCTCCTGTGGTTCAAGAATCTCCTTTTCAGCGTTCCAACTTCCGGGCAAATCAGCAACCGATTCAATTATTACATGTTCCAGTTTTCTGAGTTTATTCATCATGCCAGGGAATAAATCTGTTGGAATAGCCTGCAATTTGTTGATTTGTGAGGTTATACCATCGTTACACCATTCAAATGTATTATTGAAATATTGCAAGTCGTCGCTACATTCGAAAACATAAGAGCGGTCGGCGTCCAGAACTTTCCCAATTCGGGAAATAGCAAGGTTAATGGCTGAATCGATTTCGGTAAGTGAAATACCTGTTAACTTTGGTGAAAGTTGAAGTATTTCGTTTTCAAATATTTCAGCCTTTTTCCGTTCTGTTATATCGTGGTGTGATCCAAACATCCACAAAGGTTTTCCATCTGCAGTATATGAAATTACTTTGCCCGAATCGTGTACCCAAATCCAGCTACCATCTTTGTGCCTCATTCTTACGTCGCAAACATAAAAATCGGTTTCTCCCCTAAAATGTTGCTGCAATAATTTCTCGCTTATGAGCTGATCTTCAGTATGAACATACTTTAACCAGGTATCAATATTTACTGGTTGTAATTCGTCCAATGAGTAACCAATCAATTCAGCCCATCTGCTGTTGAATATTGTTTCACCGGTTTGAATATTCCATTCCCAGGTGCCAAGGCTCGACCCTTCAATAATTGATTCGAGGCGCTCTTTTTGAACATGCACCATTTCTTCAGCCAATTTTCGATTGGTAATGTCCTGTAACGTTCCATAAGTTCCTATTACGGTATTATTTTCATCGATACCAAGTTTGGCATATACTTCTATCCACCTGAAATTTCCATCTTTGGTTAAATACCTGATTTCATGCCTGAAATATTCTTTTTCACGTTTAATAAGCGGCTCAAATTCTTTCCAGTTTCGTTCTCTGTCTTCAGGATAAACAAAATTGATAAATAGCTGGCCGATTGACTCTTTTACACTAAATCCGGTAATTGTTTCCCACGAGTTGTTCAGGAATACCCATAACCCGTTTGTATCAGTCTGAAAAATGATTTCTGCAACATTTTCGACAACCATACGATAACTTTTCTCGCTTTGCGCCAAAGCAACTTCAGCTGTTTTTCTGACTTCAATTTCCTGAATTAACGATGTATTTGCTTCGGCCAATTCAGCCGTTCGTTTTTCAATTCTTTCTTCCAGGCTAAGGTTTAGTTCTAGTATTTCCTTTTCAGCCCTTTTTCTGTCGGAAACATCTTGTTTTACGGCCAGATAATTAATGAGTATTCCCTGATCGTCGTAAATGGGTGTTATCGAGATACTTTCCCAATACAGTTCTCCATTTTTCTTCTTATTTATCCATTCGTTTTTCCATGTAAGTCCTTTGGCTATAGTTTCCCATAGGTTATTGTAGACTTCTTTTTTTGTTAAACCTGATTTTAAGATTTTTGTGTTTTGGCCTATAATCTCCTCATACGAATAGCCCGATGTGTTTATAAATGCAGGATTTACATACTGAATATTGGCATCCAGATCGGTAATCACAATTGAAACAGGACTTTGTTCAATGGCCAGCGATAGTTTTCGTAATTCGTTGTCTTTTAGTCTTTTTTCTGTAAAATCCCTAACGAATCTTAAAACGTTATTGTTTGTCAAAGGAACCAATCGTGCTTCATAATAATTACGAACTCCTTTTTGGTTAAGTATGTATTCGTATGTTACCAGCTGTTGTTTTAGCAAACACTCTTTAGTTTTGTTAATATGAAGATTTGATGTTTCTGTATCAAAAACATCCGTAATATTTGTCCCGATAAGCTTTTCTTCAGAAAAAATAAGTGTATCAGACAAGTGAGATTTGAAGTATTCCAGGTAAGTGCCTTCCTGGTCGGTAATAAAAATCAGGTCGGGAATTGCATTAATTATGGCTGTTAGCCGTTCGTTTTGCTGTTTTACCTTTTCTTCAGCGAATTTTTTTTCAGTAATATCAATATTTACACCTTTTAGCATAATAAGGTTGTTTCCCTCAAAAACGGGAACAATGTTATTTTGCATCCACCGTATTTGATTGTCGGGTGTTACAATTCGCATATCGTAACTCACCTGTTTCTTTGTATGATGCATTTCTTCGAGCATGGTATCGATTAAAGGGGCATCTTCCGGATATATCATTTTGAAGAAATAGTCGCTTGGAACATTATCCTGGTAAATTGTTAAACCTAACATGCGATAGTAATTTTCAGACCAACTCATTTTGTTGGTTTTTAAGTTCAGGTTCCAGCTACCCATTTGTGCTATTTCTTGCGCAAAATTTAATTCCGACTCTCTCTCGGTCAGTTCCTCCTGTATTCTTTTTTGTTCGGTAATGTCTTCTTTTACAGCCAGGTAATTAATTATTTCCCCTTTGCTATCAACAATTGGAGAGATTTGAGACGATTCCCAATAGAGTTCCCCGTTTTTCCGTTTGTTATGGAATATTCCTTTCCATTGATTTCCGTTTGCAATTGTATTCCACAATTGTTGATATTCGGAATTTGATGTTTCGCCTGATTTTAAAACCCTTGGATTTTCACCTTTCAATTCGTTGAGCGAATATCCTGTTGTTTTACACGCCTGTGGGTTTGCATACTCAATTTTTCCATCAAGGTCAGTAATTACAATACTTACGGGGCTTTGCTCTACTGCCTGAGATAACCTGCGGAGCTGGTCTTCTTTTTGTTTAGTTTCAGTTATATCCCGGTCAATGCCAATTGAATACAATTTTCCCTGGAATTTAATTGGCCTTGCTATGTATTCAATGGTATTAACTTTCTCGTCGGGGCGTAACCATTTAAATGAACCATGATAAGCTGTTTGATCATTTAACCCTTTGATTCGTAATTCGTTGGCGTTTTCGTCAATGGTTTTGGTAAGCGAGTAGGTATAACCAATTTCAAGTAATTCATCACGACTTCGCCCAGCCATTGCGGCATATTGTTCATTACAATCAATTAATCTTCGTTTTGACGGGTCCGGGTTTTCTTCAAATATACTTATCCCATCAAAAACGTTTTCAAATACCATTCTGAAACGGGCTTCCGATTCTTTCAACTTTTCTTCAAATTGTTTACGTTCGGTAATATCGTGAACAACAGCATGAACTAAAGTGGAGTTACCAAATTTCACTGGTCCGGAATAAACTTCAACATCTCTGATTTCGCCATTACTTAAACGATGTTTAAATATAAGATATTGATGTATAGATGCTTTGGAGAGTTGCAATGCCTCTTTTATTTCTTCGGGCGAAAGGGTATAAATTTCAGAGATATTCATAGAACACAGTTGGGCTCTCGACCATCCATAAAATCTGCTTGCTGCCGGATTTGCATCAATTATCGAGCTTGTTTCAGGATCGATAATCAGCATTATTGAGTTAATACTTTCGAAAAAACTTTTGTAATGGGCTTCGCTTTTCTGCAATTCAATGTCGAGCTGTTTTTTTTCAGTAATATCTATTAGCGTTCCATAAGCTCCAGTCATTTGGCCATCATTTAATATAGCTTTTGTCGACAACCTGATCCACCTGTTTTCGCCCGATTTTGATTGTATCTTATATTCGTTATATATCTCAGGTTTTTCTTTTAATATTGATAATCTCCTGGACAGAAATTCAGCATTAGTTCCAACGAAATCGAGAAAGTTTTTCCCAATAATTTCTTCTGGCAGGAAACCAATGATCCTTTGAATTGGAGAGCTAATGTATTTTATATTTCCTTGAATGTCAATTTCATATATTACATCATTGATGTTTTCGATCAGGTTTCTGAATCTTTGTTCACTTTCCTGTAAGGATAATTCGGCACGTTTTCGTTGGGTGATATCCCGGATAAAACCCAAAGCATTCCATTTGTTTTCGATTTTTATTCCTGATATTGAAAGTTCAATGAATATTTCATTGCCGTTTTTGGTAATGGCTTCTAATTCAAGTATTTTATTTATAACTGGCCCGTTGCCAGTTTGTCTGAACTTGCCGAATGCCTTTTCGGAAGCAGCATGATATTTCCCGGGAGCCAATAATTTGTGCAGGTTACAACCAACAGCCTCCTCTTTTGAATAACCGAGAAGTTTTTCGGCAGCAGGGTTCCAAAATGAAATATTCCCGTCATTATCCAATAAAATAATGGCATCCAACGACGATTCGGTGATAATTTTTAACCGTTGGTCGTTCTCGCTTTTTGCTTCGTAAAACGAACGTATTTCGAAAAAACTACCAAGTTTTAAAGCAACTGTTCTCAGTAAATCAGACTCTTCTGGCTGAGATAAATTTGTTGTACCGCATGTATCTTCACTTGTATAATATACTTCAATGCTTCCGATAAGTGTGTTGCCAGCTTTTATTTGTTCTGAAATGAAATAGTCAGTTTTTTGGAATCCTGAAGAAAGGAATACCTTGTCAGTAACTGTTATTGAGGCTGTTGTATGTTCTGGAACCTGCCATGCAGATGGTATTATTTCTACAACTCTTTGGCAAACATCATCTGCTGATAGGTTGTATTTGGTCAATATTTCTGAAATCAGGTTGTGAAAGTTAATCTTTTTCGAACATTCTTTCAGATGGAGAGTAATTTGATCATTCTCGGTTATCGATTGTTGTAACAATGCTTTTAAAGACTCGATTTCCTGCCTTTGTTCCTTCACCATGTTAACCAACTCTTCCCTCGTTTTTGTCAGGTCGTTCATTTTGCATTGATTTTTATAAAATTTTTCAAAGAAGACATCTTTTTTCAGTGCTCAATTTACTTTTTTGGTTCATTTTTTCCTATTTCTTTAAAATGTTACAGAAAATGTTTTATCCAGTTCTTTTGTTAATCTTTTAGGCTTTAAACTCGTTTAATATTTCGGTTCGCAATTTCTTAACGATTGTGGGTTATTTTTTGAATTAAATATCCTGATGAACCAGATTTCATACTTTTGTGTCGGTAATTATTTGGATAAGGAGAAAGAATGATAGACGAGATTATAGCTGATAAAAAAAATCATGACCAGCCAGGGAAAAAACGTATCCGAATAGCAGTAGCTCTAGTTTATTTCTGTATGGGTTTGTGCTTTTCGTCGTGGGCAAGCCGTATCCCTGACATTAAGTCAAGCCTTAATCTGAGTGATGCACTTTTCGGAAGTATATTATTCGCTTTACCTGTTGGGCAGTTTCTTATGATGCCTTTCTCGGGCAAACTGGTTACGCGTTTTGGCAGTCATAAAACGCTTTTGGTTGCTTTACCTGCTTATTCTATTCTACTTTGTAATTTAGGTTTGGTAAGCGCTGGTTGGCAATTGGCAATAGGATTATTTATTTTTGGATTAGCCGGAAATTTAAGTAATATATCGATTAATACACAAGGAGTTGCCGCTGAACGGATTTATGCGCGTCCAATTATGTCGTCGTTTCATGGCGGATGGAGCCTTGCAGGTTTTACGGGCGCTTTGATTGGTTTGGTGATGATTAATCTTAAAATACCTGTATTCTGGCATTTTGTAATTATAATTTGTATTGTTTGGACAATAGTATGGATCAATTATCCGTATTTGGTACGAAGCCAACCAACACTTACAGTAGATGAGCCTCGCAAAAAATTCTTCAATAAGCCCGACAGTATATTGTTTCAGCTTGGAATAATTGGTTTTTGTAGTATGGCCAGCGAAGGGGCCATGTTCGACTGGAGTGGAATTTATTTTAAAGACGTGGTAAAAGCGCCTGCTTCATTAGTTGTTTTGGGCTATACTTCGTTTATGATTATGATGGCTACCGGCAGATTTGTCGCCGATTATATGATTTCGAAAATTGGCCGGAAAAAACTGCTTCAAATATGTGGGGTGATGATTTCATCCGGCTTGTTTATTTCGGTTTTCTTTCCCTATTTAATTCCTTGTACATTTGCCTTTATGTTAGTTGGGTTGGGCGTTTCGAGCATTGTACCAACAGTTTACAGCGCTGCCGGACGACATAGTAAAATTCCGGCAGGAATCGCTTTGGCAACGGTTTCGAGTGTAAGTTTCCTTGGTTTTTTAATGGGACCGCCACTAATCGGGTACATTTCGGAGGCTGCCGGTCTTCGGTATTCGTTTGCAGTAATTGGTATTTTTGGTATAGGAATTTCGTTTATGGTTTCACGCGTCAGGGCATTAAATCAGGAGTAAGTTTTACCGCAAATTCGGTTTGTTTTTCTGAATTGGATTTTGTTTAATTTGCTAGATTTGAGAACTAATCAGCATAACCAACTAAATTCAGATAAATGAAATCGTTCGCTTTTCTATTCCTGTTGTTTTTGGGTGCCTTTCTTTCAAATGGCGCCAATAAAAGCAAGCCAGTTTCCTTAATGGGCAACCGTTTCCTTACTTTTAATGCAATCATCAGGGTAAACCAAATTGAAGTTGCCCGAGATAAAAATGTTGGGCACGACGAGCGAGAGCTTCATACACCAGAAGTTGTTACCAAATTCAGGGAAGCAATTGTCGAAGGCTTTCCGGGAGCACGCATCACCTGGGCCTTTAGCTGGCTTGCTCTACATGATACTACTGCCAATTACCGAAAAATAAGGGAAATAGTTGTTGGCTATCAAAAGAAGTACGGCGATGAAATCACTTTTATTCCTGGAGCTTATTTCGCAAATGCCTATAATTCAATTGAACAGGTAAATCGTGACTTGCACGATGGACTTGCCAAAGTATCAGAAGTTGTGGGGAATGGCTATCGTCCTAAAAGTGTTGTGGCTGGGTTCTTATCTTCAAAAAATCAGGAATTTTTGGCTGAAAATGAAGGAATTCATGTTTGTCAGGGAAATATTTGGAGCCAATATGCTGTTGATAATCAGGATGGTGATGGCTCAGTGAGTTATCCTTTTTATCCGTCCAAAGAACATTTTTGTAAACCGGCCCAAGGAAAAGATGATTTTGTTGATTGTGTGAATCTTGATGGTTGGACAATGGATTTTTTAGCTGCCCGCCGCGAAGGGTTTGCCGGTGGATTTAATAGCAGGATGGGAGTGGGCCCAATCGAAACTTTAGGAAAATACGGATTAGAAACTGGCTTGAAAGAAATGATGCATACAACAGCCCTTCATTTCGACAAGGGTTTTGAATTGAACGGTTTTGCGTGGGTAACCAATTGCTGGGAAGTTTCTTTGCCAATAGATGTGAAAGGTTTAACAGAATGGGTAAGTGCCATTAAAAAACGCTGGCCCGGTGTGAAGTTTATTACACAGGGAGAATTTGGCCTGATCTGGCGAAAACATTATAAATTTAACAGTTTTAACTACCGGTTTCAGGAAATTGGCTCAGGAATTGGTGGCTCCGACGCTGATAAGGAAATATGCTGGTTTATGAATAAAGATTTTCGCCTGGCCACGCTTCGATCAATAAAATCAAACGATCGGGAAATGGTTATCGATTTTACCCGTTATGATTTACCTGCAAGTGAACCAGCCGGGATGACCCGAAGATGGAGTTTAATGGGCCAAATTAATCAAAAGCAAACACGTCCTCAGGACAACCCGGTTCTTTTGAATCAATTGCCTGTAGAAATGAAAAAGATTATAGAAAAACAATATCCCGATCTGGTAAAGTAAGCGGTTAATCGCGAAATCGGTATTTAGTGGCAACTTTCATTGAATTCATCATAAACAACATAAAGAAAAGCTTACTTTTATCATCAAAAAAACAGCTATGGAAAAATCAACCTGCTCCAATTGTGGAAAAGAAAGTCCTGTAAACTATAAATGTTGATATAAATGAGGCCAATCCAAATGAAATGAAGAAAATCCTAGCGACTCAAATCACAAATATTGTTAAGACTAGTCCGAATATGAAGTCGGTGCGTGATATTGGCGTTATGTTTAAATACAGTTATAAGGATAAAAATGGAATATTTATGTTCGATGTAACCGTTGGCCCCGGGCAATATCAGTAAAATTGAATTAGAATTTTGTGGATAGTTTTGCTAACGAAAAGTTTATAAACAAAAAACCGGATTGATGTCCGGTCCTTTGTTTATATTTTGCGTTTAATTATACTAAAATCTTTTTAGCGAATTCAACACATTTAGCTACTTCTTTGGCCGCGTCGGAGTCAGTCGGAACTTCGTATTCCAACTCAATATCAACATAAATTGGCCATTTTTCTTTCTTCAGAAGCAATAAAACATCCGAAATTGGAGTATCGCCTTGTCCCCAGGGTTTATTGGTATTGGCGGGTGTCGATTTCGGACTGGTCTTGTCTTTCATGTGCACACTGAAAATTCTCTTATGTAGTCGTTTAATTACTTCGTTCGGATGATTTCCGGTATAGCCAAAGTAATGTCCGGCATCAAAATTCAGCATATTGGCGGGCGAGTAGGCCAGGAATTTATCAAATGAAAATCCTGGTTCGGCTGGTTGCCCATGATTATGGAAAATAGCATACATCTTGTGTTTTTCAGCAAACGGACCTAAACGTTTACAGGCATCGTCGCCAATTTCGTTGGTAACTCCTTTGGCGCCCATTGCCTTGGCGGCATTGAAAGCATAGTCGATTTCTTCGTCGCTCCAGTTCGATGGAGAGAACTTTACAATGTGAATGTCAATCCCGGCATCGTTAAACATTTTTCGTAGCTCTACAAATTTGTCCATCGAAACCGAAAGTCTCCATTTCTTTTGTGCTTCGGTAGCCTCGGTAGCTGCTTTTGTATATGCATCCTTTTGTGCCTGTGTGGCATCTTTGGCCGGACGTGGCGGAGAAGGTGGAAGGCCAAGGTAATCTTCAGCAACATTACCCATAAGTTCAAGACTGCTAATTCCTGCTTGTATGCAGTATTTAATTACATCCTGAGGTGTACCTGGCATACTGCGCCAGCTGTAGGTAATAGCGCCAATTTGTACCCCACCAAATTTCGAATTAGGCTTGGCTCCTGCAAAACTGCTGGCAACTGCACCAAAACTTTTACCGAAAGGCATTGCTGCCAGCGCTGTTGCTGCAGCGGCAGTGCCTAAAAATCTACGTCGTGAAAACTTGTTTTCCATTACTTTTGCGTTTATTAAGTATTTAGGTTATTCCTTTTGTGTTACGGGTTTCGGGAAGCGGTTACAAGTTGAGCATTACGCAATCCACTTCCCGAAATATTTCTCTTATTCCCAATCATCAGTACGGAATGACGAAACGGGCAAGCCATCGATGCTGAATAAATCACCAACAATGAAATCTTTGAATGCGTATCGAACGGCTACCGGTTTGGCTACCTGAGGTGCAAATAAAGTAACTCCATCGCCCGAAATAAAAGCTTTGGCAGGATAGAAACGTTTGTTTTCTCCGGCAACTTCGAAACATGAAAGTTCCTTACCAAAAGATGTTAATCCCATCGGAGCATTATCAAATGTCAATTTTACAACGCCTTCATTTATTTTCATTTCTTTTAGAACAGGGCTCAGACAATTGATTCCTTTAATCCCATAAGTTTGAGCAAGCGCCAGTAATGCCAGACGTTTTGATCCGGTTTCTTTAGCTGCAGGATGAATACAATCTTTTTCTCCTACATCCATAATACTGGCCATACCAATATTAGGAATTACAGTAGATGCTTTTAGTTGGGCTTCACGCAGATAAGCCGAACTTAATCCGGTTGGACCATAATCGAACGGAGCAATTTCTACATAGTAAAACGGAAAATCGCCAATTCCCCATTGCGAACGCCAGTTGGTTACCAAGCCTGGCAAAAGTTTTTGGTATTCTTTGGGCTCATTTCTGTTCGATTCGCCCTGGTACCAAATAGCTCCCCGAATTCCGTAACCAACCATCGGGTTAATCATGGCATTAAATAAAACGGTAGGTGTTTGAGGCGATAAGTTCTCAACTTGTTTTTTATCTGGAAGTTTAACCCAGTCGAAGTTTTTACAGCCAACTTCACTAATCCAGGGCTCGATACGCGTTCCGCCCCAGCTCGTGTTAATCAGCCCGATTGGAACATTCAGCGCTTTGTTCAGCATTAATCCAAAGAAATAAGCTGTTGCACTAAATTCATAAACATTTTCAGGAATACATAAATTCCACGATCCCGAGAAATCGTCAACAGGTTCAAGGTTTGTAGCTTTCTTTACCGTAAACAACCTGATGTTCGGGTTGGTAGATAAAGCAATAGCATCAGAACCGCCACTGATTGGTTGATTTTTAAAACCTTTCATGGGCATTTCCATGTTCGATTGGCCTGAGCAAACCCATACTTCGCCAATAAGTACGTTTTTCAATTTTACCGACTTTCCATCGCTTATTGTAATTTCATAAGGTCCACCTGCTTTTGGGGTGGCAACCTTCAGTTTCCAGCTACCGTCAGCCGATGTTTTGGCGCTATAGCTTTTCCCGTTCCATGAAGTGGAGACATTTACAGTTGTGCTTTTACTGGCTTTTCCCCAGATTGCTACCTGGGTTTGCTGTTGTAAAACCATGTTGTCACAAAAAACAGCAGGTAATTTAACTTCTGCAAAAGTCTGACTGATTGATAGTACAATGACAAATAAAAAAGCCATTGCACAAAAGGCAATTCGTTTCATTTTAGTTTATTAGCGTTTATAATTAGAGGTTTCGTTTTGTGGACGCAAGGTAGGGTAAAATCGCGTTAGCGCCAACAAAATGGATTGAAAATCGCAAATAAACAAGAAAATTGATTACTTAAATAAAAGCCTATTTATTTTCCGGTTTTTTTAATCTGAATAAAATACAGGCTTGATGAATCGGGTTTAGCAACAGGCATATTCGATTTAAAATTGGGCCTGGCAATTGGCATTTTGTTGGTTGGGTATCGATAACCCCAGTAATAGTTCTGAGCTAGGTTTTGTTCCGTCCTGAAAGAATTATTTTTGTAAGTGGATTGAAAGTTATTCTCTTTAAACGGATTCTCAAGTTTCAAGGTGTCATTTAGTATTTTCTGGCCTAAAGCATATCCTATTTTTATTGAATCAGATTTAGATTCTGTTTTTATCTGCGCTGACAATGAGTATGATAAGAGCAAACAAACTGATAGGATAAATGATGCTGTTTTCATTGTTAGTCATTTTTAGAACACTTGAAATTAGACAAAAAACTCACTACTAAATGTTAAATTAATAATTTTAACACTTAGCTGCGATAGTATTATTGAGTCAATTGTAGATTCTATTTCGCCGAAAGTAGTTTTTTGTACTTGTCACGGTGGTAAAAGGCGAGGAACAAATTGCCTAAAAGCAACAATACCGCCATCAAAAGTCCCGAAGGATCAAGAAAGGCATGAACTAATAAGATATTTAATACAATTGGAAAAATCACAACGGTTGCCAGTGGAACAAATCTTCCTGAAAGAAATGCCAGAGCACAGAGCAACTCAAAAACCTTGACTGTTGGCATCAAATAAACCGAAGCAGCAAGTCCATCGTTAAAAGTTTTCATGTTCCCGGTTATTTCAGGAGTATCAAAAAGCTTTAAAAAATATGCAATTGAGGCAAAGGCAAACATGAGCCCCATCAGTGTTCGAACAATGATTGATGCGATTTTCATACAATAGTGATTTAATCAAGTAATTGCTTTATAACTAATCAACGATGTAAAAGGTTCAAAACGGGTATCGTTATTTGGGTAAATAATTTTTACGGATTTGCTTGTACCCGATTTTTTGCATTAATTTTGTATTGAATAAATATTCAATTTAAAATGCCCAGAAACAAAGAAGCTAACCAGAAAGTAAGAGACGAGCGCCGGGAAAAAATACTTGCATCGGCATTGCTTTTATTCGCCACGAAAGGACTCGCTGCAACCCGAATAAGCGACATCGCCGAAAAGACTGATATGTCGCAGGGCTTGATTTATCACTACTACAAGTCGAAGGAAGAAATTTTTGTTGAACTAATTGCCGGAGCCATGACTAAAATGAACGAAGCCGCGCTGAATCTTGAGAAACTTTCGGTTTCGGCCCGTGAGAAAGTAGTTTTAGCAGTTGAAGGTTTGCTGAATGGCCTTGAAACGAATGCAAGTACTACTCAATACTATTTCCTGATTACGCAAACAGCTTTGGCCGATGCTTACCCTGAAGAAGCTAAAGAGATTATCCGCTTACAAAATGATGTGAAATATGAGGTTATGATCCGTTTATTTGCTGAAGGACAACGCGATGGAACGGTCAAGAATTTCGATTCACGAGAAATGGCAACCCTATTTTTTTCAACAATTAACGGTTTGGCTTTAAATAAAGCTATTTACGGCAACCGATTTAAGATGCCTGATAAACAAATCATATTAAATATGTTTCTTACAGATAACTAAAAGCAATATCATGCAAAGTTTAAAAAGTAAAATTATTCTCGGTTTGATGGTTAATCGCCATATTTTTACAGGAAAACTGAGAAAACAACCTTTTGATCCTTCGCCAGAAGGGATTAAACGATTAAGAGAGCTGACAGAGAAGGGCGGTAAGATTTTTGGAAAACTTCCACCTGAAGTTGAAATTGTACCGCAATCAATTAATGAGATGTATGCCGAATGGGTGAAGCTTCCAACAAACAATGCTCAGAAAGTAATGCTATATTTTCATGGCGGAATGTATGTTACAGGTTCGGCACAATCGCACAGGCAACATGTAATTAAGTTTGTTTCCGGAACTGGTATTAATGCGTTTGTATTCAATTATAGGCTTTCGCCCGAAAATCCTTTTCCTGCTGCGCTGGATGATGCGTTAACTGCATACTGTTTTTTACATGATAAAGGGTTTGAGGCAAAAAATATTGTGTTTGCTGGCGATTCGGCTGGCGCAGGTTTGTGCCTGGCAACTTTGCTTGCAGTTAGAGATAAAGGTTGGGGTTTACCTGCTGCTGCGGCTGTTTTATCGCCGTGGACTGATTTGGCGCGAACCGGTGAATCGTATATTACCAATGTTGAAAAATGCCTTTCGCCAAAAGGAAGTTCTGAAAATGCCAGTGCGTTTTATGCTGGAGAAAACGACAGGCGAAACCCCTATATTTCACCGCTTTACGGCGATTTGGCGAATCTGCCGCCTTTACACATAAGCGCCGGAAACAATGAAATTTTAAGGGATGATTCTATACGTTTTGCCGAAAAAGCCAGAATTGCAGGGACTGAAGTTACCTTGAAAGTAGGAGAGGGGATGTGCCATTGTTATCCGGCGTTTGGCAATCTGTTTCGGGAGTCGAAGCAAGCTTTATCCGAAATTTGTGATTTCTTGAAGTTTCACGCGAGCTAGTGGAGTTTATTGAGCAGGTGACTTCAAGTCACCTGCTCAATAAAACTGCATTGTGTAATTTTTTTGTTACCAATAAATGAGTTGATTTCGGATTGGTTAAAACTAAACCTGTTTTGCCGTTAATTTTGCCTGAAACCCAATTACAACAAAAATGGCAATTAGTTACGGAGTTATTGGTACAGGCGCTTTAGGTGGTTTCTATGGCGGAATGTTGGCAAAAGCTGGTCAGGAAGTTCATTTTTTGTTCCGAAGTGATTTTGATCACGTTCAAAAATATGGACTTAAGGTTGATTCGATATTGGGCGATTTCCATTTATCGAAAGTAAATGCTTACAAAAAACCGGCAGATATGCCTAAGTGCGACGTTATCCTGGTGTGTTTAAAAACTACGGGAAATCATTATTTGCCAGAAATGCTTCGTTCTATAGTTCATTCAGGGTCAATAGTAGTTTTATTACAAAACGGATTAGGTTTAGAGGAAGATCTTTCAGCGCAAATGCCAGGGATCATGATTGCCGGTGGCCTGGCTTTTATTTGTTCAAACAAAATTGGTCCTGGGTATATTAATCACCTCGATTACGGAAAATTAAATATTAGTTCGTACAATGTGACCAATCAGTCCACATTGTTACAAATAGTTGCTGATTTTCAACAAGCTGGAATTCATGCCGATTTGCTGCCCGACCTGAAATTTGCTCGTTGGCAAAAACTGGTTTGGAATATACCTTTCAATGGAATGACTGTTGTTTTGAACGCAACCACCGATCAACTAATGTTCAATGAACATACTCGTGAATTATCGAAAGAACTGATGCTGGAAGTTATCCACGGAGCTAATGCATGTGGCGTTTCGCTGAAAGAATCGCTGGCCCAGCAAATGATTGACATGACGATTAAGATGAAACCTTACGCGCCAAGCATGAAACTCGATTACGACAATCATAGGCCCATGGAAATTGATTATATTTACTCAAAACCTGTTGAAACTGCACGAAAAGCCGGGTTTGAAATGTATAAAATATCGATGCTCGAAAAGCAGTTAAGGTTTATTCAGAGTAACATGTAAAACTTCGCAGAATGACCAAACGCCTATTTATCGGTCTGCCAGTCTCATCGATTAAAGCGGTTCAGAAGGTTGAAACGTGGAAAAACAACAGCCGGATGAGACTTAATAAAATGAATTGGGTGAAACCTGAAAACTGGCATATTACCTTGAGCTTTCTTGGCGATACACCAACTGAAAAGGTGGAACTTTTGCAAGATATGATTGAACAATCTTTTGACGAGGTGAAAGCTTTTCATGCAAAATTAGAAGGTGTTGGTGTGTTTCCGAACCCGCACGATCCGAATGTGCTTTGGATGGGGTTGAATAGTTTGCAAAATATTATTCCAGTCCACCGGCAATTAGGTGATTTGATGAAGCGAAACGATTTTTGTTTCGATCAAAAGCCTTTGAAGCCACACTTAACCATCGCCCGGATGAAATATCTGGCTGATAAGGCGATCATCGATACTTTGGTGAACGACTACGGGCAAACAGTTTTCGACATTGTGATCATCAACAAAGTAGTTCTTTTCGAGAGCCTGTTAACACCGCAGGGACCGATCTACAAGGCACTGTACACCAAAGCTTTTTAAGCGAAAAGAGAAACTTCGATTGAAATTACTCTTCCGATTTTATCTGTTTGCAATTTATTTTACATCCTTCAGGAATAAGGTTTTAGGGTCTTGATAGAATTTTACAAAATCTTGTTCGCTGGCGCAACCTTTATATGGGCCAAAAGGCACGTCGGTTTTTGTAAAAGCGTTTCGCCAAACCAGTACATACGAAAGATTATACGGGCGCAAGGTTTCAAGTATGGTTTTGGTCCACCATTCGGTTTTCTTTCCGGTTGGATCGCCTGCTTCGGTTACAGCTGCAATTTTCCCTTTTTCGGTTGCAAGCCGGGTTACAATTTTGGCGCAGTTACCAAGTATTTTGGGATACTCAGGTCCACGGTCGTACAAATCGAATCCGATCAAATCAATGATGTCGTCGCCGGGATAGCGTTCGAGATATTCTTCTTTGGTTGCAAAGCGGTCGGTTGAGTACGAATAAAGCAAATGGTGAATGTTTTTCTCATTTCGGAGATAATTAACGGTAAAACGCCACAAGGCTTTGTATTCGTCAACTGTGCAAAGGTTCTTACCCCACCAGAACCAACTTCCGGTATGCTCGTGGTATGGACGGAATAAAACCGGAATGTATTCGCCTTTTTGGTTTTTCAGGCTGAGCATAAAATTGGCTAATTTATCGAGGTATTGCAGGTAAAGAGTGTGTTTTTCTCCTCCGGGAAGAATGGATGCAACCGTTTTTTTCGAGCTCACATCCCAGGCTGAACCGCCGGTAAGTGCGTTACGGTGGTGCCAGCTTATGGTACTAATTGCTCCAATTTTATCGGCATATTGAATGCCCTTTCGAATGTTATCGAAATAAACCGAGTCGAGGCTGTAAGCACTATCAAGTTCGAGGTGCCCCAATTCCCAGCCAATTATTGCAGGGTGGTCGCCGCTAACATCTTTCACGTCCGAACGGCCTTCCTCATTGTACCACTTCACTCCGTAAGCAAAAGCATCCTGATGCCCGAACATGAGCCCTTTTTTCTCAAGTTTTATCATTCTCTGAAACAGTTGTACAGCCGCCGTTGTCGCTTTTGGATCGGAAGGAACCGGTTTTACTGCAAGGCTCCCTAACGAAATTGATAAGAATAAAATAGTTATTAAAGTTCTCATAGTTAGTTTATTGATTCTTAATATCCGGTATTTTTAGAAACAATTAATTTAACTGCTTCATTACTACTTTCTGAACTGAATTTTATACAGTAGATTCCCATCGAAAGTTCTTTTATTTCCTGTGAAATCATATTTTCTCCTGAATCGAACATCGAATTGGCAATTGTTTTCAGTAATTGTCCATTTGAATTATACAACCCGACATTTACTTTTTTTCTCTCAGGAAGTATAAATTTTAAATAGACCATATTGCTGGAAGGATTTGGATAAACTGTTACTTTAAATTCAGTTTTTTTTACTTTGGGCGACATACCCATCACTAACGATTTTATAACAATGGAATTTACCGAAAGCGGATCAAGTTCAACAGTCATTGTTGTTGCTGTTGCCTGAACCTGTGATTTCTTCAGAGCGTTGTTGTAATGAGAAGTGAATGTTTCGCTTGTGCCTAATCCTGAGATGGAATACATGCCGTAGGAATCAGGATTGATTTTGATGCCGTTAAAATTCAGATTTACAGTTTGCTTGTCGGTAAGCGAACGGTTCACCAGAACAACAGTGATTGAGTCGGCAGTATTGTTTACGGTTGGGTAAACCGATACCAGCTGTTCGTTTTGTGATGTTGCCTGTACAAAGTACTTTTGGTTGTAGCGGCTAAACAGGTGGAGCGTTTCCCACATGCCCACGTTCCAGCTCCATGGCGTGTAAAGCTCGACCCCATTTTTCATGAACTCACCCAGGGTTGAAGCGTAAAAAACCGCTTGTACATTGGCGTTGGTCGAGGCAAGTCCCGATTCGGTTACCGCCAGCCCAACTCCATGGTTGGCTCCCAAATATTGAGTCAACCAATCGGAACAACGTCCTAAAATGTATTCTTTATTTATATTGGTATCCCAACCTCCGGTAACCGCATGAACACCGTTAGCTTCAGGATAAACATAATCGCGGTCGAAAAATACTCGGTGAAACTGCACGCATTTTTCTGCATCTGTCGAACTTGGATAGTAATGAATATCAATAACATCAAGTAGTTTTATGCCTGTAGCCTTTTGCTCTTCAGCAATGCGTTTGATGAAAAATTCGAGCCAACAGTATTTTTTCCCGTCCGAAGAAATTCCATCAGAACCCCAGCGATACCATTGCCATTCGTTGGCCGTAACTGGCCCAATGAGTTTGATATTTGGGTATTTGACTCTTGCTGCTTTGGCAACTTTAAAATACAATTGCATAAATTCTTCTGCCGAACATTGTGTTTTCATTACATCGTCGTGTGTACCCGACCATATTTCAGGTTCGTTATCCATGTTCCAGTACACGAATTTATTTTTGTCGTAACCTAGTCCTTTGGAACCGAACCATTTATCGAGTATTCCAACAGTTGAATCGGCAGTCCATGTCATCAGGTAAAGATCAGGGTTACCTTCGGTTGCTGCTTTCGATCCGCCCGAAGTGTTTGGCTTGCCGCCTCCGGCCAGGTTTTGAGTAACCCCACTCCACCATTGCGACTGATTATAGCCCCAATCGTTAAAATTATTATTGGTATTTCCCGCCGCTTTCCCAAGTAGCTGAAACGACCACATCCCCTGGACACCAGGAAGTTGTTGTAACATGGTCTTGGCTGCTGCATCCCAATCGTTTGCATAAACATTGTTGTACCAATCGGGGTGACTTGAAAGTTTTAATCGCCAGTTGTATTTAGTGCTGTTATTTCCACCACTCTGCCTAACCAGGCGAACTCCTGCTTGTTGAGCTCTTGAAATTTCTTCGTTTCCTGAGCTTAAATAGGTGTTGGGCAAAACATTGTTCTTTCCGTAGATGTATGGAGAAACCGGTACTTTGCCTTTAGTCAAATCTACATCGATTTGGATTGTGGTTTGTGCGAAACCTGAATAAAACCACAAAAGCCCTGAAATCACGAGGATTAATATGGTAAGTTTCTTCATTGTCAGAAATGTTAGGCGTTGTATTTGTATTTTATCATTTGTCAAAATGTAAAAAATACAATTACAAATAAAATCAAATTTTTCGATACTTTAGAGGAGGTTAAAAATTTAACGTATCACAATTTGATAATTAATGGAATTGACTCGTAAACTATTGATAACTAAATTGTTGCTTTTCTATTTTGTTGTGCTTTCAGCTCAGGTCCCGTTTTCCCGGGGAGTAAATCTCACCAATTGGTTTCAGGCAGGTAGCGTACGACAAATTCAGTTTACCAAATATACCAGGGAAGATTTTGTCAGGATAAAAAGCCTTGGTTGCGACGTTATCCGGCTACCGATCAACCTGCATTACATGACCAATGGTTCGCCTGACTATACGATTGACCCACTATTTTTTGAGTTTCTGGATCAGGCAGTGGATTGGGTTGAAGAACTGAAGATAAGCTTGTTGCTCGATAATCATTCGTTTGATCCCAACGTCAATACCGAACCATCGGTTGAAGGGATTTTGCTGAAAGTATGGACCCAAATGGCTACTCGTTATAAAAGTCGCTCGAATTACATTTATTATGAAATATTAAACGAGCCACACGGAATAACAACTGCTGCTTGGTGCCAGATTCAGCAAAAAGTAATTGACGCAATAAGGGCGATAGATACCAAACATACCATCGTGGTTGGCCCTTCAGGATACAACAGCTATAACGAGTTGAAAAATATGCCTGTTTATTCTGATAATAACCTGATTTATACATTTCATTTTTACGATCCCTTTATGTTTACACATCAGGGTGCAACATGGACAAGCTATATGCAGGATATTACGGGAGTTCCATTTCCGTATGATGCAACCCGGATGCCCTCAACTCCAGCAAGCGCCAAAGGAACCTGGGTTGAAAGTTCATTGGACAATTACAAAAATGATGGAACAGTAGCTGCTGTAAAACAACTGGTTGACATTGCTGTAAACTTTAAAACCTCTCGGAATGTGAATGTTTTTTGCGGAGAATTTGGTGTTTATATCCCGAATAGTCCTCATGCCGACCGGGTTTATTGGTATGATGTTGTTCGCAAATACCTCGAAGAAAAAGGAATCCCGTGGACAAGCTGGGATTACCAGAGTGGTTTCGGATTGTTTGAAAAAGGCAGTAGCGAAATGTTTGACTATGATTTGGATGTAGACATTCTCAAAAGTTTAGGATTCAATGTTCCACCACAAAGTACATTCTCTATTACTCCTGAAACTAAACCGTTTGACATTTATACCGATTATATTGCGACCTCAGTTTTAGAATCAGGGAGTACTGGAAATGGCACAATCGACTATTATTCGGCGAATTCTGAAGCCGATAAATACGCCATTTACTGGACCGGAAGTGCCCAGTATACTGGTCCTGGGTTCGATTTTAAGCCGGATAAAGACCTCTCGCTGCTTGTAGCCAACAATTACGAAATGGATTTTTGGGTGAAAGGCGACACGCCTGGCACCAAATTTCAAATCCGTTTCCTCGATACCAAAACCACTCAAAGCGGCGATCATCCTTGGCGTATTTGCTACGACATTGATCAAACAAAGGTGTTTTGGGATGGAACGTGGCATCAACTCAAAATTCCGTTGAAGAGCTTTTCTGAAACCGGAGCCTGGGACAACAATACCTGGTACAACGCACAAGGCAAATTCGATTGGAAAGCGGTTTGCCGTTTCGAAATAATATCGGAATTTGGTGCATTAGGAACAGCAAAAATTTGGTTCGACGAAATTAAGGTCGATGGGAATCCAATAACCTCTGTTATTGAAAATCAATATATTGATAAAATTAAGATCAAAGCTTATCCCAATCCGTTTTCAGAAGAAACCATAATTGAATATACCTTAAACGAAGCGGGTAATGTTATCGTTTGTATTTTCGATTTGAATGGAAGAAAACTTACAACTTTGTTTAACGGATGGAACTCAGAAGGAAATCATCAAATCCGGTGGAGTCCCAATCAACAAAGTATTTCGAATCCGGCTTCAGGAGTCTATCTTTGCAAAATTATTTCGTCAGGAAAAGAAAAAGTTGTGAAGCTCATCAGAACCCAGATAAAGTAATTTAACCTTTATATAGAGTTGATGTATTTTTTCCATTTCTGGTAAAATTAAATATTTAAATTTGTCATTCATACTGATTCGTGTTCATGAATATATATCATTCAACGAGATTAGCTCAATGCTTGTTTTTTTAACATCAGACAAAATCATCAATGAAGTTAAGTATTATAGTGCCATTGTTCAATGAAGAGAAAAATATTCTAATCGTATTAAATCAGCTTGCAAAAACCGAATTCCCATTGCACTTGGAAAGTGTTGAAATCGTTATTGTTGATGATCATTCAACTGATGGTTCATTTGAAATTGTAAATAGTTATATCGACGATAAAAAGGAATTCCGACTATTTAGGCATGAAATTAACAAGGGTAAGGGCGCAGCAGTAAAAACCGGAATTAAAAATGCTACCGGGGATGTTTTTTTGATTCAGGACGCTGACCTCGAATTGAGTCCAACCGACATACCAGCTATGGTAAATGCCATGCAAGAATTGAATGTTCAATTTATTAACGGATCGAGATATTTGCCGGGAATTGCCCGCCCATTGGCTTCTTATAAAAGATATTGGGGAAACAGGCTTTTTACTAACTTGACTTCGATTTTAATTAATGTGAAGTTAACAGATATGGCTTGTGGATATAAATTGATTCATAGAGACTTGTACAATAAGATTGAGTTAAAAGAAAACCGCTTTGGTTTTGAGGCCGAATTGATTATTAAGGCACTTAGGATAAAAAGGAACAATGTTGCTGAGGTGCCGGTAAAATATTTTCCCAGAAATGCTGGTGAAGGCAAAAAGCTGAGTAATCATGATGCCTTCAAAATATTATGGACAATTTTTAAATATGGGATTTTACGGCTAAAATAAAATAATATGCAGCATCTTAGAGATAATCTTTCTAAATACAGTATCGGGCTAGTCCTTATTATTATTTGTTCATTAATTTTTAGTGCCAAACAATGGCGAAAACAGGATAAAGTTATTGCCATGGATGTTGTAAGTTATTATGCTTATTTGCCTGCAACCTTTATCTTCCACGATATTAAACTTGAAAAGAGAGAAACTTTTGATAAAGGGTTGTTTTGGCCAGAACCGTTGCCCGATGGGAACAAAGTAATCAAAACGACCATGGGATTGTCGATTCTTTATTCACCTTTTTTTTTCATTTCTCATGGTTTGGCTAAGCTTACCGGCGATAGTGCCTTAGGTTTTTCGCCAATATATAAAATCGGGTTATTGGTCAGTGCTGTTTTTTATCTTTTTATAGGGTTGCTTTTTTTACGAAAAATACTTAGGAATTATTTTTCGGATGTAATAACAGCTATTACCATTTTAACCACAGTACTCGGGACAAATTTGCTTAATTATTCGACGTATGATGCCTGCATGTCACATTGTTATAATTTTGCACTTATAACAATATTTGTATGGTATACAATAAACTGGTATAAATCAACTCGTTTGTCAAGTTTACTTTTTTTGGGGCTCCTTTCCGGATTGATCACCCTAATCCGACCTAGTAATATTGTTGTCCTTCTTTTCTTCTTTGCTTATGGTGTATATTCAAAAGAAACTTTAAAGCAACGGATAAGTTTGGTCTTTAATAAGTTTCATTGGTTTGTTCTAATGGCAATTGCTTTTGTTTTGGTTTGGCTTCCGCAGTTTATTTATTGGTGGTCGATCACTGGCCATTTCATGGTAAATTCCTATCCTGATGAGCAATTCTTTTGGTCGAACCCACATTTCATCGGTGGTCTTTTTAGTTACCGAAAAGGATGGTTAGTTTATACTCCTGTAATGCTATTTGCCCTCGTAGGGATAGGATTGTTGTTCAAAAAAATGAAGGAGTTTTCGTGGGCAACTGCTTTATTTATGGTAGTTTCAACCTATATCATTGTTTCGTGGTGGTGTTGGTGGTATGGCGGTTCGTTTGGAATGAGGTCGTATGTTGATTATTATGGGCTTTTGGCAATTCCAATGGCTTTGTTTTTTACTACAGTTTGGGATTGGCGAAAATATACCAAAGCCATAGTATTGGTTATAGCCTCATTATCTTTGGTTCAAAACTATTTTTTTCAGGAAAAGTACAGGAGGAGTTCTATACACTACGATTCAACAACCAAAGCTTCCTTCTGGCATTCGTTTTGGTATTTAAACCCGCAAAACGGGTATTGGGAATTGCTTGAAAAACCTGATTACAAGAAAGCCCTTGAGGGAGTTGATGCTATTGATCACGAAAATAAATAGACTTTTTAGAGTTCGTCGATTTTAATCACGACGTAAGCGGTTTCTTTAGGTAGGTCAAAATATTTAGGGTTTAAATTGCCTATGTTCCATTCCAGCCAAAATTCGGCACCCAGAAAAATAGAATTGGTATTATTTGTATATTTTGCTAGTTGGGCGACATCATTTGCCGGATAAATAGTTTGGGTAGGAATGTTTGCAGTAATTGCGCTAAGTAGTAAAGTCTCAAAAGAATACGACCAAAATGTGTTATAGTGTTTTTCCAAATCCTTATTGTTGGCAATAAACTTTCGATTCGGAAATCTAGCTGTTTTTGCCATGAGTTCCTGGTTAAAGCGTATTCGTTCGCGATACGAAACCCCTTGTTTGCCTATCCGGTTGAAGCAGGCAAATACAATTATGAGCAGAAAAATAACTTTAGAAAGCTGATATCTGCGATTATTTTCGAGCATTTCTTTCATTAAGGGGACAGATGTAAGCAAGGCTAAGGGCATAAATGCCCGTTCCATCAAAATATTGGAGTCTCCTTTGTTATAGGCCAAAAGTGTGACTATCATGAAAATAAAGGAGAATCCCGATTGCCACAAGAGTTTCAGGTACTCCTTCTTAAAGAGAAGATACAACACAAGAATGAATTCGAACACTACTACACCAAGAAACAATCCGTTGATTCGATCGAAGAAGAAATGTTTGCTGTAAGTACCTGATAGGTTAAGAATAATGGAAGGTGATTGTAATAACTCGGCAAAGAATTTTCCTTCATAGGAATTCTCGTTTGTGAGGATAACTTTTACGAAAGCAAGTCCGGCGACCGCCAAAATAAGTATATAAGGTTGGATTGTGCGCAGCTGCTTTTTGTCAATAGCATTATATCCGATTAGAAAAGTAAGAGTATATAAAGCGACCGGATGTGTAAAAAAAGCAAGCAGGATAACCAAAAGAGCAAGTAAAAGCTGAACGAACGAATTTCGAAATGAAGGGTACTGGAGGATAGCAAAAAGCAATACTGAAAATACCAGGCATTGCTGTGTTTCTGTTACCGGATAATAGAATGATTCTCTAATACATAATATTAAAGCAAAGACAACTGACAGCGCCACTGGTGTGTTTTTCAAGAATCGGGTGCATACGAAGAAAACCAGGTAATACAACGCAATAAATGCTACTGAATAGGTAATCAGTAACAGTTTTAGGCTAAGCCCAAGCTTCATGGCCAGAAGCAAAGGGAGTTCTGGGAGAATTGCTCCATAACGGTAGGCTTCTACATTGATCTTTTCGAAATTGACAATCTTAAAAAATTGAAAAGCTGAATCGGCAAAAATTATCCGCTCTTTGTAAAAATAGACCGATGCAACCAGCAATACAAAAAAGCATAAATGGCCCAATAGGGCAAATATCCCATCATTGTTTCCAATTTTCGAATATAACTGCTTCATCTTTATAATGTTCAGCGTTTGTGATCTTGTACCAGGTTCAGTATTTTTGTTTAATAATTTGCAGATCGTCAAAATAAACTGGTTTATCGCCAGAATTCCAAAGGTAAATAATTGTAGACGGCAGTTTCTGGTTTTCTTTCAGCAAACATTGTAGGGTTACTTTTTTCCATCCTTTTTCATCAGTAGTTTCAATAGCCCCACTTTTCATGTAAAGGTTTTTCTTGTTGTCAAGCACAATAGAGCAATGATCCGGTCCTAAATACCAGACACTTATTTTAATTTGGTCAATATTATATATACCTTTCAATGAAATGCCGTGACTGTAAGGATCAGTTGGAGTTAAACAAAGCGATGAATTCTTGCTCCTGAAATGATCTTTGTTTAAATGGCTGATCGTATCAGCTTTACTTTTGCCAGAGAATAACACGTGTTGCCCGAGGTTGTCAATCATCTCAAAATCACAAGTTATCGTGTCTATCCCAGCCTTTTGTAGTGGAAATTCAATCTCGGTTTTCGACTTCTTTTTCAGTAAAAATACCGGGTATTCTTTTGCTATCACCTGCCATTCTGGACTGTTAAGGTAGTTATTCCGGTGTTTATCGTTCTCGGCAGCCGACATCAGGTAGTTATTATCGAACATCGAAAAAACAATATACTCAGCATCGTTAACTGTTGGGAAAAAATAGATAAACCTTCGCTGTGCCAAATGCGGCGTAATTACATTCGATGCGCTTACTTTAGCCTCTTCCGGGATTTGCCTGAGCAAACGATCAACTTTTTTAACATCGAAAGGGGCTTCGTAAAAACTTTTGTCGAAAAATTTAATTTTTGCTTTGTAAAAAGTCCATGGAACTGCATGATTGCTGCTATCCATTTTGTGGATGGTCATGGCCAGGGTGCACACGCAAACGATAGCGACCATCGTGTTTTGTACTTTAGCGCTTCTGAAAGAGCTTAAAACAAGAAAAACAGAAAGGGGTAAAAGTGTCACAACTTCAACTGAATAGTAAGTTGCAAGTCCCCATCTGAAAAAGTCGTCGTTAAGTACTTTTTGAGCAACTATAGGAATAAACCAGATGAGATATTTGGGACGATATAACAAAATAAAACCTCCTGAAATCAGGTAGGTGACATAAAACTCAATTTTTACATTATCATATTCCGGATTATTCAAGTGGTTGACAAAGAATAGCTTTACTGTTTCCAACGGGTGAACGAGTGTAAAGTGAAGGGCTTCAACAGGTGTTTTCCCTAAAGCAGAATAGTTGAAGAGCGCATATTTAACCCCAGGAGTCTCTAACCCGGGAATAAATACTTTGAATAGCAAGATAAAATAAACTAACGAAATGAATATTCCGGCCAGGGAAAGGACAACGGTTTTCTTTTCGTTCCAATGCAAGAGTATTAATCCAAAGAAAATAAAGATAAACCAGATCGGCATATTCTCGCGCGAGAATAAAGAAAGAATAAGTATAATAAACGCGAGGATATATTTTCGTATTTCGAAATAATACAAAAACGGCGGAACAAAACAAGCCGCAATGATGGCAAGGTTTACATCAGTACCAAATGCCGAATATCTGCCAAACAGCAAGAAAAAGTAAAGTATCACACCTGAAATCAGCCATACATTATCAGTTTTCAGTTTGATAAGTTTATACGAATACCATGCTGCAACTACAATCAGTGAGTTCTGGATAATAATTAGCGTATAGGTTCCGGTAATCCAGTTGAGCAACCAGTAAACCGGAACAAAATACATGAGCGTAAACGAAAAATGATCTTGTAGAAAGTTCCCTCTAAACGTTGGAAGCGGGCTTATCCTGAAATGGGAATAGTCCCAGAACGCGAAATTATAATTGGCATAATCGTAAGTAAATGTCTTGAATAAATAGTGGTTGTATATTCCTATAAAAAAGAAAAGCAATCCAAAAAAAGCAAGGATAATGAAAGGAATATGTTTTCTCTGTATTTTTTTCATGACAGTTTATTGGTTTATACCGGGGGTTGGCTTATTATTGTCAGGTAGGTGTACAAACTTTCTGATGCTTAAATCATCAAAATAAGCTATTCTTCTCCTCGGGTTCCATAGATATACTTTCAACTTTTTACCCTCGGTTTCAGTTTTAACATCAACAACAATACGAAGTAATTCCCACCCATTTTTATCATATTTTATCGCTTCATTTTGAGCCTGGTAGTAGTCTTTTGAATTTTCTGCCGATACGACAAGGTATCCGCTTGATGTATCTGATTTTCGCCAAACGTCAATCCAGTATAATTCGCCAGCTTTTACATTGCTTAAAGTGTAGTCGACTGCAAACGGATTCGATTTTTGAAGTTTTATTGAATAGGTTCCCGAATGGGCATATTCGGTTGACAAAGCATTTACTTTACCAAAACTCGCGGAGTTCGAGCCAATAAAGGATTTTTGGTCTTTGCTAAATCCATCAACTCCAAAATCAATTGTTGCGCCAACTTGAACCAGCTTTTCCTTTGGAGGTGCAACATATTTTAGCGTATCCAGAATATACAGGTTTTGCGAATTTCCACTGTAAACTTTCTTTAAAGGGAATCCGTTTTTGGCGATTTCAGCAACCTGGGTTGAATCGGAAGGCCCATTCACTAACATGATTTTGTTCCCATTTGTTTCGATAATGTCCTGAAGGTTGGTTTTTAGGTTCCAATTTATAAAGGAGTTGCTCGAAAGCTCGTAAAAATAGGTATTGAGAAAAAGCTTTTTTAAGTGAAGGTACATTTCGCCTTTTGCAAAATCGGTTCCAAATTTAAGACCAGTATACTTGTTCAGCGAATAAATATAGTAATTGATGTGTGTATAGTTTTTGTAATTTTTTTCAAGCCACAAGTTGGCCGAATCAATTTCAGCACTGGCCTCTTTGTACTGTTTGTTGCATATGGCTAATGGCGAAGGGTAACTCCACAAAATAAACCCTACTGAAGCTATAACTATACTAGGTAACAGAAACTTTTGAAGGTGTCTATATTCCCAAATATGCCCAATCGTTCTGAGTTCGATATAAATAAAAATACCTGAAAGCAATATAACGGGAATGAGGTAATGGTTTCCGCCATAGTGCTTTGCTACCAGCAATATCCCCACAATGGAAGTGACGAGCAAGCCGGATAAAAAAGCTATATCTTTTTTTACATTTTCTTTCTTTCTGAAATAATACCCGGCCATCAAAATGATAAGCCCTGTAATCATCAAAACTGTAAACCCAGGAAAAAAGGTTAGGATACTTCGAACAGCGGGGAAAAACTTATTCCAATCAATGATTCCTTTAGGTCCGGTTCCATAAATACCATTGTGGGTGATCATATTGCTGAACCAGGCAAACATCCGGTCGTATTCCGGAACTGCCGGAATCGTAAATAATACAAATGCCGGAATTATTCCTAACAAATAAAAAGTCTTTTTTTTAAATGATGGGAGGATAAATAAAGGTAATACTACAAGCGGCAAAAAAGTTGCTTTGGTTGCTAACCCTGCACCTGTGATTAATGCAAACAAAACAACATATTTCCATTTCTCCTTATCGTTTTCGTGGTAGTAACAAAATACGAGGATAGTATACAATCCTGTCATAAAAAATAGCAGGGGCTCGGGCGACATTTTTGCCCAGGTGATCTCCAGTATATATGCAGATAGAAAAGTACTGACTTGAAATAACAATGCCGTCCATATTGATTTGCTTTTTCTGTAACACATCCAACCCATAAAAAGCAGTAATACTGTGTTAAGAACAACTATTACTTTTCTAATACTTTCAATGTATAAATCTGGATTTTTAAGAGCTTGTTCAACAGTTGTATCGTTACCCGTGTTTAAGATATGCTTTACAACAATTGTTGCTGCCCCAATTTGCATCAATGTGGTTCCTGGGTTATCAATGTGCCCCACACTTTGCCCGTCACAAATACATAAAGCATTCATGAGGTATATGTATTCAGGGTCGTTCGGATAGTTATTCCTCGAAAAATTTAGCCCTGCCCATAGAAAAATCAACGGGAAAATAAGAAAGAAATATTTGGTAAGCACTGGTTCCTTTTTCATTCCTGATTTTTATTGCAATCAATCTGATGGTTTAAAGCTGATCATTTTTTTTTAGATACCTGAACTTTTTTATTCCCCATTTCTGAAGCCTGAATTGGATGGAAGTTTTTAGAACTCCAAGTCCATAAATCGAACTGTTTTTGATGTTGATGCTTGACGCATCGTCGAAGTACCTGGTTGGACATGTAATTTCAGCAATTTGGTAGCCGGCATACCATATTTGGGCGAGCATCTGGTTGTCGAATACAAAATTATCGGAATTGGCATTGTAATTTACTTTTTCCAGGACTTCGCGCGAAAAAGCTCTGTAACCGGTATGATATTCCGAAAGCTTGGCATTCATGAGTATGTTCTGGAAAAGAGTGAGCAAGCGGTTGGCAATATATTTATACCAGGGCATTCCGCCGGCTAATGCACCTTTTCCCAATATGCGCGAGCCTAAAACTACCTGATATAAACCGTTGGCAATCAAATTGGTCATCGAGGGAATTAGTTTGGGGGTATATTGGTAGTCGGGATGAAGCATAATGACTATATCGGCGCCAATTTCAAGAGCTTTGTTGTAGCAGGTTTTTTGGTTGCCACCATATCCTTTGTTTACTTCGTGACTAATAATGTGTTTTATCCCAAGTCGCCGGGCTTCTTTTACTGTTTCGTCTTTGCTCTTGTCATCAACCAGGATTACATCATCAACAATCGAGAAATCAATTTCATTGTAGGTTATTTCGAGGGTTTTTGCAGCGTTATATGCAGGAAGAACGACTACTACTTTTTTGCCTTTGATCATTATCCGTTTTTTTTGTAAAGATAGGTTGTTTTGCATAAAACGAAAAGTCGGGTTCATAAGTATGAGGGAATAAAAATTCATTCGAAATATGGTTTATCTTTGGCTTTTATAACCAGCGACTCATGCTTACAAAGCACATACAATCCGAAATAATCAGGTATCTGGGCAAAGAACCAACCCCGGGACAGAGCGAGTTGTCGTTAAAGTTTGCCAGTTTTATTTCCGAATCGGGTTTCGATGCTGTTTTTCTACTGAAAGGCTATGCCGGGACAGGGAAAACTACCATGTTAAGCGCTCTGGTCGAAACGTTCAACAAGTTCAAATTCAAGTCGGTTTTACTTGCTCCAACCGGACGAGCAGCCAAAGTGCTTTCAGGTTATTCGCGTCAAAATGCTTACACAATTCATAAGCATATTTACAGGCAGCAATCGTCGAGCGACGGAATGGGTCGGTTTGTGCTGAATAAAAACCTGTACAAAGACACTTTTTTTATTGTCGACGAGGCTTCGATGGTTTCCAATTCGAGTGCCGAATCGTCGATTTTTGGTTCGGGCCGTTTGCTCGAAGATTTGATCGAATATGTGTATTCGGGCCAGAACTGTCGCCTTATATTGGTTGGCGACACTGCCCAGCTTCCACCGGTGGGCCTTGATTTGAGCCCTGCGCTGTCAAAAGGCGAACTTGAAATGTATGATCGGGAGGTTTATGACTATGAATTAACTGATGTTGTTAGGCAAGATCAGGATTCGGGCATTCTTTACAATGCAACGATGATCAGAAACCTGGTTACTGAGGGCGATTTTTTCGAGGGTTATTTCCCATTGGAATGCAAAGGTTTTAATGATATTCGTCGTATTGGAGGAGGTGACTTGATTGAGGAAATATCGACTTGTTACGATAAATTTGGCATTTTCGAAACTATTGTAGTCACCCGCTCAAATAAACGTGCCAACCGCTTCAACGAAGGAATTCGCAGCACAATTTTATACAAAGAAGCCCAAATTTCGAAAGGCGATTTGGTTATGGTGGTGAAAAACAATTACTTTTGGCTCGAAGCGAACGAAACCATCGATTTTATTGCCAACGGCGACATTGCAGAAATTGTTTCGATCGGGAAATACGAAGATTTGTATGGTTTTCGCTTTGCAAATGTTTGCCTGAGATTGGTGGATTACCCGGATATTGAAATAGATTGCAAAATCATTTTGGATACTTTGACTATCGAATCGGCATCGCTTACCAGCGAGCAAAACCGTAAACTTTTTGAGGCGGTATCCGAAGATTATATGGACATCAGAAATAAGAAAAAACGCTGGGAAAAGGTGCGCGAAAATCCATACTTCAATGCACTCCAGGTGAAATTTGCCTACGCTGTAACCTGCCACAAAGCCCAAGGCGGACAGTGGAAAGCCGTTTTTGTCGATCAGGGCTACCTCACCCAAGAAATGATCAACCTCGAATTCCTGCGCTGGCTTTACACCGCTTTTACCCGCCCAACCGAACGGCTGTATCTGGTGAACTTTAATAAGGAGTTTTTTGAGTAGTTTTCCGAACAGAGGAATAAAAATAAGTTTCATCATAATTTTTTCTATCATTTGCAACTCTTATGTTGTTAAAATGATGTAACTTGTAGGTGATATTATGATTTTCTAACCTCTAAATTTTCACCGATGTCTTCAATCGACGATTACAATTATCTTCTTTCAGAGATTCAGGCAATCAAACCGGAAAAAGTTATAGCACCGACCATGCCTGTAGATGTGTTTGTTCAGGAAGCCGAAAATCTTTTTCATTGGTGTGCCGATGATCGGAATGCCTTGGTAAATGCAGGACTTAACTGGTTTTTTGTCGATAGTTTACCAACCAGGGCTGGCGCTTGCCGCGAAGCTCAGTCGCTTTGGATCAAGGAGCGCAATACCCGTCAGAAAGCCGAACAGGATTGGAAAGACCAGTCGCCCGAAGCGTTCGGCCTGCGCGACGAGTTGGTGCATACGTTTCGCTATGCCTTCAGAACCGACGAAGGCTTGGTTGGCCGTGTGGATGAAATTGCACAGGGCGATACCAACTCCGATATGGTTCAGGACTTAAACGATTTGTCGGAATTGGGCAAAGCCAATTTAGACTTGCTTGCCCGAATCAATTTTGATGCCTCTTTGCTACAGAAAGCCGCCGATTTGGCCGACCGTATGGGAGACATATTGGGCGCTGCCAATGGCGAACGCAAAAAAGACAGCGAAACGATGCTGACGCGCGATAAAGCCTTCACTTTTTTGAAGGAAGCTGTTGACGAAATACGCGAATGCGGCAAGTTTGTATTCTGGCGTAATCCCGACCGGCTGAAAGGATACAACAGCGATTACTGGAAGACCCGAAATGCCGCCACGCCAAAGGCTACACCAACAACACCGGCTTAAAAAATCAGAACACGATTACAGGACTAAAGGATGGTAGGATTTGTTCCTCAAGGTTTCGGGTTGGCCGTATGCGAGCTAGACCCGGATCTTGGGGAGAATCCTGAAAATCTTATTCATCTTAACATCATGGACATAAACGATATTACCCACAAAATAATTGGCTGTGCCATGCAGGTTCACAATACGCTTGGCAACGGTTTCCAGGAAGTGATTTATCAGCGGGCGCTGGCCATTGAACTGAATTTGGCCAATCTCGCTTTTGAACGCGAAATGGAAATGCCTATTTTCTATCGCAACGAGCAAATTGGTACCCGAAGGGTCGATTTCTTTGTAGAAAGTTGTGTGATGGTTGAGCTAAAAGCAATCGAAATAATTTTGGACGTCAATAAGGCCCAAGCCATTAATTACCTCGAAGCTTATAACATTGCCGATGGCTTGTTAATTAATTTTGGCGGGTTAAGTCTCGACTTCAGACGCCTTTACAACAAGAAGATGGTAAAAAATGTTGGAACACGATTGAGGGATTAAAGGATGACAGGATTTTATCTATGGGGGTTGGATGAGTTGGACGTGATTTTTAATCTTGTAAATCTAATCAATCATTTAAATCGTGTTCAGACAATCTTCTGAAACCCGCGAAAGGACAGTACTCCTTTTAACTGGACGGCCAGAAAACCTACTCGGACGCCCGGAAAATTAACTGGACGATGAAAAACTTAACTCGGACACCGATATTTTTAACTGGACGGCGAAAAAATGTACTCGGGCAGCTATATTTTTAAAAGGGTATTCATACCTCTTACTCGAATTACAGATAAGGAGAAGAGTATGGAGTCCAAAAGATGACTAAAAGTGAAATATAAAAATTGGCGGCGCTGTTATTTCCACCCCTGAGGTTTCTAAAACCAGTCAGGGGTAAAAGGGCGGCAGAAGTTATCGATTGAATTACTCAATGTCATCCAGTATTTGGAAACACTCAATCTAAAATACTAATTTGCATATGTTTGCTAACTAATGGCTATTAATCGAGACAACATAGCGTCTCACAAATATTAAACGACATGACAAGTAAAATTAAGATTTTGGGACATATTGTGGCGGCGTTTCTTTTTGTGAGTTGCAATACCTCTACAGACAACAAATCGTCTAAACTTAAAACAGCTACTGCCGATCAAACAGTTCACGATACCGTACCAACTGACTATTCTTCTTTTGACTATAAACTTCCACAGAGCAATTATTTCTACAAAGTAAAAATTACTGCTGTTGAGACAAAAGTGATAAAGGACGCATTCATTACTAAGGTAGACGAGTATTCAATACCTAAAAAAGTTGATGGTTACTATTTGACAATCAAATTTTCATTGACAAATCCATACGACAAAGAAATGATGGCTCCGGTACCAGACTACTTTTACATATCATCTTACAACAACAAGGAGTGGTTTTCTGCATCCACGACATTCCACAGAGACTGTCAGTGTTATATTGACAACTCCACTAAACTTACTACAGAAAAAGGAGTTGAACTTTACAATATTTCGGAAGGCAAATGTGGCAATGATGATTATTGCCTTCGGTATAAACCAAATGAGACGAAAAAATTTATTGTCAACTTTACCGACCCTGTTTTTGGAGAGGTTAAAAAATTAGTTTTTTATGGTTTTGACCGTAAGTCAAAGAATTATGAAAACACGCGAGACAAAGATATAGTATCAATAATTGATATTGACAGATTAGCGATAACAGGCGAAATAAAATTTTAACTTATTATACTCGTAAAACATGTAAAAGTTTGCAGTCGCTGGAGGCAACTTGTAATCGTTCTCTGCTCCTGCGCGATTGTATCGCGTGTCAAGAAAGGAATAGTTGAAATGAAGCTACACTACTATATTGAAAATACCTGCCCGTCGCTCACGGCCTCCGTATTCTGAAAAATAGCAGTTGCTTCTTTTAAAATTTGAGTGTAGTCTTTGTACCTCGCCGAAAAATGCCCGATAATCAGTCTGCCTACGTTAGCATCGAGCGCAACACGGGCGGCATCTGCGCCGGTTGAGTGGTAGGTGGTTTGAGCCAATGCCTGGTTATCGCATGCAAAAGTTGCTTCGTGGTATAATAAATCAACATTTCTAATTGATTCGATGTACGATTCATTAACCCGGGTATCGCTACAAAAGGCAAATGTTCGGGCTTTGTGTTTGTTGAGGGTGATTTCCGAATTCGGAATAATTTGGCCATCATCGGTAATAAAATCGGCTCCTTCTTTTATGGCTTGCCTGTTGCAAATCGGGATATTGTATTCCGTTAATTTTTCAGGAACGAGGTTGGGTAAAACAGGTTTTTCTTCAAACCTGAAACCGCATGTTGCAATCCTATGATCGAGCGGAAATGAATATATTATCACTGCTTTATCTTCGTAAATCTGTTGCTCCTTTTTGAAACTTAGCGGATGATAAACTATTTTAAAGGGGATATTCTCAGGATATAAAAATTTGATTTGCGGCGCTAAATACCCCTGAATTTCGGAATGTGCGTAAAGATGAAGGTCATTTTTACGGCCTAGTAACGCAAATGTTGAAATTAAGCCAATCAGCCCGAAAATATGGTCACCGTGAAGATGCGATATAAAAATGTGGTTGATTTTTGAGAAGCCAATCTTGTATTTTCGCATTTGGGTTTGGGTGCCTTCTCCGCAATCGATCAAAAAAAACCGCCCACGTACGTTAAGTACCTGGGCGGTAGGATATCTGTTCGATGTAGGTAGTGCGGAACTGGTTCCGAGAATAGTCAGTTGAAAAGGCATTGCAAAATCCGACATTGTCGAATTATAATGTTTCCTTTTCCTTCAGGAGATTTTCAGCTTCTTCAACAGTTTTGGTAATCAGCAAAACTGTATGAAGCATCGATATCCTGATAATCTGCTCAACATCAGGTTGGAGACCCGTAAGTATGAATGTTCCTATTGCATCCTCACAAAGGCGATTTGCAACCAAAATTGCGCTTAGGCCTGAAGAATCACAATATTCACAGTTACTTACATCCAAAATGATGTTTTTCTCACCACTCGAATTTATTGTTACAAGTTCTGATTTTAGGTCGGGAGCATTGTTTGTATCCAACTTATCGCTCAGAACTTTTACAAGTGTATAGTCTGATATTTTTCGTGTCTCGAAATCCATAGATGCAATTTAAGGAATTCTGATGGATTTGTAACTAAAAAATATCGACTAATTTTCTTTTTGTTCGTCAGCTTCCATCTGCGATCTTAAGGCAGCAAGCTCAGTAATATCCCCAAGTGTGGTCTTTTCAGCGCTGTTAATTTCTTTTACTTGTTTTACAGCTTTGGCTGTTGCCCTGGCCTGAGTTTTACGTTTTGCAGTTTCTTCTGCTTTTTTCTCATCTTCAAATACTCTTGAATGAGAAAGGATGATGCGTTTGGCAGCTTTTGAGAATTCGATTACTTTGAATTCGAGTTTTTCATCCAGTTGAGCCTGGCTTCCGTCTTCTTTTACAAGGTGACGTGGAGTGGCAAAACCTTCAACGCCATAAGGAAGGGCAATTGTTGCACCTTTGTCGAATAATTCGATAACTGTTCCTTCGTGGATTGAATCAACTGAGAAAATGGTTTCAAATACGTCCCATGGGTTTTCTTCCAATTGTTTGTGGCCTAAGCTCAAACGACGGTTTTCTTTATCAATATCAAGAACGATTACGTCAATTTCAGCGCCTATTGAAGTAAATTCTGATGGGTGTTTGATCTTCTTGGTCCAGCTTAAATCTGAGATGTGGATTAAGCCGTCAACGCCTTCCTGAATTTCAACAAATACACCAAAGTTGGTAAAGTTGCGGACAGTAGCTTTGTGTTTAGATCCAACACCGTATACTGATTCGATATTTTGCCATGGATCGTTTTTCAGTTGTTTGATACCTAACGACATTTTGCGTTCATCGCGGTCTAAAGTCAATATCTGAGCTTCGATTTCGTCGCCAACTTTCAGGAAGTCCTGAGCGCTACGTAGATGTTGTGACCAGCTCATTTCTGAAACGTGGATCAAGCCTTCAACTCCAGGAGCAATTTCAACGAATGCACCGTAATCGGCAATAACAACAACTTTACCTTTAACAGTGTCTCCAACTTTTAGTTCTGAACCAAGGCTATCCCATGGGTGAGGAGTCAATTGTTTCAAGCCGAGAGCAATACGTTTTTTGTCGTCGTCGAAATCAAGGATAACAACGTTCAACTTCTGATCCAACTCAACGATTTCGTTCGGGTGAGTAATACGTCCCCATGAAAGGTCGGTAATGTGAATCAAGCCGTCAACGCCACCAAGGTCCATAAATACTCCGTAAGAGGTAATATTTTTAACGGTACCTTCAAGTACCTGGCCTTTTTCAAGTTTAGAGATAATTTCTTTCTTCTGCAGTTCAAGTTCTGCTTCGATCAGAGCTTTGTGTGATACAACAACGTTACGGAATTCATGGTTAATTTTAACGACTTTGAATTCCATAGTTTTGTTAACATACATGTCGTAATCGCGGATTGGTTTTACGTCAATCTGTGAACCAGGCAAGAATGCTTCGATTCCAAATACATCAACGATCATACCACCTTTCGTACGGCATTTTATGAAACCTTTGATAACTTCATCTCTTTCAAGAGCTTCGTTTACACGGTCCCATGAGCGCATTGCACGCGCCTTTTTGTGTGAAAGGATCATCTGGCCTTTTAAGTCTTCAAGGCTTTCGATGTAAACTTCAACTTTGTCTTTTGGTTTCAGTTCAGGATTGTAGCGGAATTCGTTTAAGCTAACAATACCGTCTGATTTGTAACCGATGTCAACAACAACTTCGCGTTTGTTCATCGAAATTACAGTTCCTTCAACTACTTCTTTTTCCTGAACAGTAGTTAAGGTCTTCTCATAAAGAGTTTCAAGATCTTTTTTGTTTTTTCCGGCGAAACCTTTGTCTTCTTCTTCCAAGGCATCCCAGTCAAAATCAGCTGTTTCGGCAACAGCAGTTTTTGGAGTCTTTGCTTTTTTTGCAGCTGCTACAGGGGCAACTGGTTCTTCAATAACTTCTTCCGGAGCAGTTGTTTCTTCAACTACTGCTACCTGTGCTTCAACAGTTTCCTGTTGTTCGAGCTCAACTTGTGGGTCGAGGTTCTCAGCGTTGTTTTCTACCATTTAAAAATCAGTTAATTAATAAATTAGACATTATTGTGATAAATGCGCGGCAAAATTAAGACTATTCGGCTATAAAACAAAGATTTCTGATTATTTTTCCTCTCCGATGAACTGTGTTTCTAAAAGCATTAGAAAGAATGATTTCTTTTTGAGAAAATATTCGATATTAGCTATAGTTTTATGCAATGCATGACTTTAACTATGTTGATTAATCTTATTTTTGATTTTATATTATTTCGGGATATGGTTCTGAAATTTATTGGTAACATCGAAGTTTAAAGAATAAAGTCGAAAACTACTGGTACAAGGTTCATAACCTGAAAAATTATCAGAAGGATATAACTGGTACATAAAACATTAAACAAAAATTTATACTATGAAAGGAATTATTCTTGCCGGGGGATCCGGTACGCGATTGTACCCGATCACAAAAAGTATTTCAAAGCAAATTATCCCAATCTACGATAAACCAATGATTTATTATCCGCTTTCGGTGTTAATGTTAGCCGGAATAAAGGAAATATTAATCATATCAACGCCCAAAGATATTCATTTATACCAGGATTTACTTGGTGATGGTAATCAATTGGGCTTATCGATAGAATATGCGATACAACCTTCGCCCGATGGTTTGGCGCAGGCGTTTATTATTGGTGAGTCATTCATCGGCAACGATTCTGTGTGTATGGTCTTGGGTGATAATATCTTCTACGGATATAATTTTACACCGATACTCGAAGAGGCTGCTAACTTGAAAGATGGTGCCGTAGTATTCGGATATTATGTGAATGATCCTGAAAGATATGGAGTTGCAGAATTTGACGAATCGGGTAAAGTTCTCTCGATTGAAGAAAAACCTGAAGTTCCAAAATCAAACTATGCAGTTACTGGACTTTATTTTTACAGCAACGATGTTGTGAAAAAGTCGGTTGGACTTAAACCTTCGAAACGGGGAGAACTGGAAATTACAGATTTAAACAGGATTTATCTGGAAGAAGGGCGTTTGAATATGAAATTGTTGGGACGTGGTTTTGCCTGGCTCGATACTGGTACACACGAAAGCTTAATGCAAGCTTCGAATTTTATTCATACAATAGAAGAAAGGCAGGGTTTGAAAGTTTCTTGTATTGAAGAAATAGCCTATCTGAAAGGATACATAAACAAAGAACAATTGCTGAAGCTGGCTGAACCATTGAAGAAAAACCAATATGGCGAATATTTGATTAAACTTGCCAACAGAAAAGTTTACACGTTTTAGTGAGCCCCTCTGAATCTCCCCAAAGGGGAGACTTGAAAAGGAACATTGAATATGTACATTGCATGATCAGGGTGCCTTTTGCCCCCTCTCCAGTTGGGAGAGGGCTGGGGTGAGGTCATAACAAAAAAAAATATACACATGAAGATAATTGAAACGCCAATTCCGGGATTATTTACTTTAGAACCAAAGGTTTTTGCTGACGAACGTGGTTACTTTTTCGAAAGTTTTAGTTCGAAAGAATTTGAAGAAAGTGGACTGGTATCTAAGTTTGTACAGGACAATGAATCTAAGTCGCATTACGGGGTTATTCGAGGTCTGCATTATCAAAAGGCGCCTTATGCGCAAACCAAATTGATTCGTGTTGTTCGCGGAACTGTTTATGATGTTGCTGTTGATTTGAGAGAGGGTTCACCTACTTTTGGCAAATGGCATGGTGTAATTGTAAGCGCCAGCAACAAACGCCAGTTTTACATTCCAAAAGGTTTTGCTCACGGGTTCTCGGTGTTGAGCGAATACGCTATTTTCTCGTATAAATGCGACGATTTTTATAATCCACAGGCTGAAGCGGGTGTTCGTTTTGACGATCCGGCACTTAATATTGATTGGATGCTGCCTGCCGAATTACAGGTGGTTTCGGGCAAAGATAAGCTCTTGCCTTTTTTAGCGGATGCCGACATTAATTTTAAATACAAAAGTAATGGCTAAAGTACTTGTAACCGGTGCAAATGGTCAACTGGGATCTGAAATCAGAAAAATTGCTGACCGATTTTCATCATTGGAATTTTGCTTTACAGATGTGGCCGAACTGAATATTACCAGTCAAGCCGATGTTTCAGCTTTTATAACTAGTTATCAGCCTGCTTTCCTGATCAATTGTGCTGCTTACACAGCTGTTGATAAAGCTGAAACTGACAGGGAAACTGCTTATTTGCTAAATGCACGTGCTGTTGAAATCCTGGCAGAAGAATCCACCAAAGTAGCTTGCAAAATCATTCATATTTCAACCGACTACGTGTTTAACGGCAACGGCCCGCGGCCTTACACTGAAGAGCAGAGTGTAGATCCACAGTCGGTTTACGGAAGTACAAAACTTGATGGCGAAACCCTTTGTCTGCAGAATAATCCCGAAAGCATGATTATTCGTACATCGTGGTTATACTCGGCATTTGGTAACAATTTTGTTAAAACAATGCTCAGGCTCGGAAAGGAGAAATCTGAAATTGGCGTAATTGCCGATCAGATTGGAAGTCCGACCAATGCAGCCGATTTGGCACAGGCAATTCTAACAATCATTTCGTCAGTGATTAAGGGTGAAAAATCGCATGTGCCTGGTATTTATCATTATTCGAATGAAGGAGTAGCCAGTTGGTACGATTTTACAAAGGCTATTTTCGACATCGCTCACATCAATTGTTTTGTGAAACCGATTGCTTCCGAAGATTATCCTTCACCAGTAAAACGACCAGCTTATAGTGTAATGAATAAATCGAAAATTAAGACTATTTTTGGCCTGCAAATACCTCATTGGAGAGATAGCCTGGCTTCTTATTTTCAGAATATTGAACTCCAATAACATTGATTTTAGGTGCAAAACCTAACAGGGGATTTGAAATTGTAAATAGTTAAATTATAAATCTTAAGACATGGCAACAAATCATGAAGTTATAGAAAGTGTGAAAGCCAGAGCTACCGAATGGCTGTCTGATGTTTATGATGAAGCGACCAAAACCGAAGTTCGAAGGATGTTAAATAGCGACGATCCGACCGAACTAATTGATTCGTTTTATCGTGATCTTGAATTTGGTACAGGCGGTTTAAGAGGAATAATGGGAGCAGGGACCAACCGCATGAATATATATACTGTTGGGGCTGCAACCCAGGGATTGAGTAATTATCTGAAAAAATGTTTTGCCGGTGAGGAAATAAAAGTAGCAATTGGTCACGATTGTCGGAACAACAGCCGCTTGTTTGCCGAAACCAGCGCCGGAATTTTTGCTGCTAATGGCATAACGGTTTTCCTTTTTGAAGATTTGCGCCCAACACCTGAATTGTCGTTTGCTATTCGCCAGCTAGGGTGCCAGAGTGGAATTATCCTTACTGCATCGCACAACCCGAAAGAATACAATGGCTACAAAGCTTATTGGACTGATGGTTCACAAATTGTTGAACCACATGATGTAAACATTATTAATGAGGTACTTCAGGTTAAGGCGTCAGATATTAAGTTCAATGGTGATCCATCGCTAATTGCTATAATGGGGGCCGAAATGGACGAACTTTTTCTCGAAAAAGTTAAAAGTGTATCAATATCGCCCGATGTTATTGAGCGTCAGAAAAACCTTAAAATAGTATATACCCCCATTCATGGTACTGGTGTAAAACTGATTCCCGCCGCTTTGCACAAGTTCGGATTTACAAATATTATAAATGTTCCTGAACAAGATGTTGTAAGCGGTGATTTTCCGACCGTTATTTCGCCTAACCCCGAAGAAACAGCTGCATTGGAAATGGCAATAGCTAAGGCTGTAGAAACTGATGCTGATGTGGTTTTGGCCTCTGATCCCGATGCCGATCGTATTGGTGTTGCAGTTAAAAACGATAAAGGCCGGTTTGTTATCCTGAATGGAAATCAAACAGCCTTGGTTTTCATTTATTACATCATCAGTAAGAGGAAAGAAAGCGGTAAACTGGCAGGCAATGAATTTATTGTAAAAACTATTGTAACTACAGAGCTTATCGCCAAAATTGCAGAAAGGAATGATGTTGAATACTTTGATGTTTTCACAGGATTTAAATACATCGCTGAAGTTATCCGTGATTTTGAAGGACAGAAAGTTTATATTGGCGGAGGTGAGGAAAGTTTTGGTTTCATGCCTGCCGATTTTGTTCGTGATAAAGACGCCGTTTCGTCGTGTGCATTGATGGCTGAAATTGCTGCATGGGCTAAAGACCAAGGCAAATCGCTTTACGAAATGCTTCTGGATATTTATCTCGAATACGGATATTCGCGGGAAAAAATGAAGTATGTTGTTCGTAAAGGAAAAACCGGAGCTGAAGAGATTCAGCAAATGATGGTCAATTTTCGTAGTACCCCACCTAAAGTACTTGGTGGTTCAAAACTAGCTGTAGTGAAGGATTATGAAACACTAATTGCAAAAAACCTGATTACAGGTGAAGAAACTAAAATCAATCAGAAAACTACTTCTAATGTATTGCAGTTCTTTACTGAAGACGGAACAAAAATTTCGGTAAGGCCTTCGGGAACAGAACCAAAGATCAAATTTTATTTTGAAGTTGCCGGGAACCTGACTAATAGGGCTGATTTTGATGCCGTTGAAAAACTATCAGATGAGAAGATTGAGGCAATAATGAAAGAATTGGATTTGTAAATCAAACCATTAGTCAATAGTCATTTGAAAATTTATTTTTTATGACTATTGACTTTTTACTAAATTATAAATTAATAAAACCGATTAAAATGAAAAGTGTATTTGTTTCAGTAGTTGCTGTTTTGGCAGTTTCTGCTACGTTTGCCCAGGGCAGGACTGATTTCCCTATGAAACCTGAGATGACTGAAATTTGGGATCCCGAAATTCAGGTTGTTACACCTGGTCAAACGCCATCTGATGCCCCGTCGGATGCTATTATCTTGTTCGATGGTAAGAATTTGGGCGCTGAATGGACTAATGATGCTGGTACGGAACCAGGATGGACCGTAGCTGATGGTTGTGTAACTGTTGCTAAAGGAACTGGTGTAATAAAAACTAAAAGACAATTCAATGATTTCCAGCTACACATTGAATGGCGTACTCCGTCTGAAGTAGTTGGGGAAAGTCAGGGGCGAGGTAATAGTGGAATTTTCCTTCAGGGGCTTTATGAAGTTCAGGTTTTGGATAATTATAACAATCGCACATATCGTAATGGTCAGGCCGGAAGTTTGTACAAGCAATATCCACCATTGGTAAATGTTTGCAAAGGACCTGGTGTTTGGCAAACTTATGACATAATTTATACAGCTCCACGTTTCAACTCAAACGGAACATTTTTCACACCTCCTTATGTAACTGTGTTGCAAAATGGTGTTCTGGTTCAAAATCATGTTGCATTGCGCGGACCAACTGAATATATTGGCATTCCTGAATATTTTGTGAAACCTCATGGCGCTGGGCCTGTAATCCTTCAGGATCATGGAAATCCGGTAAGTTATCGGAATATTTGGATAAGAGAACTATAAAAACTTATACCTTTGAAGCGAAGCTTTCTGTTTTTTGAAAGCTTCGCTTTTAATTTCTAATAGAACCACAAACAATGTTTCCCTACATCAGGTGTGTTTTCGTATTGTCTTTTTTTATTCTGTTCAGGTACTTTGTTTCAGCTCAGATCACGTTCAGTTCGTCAAACCTTCCTATAGTTATTATCAATACTGGAGGGAAAACTATATTAGATGAACCTAAAATAATTGTCGATATGGGAATCATTTGGAATGGAGTTGGAAAACGAAATTCTTTAAGTGACCCAATGAATAATTTCAGTGGCAAAATTGGAATTGAAATTCGGGGTTCTTCTTCACAAATGTTCCCCAAAAAAAGTTATGGTCTTGAAACAAAGAATAGTAGTTTGCAGACTACTGACTATCCGCTACTTGATATGCCCGATGAGAATGATTGGATTCTTTATGCCCCATATACTGATAAAACATTAATTCGGAATGTACTTACTTATACTCTCGATGCGAAATTAGGGCATTGGTCGCCTCGGTGTCGGTTTGTCGAACTTTTCCTGAACGGAACTTATCAGGGAGTTTATGTTTTGATGGAAAAAATCAAACGGAATAAAAACCGGGTAGATATTGCCAAATTAAAGAATACCGATAATTCAGGCGAAGACTTGACGGGTGGCTATATTATTAAAATTGATAAAACTACCGGAAGTGGCGGCGATGGATGGTATTCAAATTACTCAAATGTTACCGGGAAAACTTATTACCAATATGATTATCCGAAGTACGATGAAATTACAAATCCCCAAAAAAGTTATATTCAAACGTATATAAAGATTTTGGAGAATGCTTTATATACCGAAAATTTCAAATATCCCGGGAACTACCACGAATTCTTAAACGATTCCTCTTTTGTCGATTTCATGATTATCAATGAAATGTCGAAAAATGTTGATGGCTATCGGTTAAGCTCTTATTTATATAAGGACAAAAATGGTATGATGAATTGCGGCCCTATATGGGATTTTAACTTGGGCTATGGAAATGCAAATTACTACGATGCCTGGATTACTTCTGGTTTTCAATATAAGGCGAATTTGGGTACCGATGGTTGGCAAATCCCTTTCTGGTGGGCAAAACTGATGAAAGACCAGGCTTTTGTTACGAAATTAAAAAACAGATGGACAACCCTTCGTAAAAAAGAACTTTCAGATCAGCGGATAAACTATGTTATCGATAGCCTTACCAATCTGCTATCTGAATCAAAAGATCGCAATTACCTATGCTGGAAAGGTGTTATGGGTTTTTATGTCTGGCCAAATTATTACATTGGTCAAACCTACAGTGACGAAATTAACTGGATGAAGAGTTGGATAACCCAGCGATTGGCTTTTCTCGATCAGCAATGGCAAGGAGAAGTAACAGGCATCGAAAATCCATTGGCGCTACAGCGGTTTTCAGTTTATCCTAATCCGTTTACCAACGAGTTAATGATTCAATTTCCTCCGGATATTTCAGGAAACTTAATGTTCGAATTATATAATTCAAGTGGCGTTTTAGTACTAAAACAATCGCTTGCAAATCATGAAGATATAATCAGGCTTAACTTCGAAGGCCCTAATCGCCTGGTTTCGGGTTTTTATTTGTATAAGTTGTTAAACAACAATCAAATAGTTGGAAGTGGCAAGATTGTAAAAGTGAATTGATTATTGGTTAAATTTATTTCGCCTGGTGGTTCCTTACTTTAACTTTACCAATTTTTGTCAAAACAGAAATCGCGGTTTGTAAGTTTCATTTTTAATTATCTTTGGCGCATCAAAAAATATCTTCATGCAGGAAAAAATTCTGATTTTCGATTTTGGTTCGCAATACACTCAGTTAATTGGACGTCGTGTCAGGGAGTTAAATGTTTATTGCGAGATTTATCCATACAATCATTATCCGGCGATAGATGAAACAGTTAAGGGAGTTATCCTTTCAGGAAGCCCTTTTTCTGTTCGCGATACCAACGCACCTAAACCCGACTTGTCGTTAATAAAAGGTGAAACTCCTTTGCTGGGAGTTTGTTATGGCGCTCAATATCTGTCGCATTTCTTTGGAGGAGAAGTTGCTCCGTCGAATTCACGCGAATATGGCCGTGCAAACCTGGGTTTTATTGATAACTCAAACAAACTGCTGAATGGTATTAGCCAGCATACACAGGTTTGGATGTCGCATGGCGATACGATTGTTCGTATTCCTGAGAATTACAAAGTGATTGCCAGTACTGCTGATGTTGAATATGCTGCTTACCAGATTGAAGGTGAAGAAACTTATGCTATTCAATTTCATCCTGAAGTATACCATACAACTGAAGGGACCAAGTTGCTCAGAAACTTTGTAGTTGACATTTGCGGTTGCAAACAAGACTGGACTCCAGATTCCTTCATCGAAACCACAGTTAAAGAATTGAAAGCCAAACTGGGCAGCGACAAAGTTGTTCTTGGCCTTTCCGGTGGGGTCGATTCCTCGGTTGCCGGGGTATTGCTTAACCGCGCCATTGGTAAAAACCTGACTTGTATATTTGTTGACAATGGTCTTCTCCGAAAAAATGAATTTGAGCGCGTGCTCGATTCATATAAGGATATGGGTTTAAATGTAATTGGCGTTGATGCCAGTCAAAAATTCTGGGGCGATTTAGCCGGAGTTACCGAGCCCGAAAAGAAACGTAAAATCATTGGCCGCGATTTCATCGAAGTATTCGATGTTGAAGCACACAAAATACAGGATGTAAAATGGTTGGCTCAGGGTACAATTTATCCCGATGTTATCGAGTCGGTTTCGGTAAACGGACCATCGGCAACCATCAAATCGCATCACAATGTTGGTGGATTGCCCGAAAAAATGCACCTGAAAGTGGTTGAGCCTTTGCGACTTTTGTTTAAAGACGAAGTGCGCAGGGTAGGGAAGGCGTTGAATATGAAACCCGAATTATTGGGTCGTCACCCGTTCCCGGGGCCAGGTTTGGGTATTCGCATTTTGAGTGACATCACTCCCGAAAAAGTTCGTATTCTACAGGAAGCCGACCATATTTTTATTGAAGGGTTGAAAGAATGGGGTTTGTACGATAAAGTATGGCAGGCGGGCGTAATGCTGCTTCCGGTTCAATCGGTTGGTGTAATGGGCGATGAACGTACTTACGAGAACGTAGTCGCTTTACGTGCTGTTGCTTCAACCGATGGAATGACTGCTGATTGGGTGCATTTGCCTTACGATTTTCTTGCTAAAATGTCGAACGAAATCATCAACAAAGTGCGTGGCATTAACCGCGTAGTTTACGACATCAGCTCAAAACCACCGGCAACTATCGAGTGGGAATAAGATCAAGTCAAAAGAAAAAAAGTATAAAGGAAAAAGGAGGTTCGGTTGAGCCTCCTTTTTTTTGACATACGTTGCTGTCGTTCTGATTTTCACCTCTTCAAGATTTGATTTGCACATTATTAACGTGAGTTCGATCTAAATCTAATCGTAATATTTTGTAAATAAGGCAATACGGTTTTGTATTATAGGGATATGTATTCTTCTTCTATGGTTTAAAAGACATTATAAGGTTTTGAAACCTTATTTTTTGAATTCAACCTTAGCGGAAATTCGGAACATAAGTTTTTTAACCTTATTAATTTGCAGTATTTCAGTCATAAACAATTTACTCTCACATCGAACTCACGTTATTAGTTGCATAACTTCAGTTCATCGATGAATTTTGAAGACAGGATGAAGGTCCAATACTCCCAAGTTCATTTTCTTTTTATGCTCACTTTTCCGGTCTTGAAGTTTTGTAAAATTGTTTTAGCTGTCTTTTTGAACCCAAAAAAAATTAAATTTTCGTTTCATGGTGTTTTGAGGACTCTGTGTAGTTCTAATTCATACACAAACCCGTTTATTTTGTATATACAAAACTTATCTTGCTTCTTTATTTGGGTTCGTCCGTATTTTCGGGTCTGGCAGGTAGGCTGATAACCGGGAACAACCTGTTGGCGAATGTTTTGCCGAATTTGGCGCTTGCCGCATAAATGTTTTGTTCGTATTGGCGGGCCAGGTTCATTTTGGCGATTGTAACGGCTGCATCGGCCATTTTTTTTTTTTTTTTTCGGAGGTAAGGCTGTATGTAGTTCATCGATAGCGCTTTTTGCCTCGCTCGCGGCTGCCTGTAAATGGGGCACGTATTGCGCGAGCAAATGTCCTTCGCCAAGGTTCGCGATCGCCAAAATAATCTTGCCGACCAGCGTGGGCTCCGATTCGATGGGCGCGTAAACAATGGGCGAAATCCCTCCAGGGAATAAGTTGTCGGTAACAGAACTTCCAGGGTGATCGCGGTCGTATTTTTTGCAGGCATCGTTCACATCGCGCACCACGTCATCGAGAGCCGCGTCTTTCAAAGTCAGGATGTCACGTTTAAATTCGGTTTCCTCGGCAGCAACATTTGCAGCCGCCGTTTTGGCCAACAGTTCGTTGTAAAGAGGTTCGATAACAGTCCCTAATTCTTCGGCACCCTTGATTTGCCTTGCAAGCCGGATGTGCCTTTTCACCATGTTCAGGTGTACATTGACCGAATGCCTTTCGTAAAGAAATTGTGCCATAGTTCTGAACTTTAGTTAAACAATTGTAATGATTAGATATAATAGCTACTCTTACAGCTTACTATTTACCATTTTTTTTAATTGCTCTGCACTAATGCTTATATGCAACTCCCCGTTGTAGAAATTAGTCATTACCACGCTATTGGTATTTTGTACCATGTTTTTTGGGTTTATTTGCAACAGTTCTTCTATCCCGGCTTCGAGTGTTTGGGCTATCATGTTCAAATTATTGACTGTTAATTGTGTTTTGTTGTTTTCTACTCTGTTATATGCGCTTACTGTTAAACCTAAAGCTTGCGCCATAAAGTTTTGCGAGATATTCTTCCTTAATCTCACCTTCTTTATTTTTTCAACAACTTTCTGATTATAATCATTTTGAATCATTGGAGTGGAATTTATATTTTGAATATGATGCAAATGTATTGCAAATATTGCAAAAAACAAATAAAATTATTGTATTGTCAGGGCAAACTCACACTTTTCCTCAATAAAAGCTTTGAATTTTTTCTTCATATT
>CALGIG010000122.1 GCA_937915865.1 uncultured Prolixibacteraceae bacterium | reverse complement strand
CAGACGCGCGGGGATTCTCACAACGCTGAAGCTCACTTGCACAGACGCGCGGGGATTCTCACAACGCTGAAGCTCTTCGTGCACACATGCACGGGGAGTCTCACAACGCTGAAGCTCACTTGCACAGACGCGCGGGGAGTCTCACAGCGCTGAAGCTCTTCGTGTACACATGCACGGGGAGCTCCAAAACACTGAGAATCCATTTTGCAGATGCACGGGGAGTCTCACAATGCTGAAGCTCTTCGTGCACAGATGCGCGGGAAGTCTCACAATGCTGAAGTTCACTTGAATTTTCTAATAGCCAACTGTAATTGAACTTTTTTACCTGCCAACGGGTCAATCAGCTTCCGATACCTGATTTTTTAACCTTCGAAATAGTCGTTTCAATCCTAAAAAATGTCGTTTCAGTCTGTTTTTTGATTAAAAACATGTTCTTGAGCATAATTTTGTACCAAAAATAACAGATAATTAAAATATGAAACGAATTATTTTTTCATTAACACTAATTCTGACCGCCGGTTCCATTCTTTTTGCCCAGGAGAGCAAAACAGTTGGATTGTCGCTTCAGGAATGTGTGCAAATGGCTGTAGAAAAGAATATCAATATGAAAACAGCCCGTATTGATCAGGAAAAAAGCGTAATCAAAAAGGATGAAGCGCGTTCTGCACTGCTGCCGAAGGTTAATTTTTCCGGTAACTTCACCGATAATCTGAAATTGCCCACAACCGTACTTCCGGGAGAGTTTCTGGGGAAACCCGGAACAACTATTCCGGTGCAAATGGGAGTCCAGTACAGCTCAGTGGGTATGCTGAGCATCAGTCAGATTATATTCAACAAAACGGCAGCAACAGCGCTGGAACTGTCCAAAAAATCATCTGAACTGAGTAACTTGAATATTCAAAAAACAAGTGAGGATATTGCGCTTGAAGTAGCTAAAATATATTCGCTGGCACTTACTACTGCCGAACAACGCAAGCTGATCGACGAAAATATCAGTCGCACGGAACGACTCAGAGACATCACCAAAGTGATCGTGGAAAACGGTGTAGGAAAACAAGTGGATCTGGACCGCGTGAACGTGAGTCTGGAAAACCTGTACACACAGCAGAGCAACACACAGTCGGCGCAGGAGCAGCAGTTGAATATGATTAAATACATGCTCGACATGCCGCTTGATGCTAATCTTATCTTAACCGATACCGTTGGAATGGAGTTGCTGAATAACTCGCCTGTTCTTATGTCGGATTTCTCGGATCATGTGAGTATCCGTATGCTTGAATCGCAAAAGGAACTAAACCTGTTGAACAAAAAAATGATCAACAACGGTTACCTGCCTTCACTTTCTTTTTCGGGACAGGCAGCTTTTCAGGGACTGCGCAAAGACTTTAGTACGTATTTCAAAAGCGGAGATGCAAACAAATGGTATCCTTATGCCAATTTTACCGTAACACTGGCAGTGCCTGTATTTGATGGTTTTGAAAAACGCTCTAAATCCCGTCAGGCCGATCTTGATGTGAAAAAAACACAGGAAACGCTTGAAAGTACCAAAGAAAGTTTCAGCATGAATTACAAAAATGCACTGAATAACTACGTAAATAATAAAAATACGGTTCGCCGACAAAAATTAAATCTGGAACTGGCCGATAAGGTATATAAGGAAACAGCCCTGAGATACCGCGAAGGAATGGCAACCATGAGCAACCTGCTGCAGGATGAAATGAGCCTGAGCAGCGCCCAGGGCGGATACCTGACAGCCTTGTACAACTATAAGGAAGCCGAACTGAAAATCATGTCAATCAACGGAGAAATTAAAAATTTAATCAACAAATAATTATTGATCAGAGGTTTTGAATATCACGAACTTCAATCAAATTTTATAAAACGATAATACCAAACAATATGAAAAAGAAAACAATATTTATAAGTTTAACAGTCGTTGTACTGCTTGGAATCATGACCTGGACGCTGGCTTCCAACAAAAAAGTAATTGATTCGCGCAAAGAAGTAAAATCGTCTGAAAACAGCATTGCTGTTTCGATAGCTTCTGCCGAAATGAAAGAAACAAAAGGCAGCCTTGAATTAGTAGGAACCACTCAGGCGGCCAAAGAAGTGAATATCGCTTCTGAAAGTGCCGGTAAAATTGTTCAGGTTAATTTCAAAATGGGCGATTTCGTAGCCAAAGGAAAAGTGTTGGCCAAAATAGATGATACCTACAAACGTCTTGCCTATGAAAATGCAAAACTCAACTACAATAAGTGCAAAGAAGATGTCACCCGTTATCAGGCTTTGCGTAAAGGGGATGCAATTTCAGATACTCAGTTGCGTGACATTAATTTAGCGTATGAAAATGCGGTTATTCAACTTGAAAATGCACAGAAACAATGGAATGACACCCGTATCGTAGCGCCTTTCAGCGGTTATATCATTTCACAAAATACGGAGCTGGGAGCTTATGTCAATGCGGGAACCGTTATTGCAGGTATTGCCGATATTTCCAACCTGAAAGTAGTCCTGGATGTGTCTGAGTCAAATGCATACGAACTTCGTCAGGGACAAATGGTAAACATTACCACCGATGTACATCCTGAAACTACCTACAAAGGAACTATCGCAAATATCAGTCCCAAAGCGAGCCCTTCACACACCTATCCTGTTGAAGTGTTGATTTCCAACAACGGCAACGATAAATTGAAAGCCGGAACGTATGTAAACGTAAACGTGGATATGGGCAAAAGCGGAAAAGCATTGATGATAACGCGTGATGCCATTGTGAGCAGTGTGAAAGATCCTTCGGTATATGTAGTGAAAAATCAGGTTGCTCAATTGATAAAAATCCAAACCGGACGTAATTACAACTCCGAACTGGAAGTTGTTTCGGGATTGAACGAAGGTGACAAAGTGGTAATCAACGGTCAAATCAACTTAACCAACGGATCAAAAGTATCTGTTATCAACTAATTTTAATCCAACAGTTTTATTATGAATATAGTAGAAACATCAATGAAGAAACCTCTGATCATCACCGTAATTTTTACGATGCTGGCTCTCGGAGGATTGATATCATTCAAAATGCTTAACCTTAATTTATTACCTAAGTTTGAGCTGCCTGTACTTACAGTGCAAACGGTATATCCCGGTGCGGGAGCATCGGAAGTGGAAACTTCGGTAACTAAAAAGATTGAGGACGCGCTTTCAACGCTCGAAAACTTAAAGAAAATAAATTCAACCTCGATGGAGGGCGTATCTGTTATTGCTGTAACGCTGAATGAAGGTTCCGATGCCAATCTGGCCGTTCAGGAAGCTCAACGAAAAATTTCGGCAATCAAATCCAATCTCCCTACAGATGTACTGGAACCTTCTATCAACAAGGTGGCACTGGACGAAAAAGCCATCCTCAATGTGGCTGCATCTTCCTCCATGTCGTCCACCGAGTTTTACAAATTGGTGGAAGACCGGATTCAACCCCGTCTGGCTAAACTTCCGGGTGTGGGTACCGTAAAGATAAGTGGTGGACGCGAACGTGAAATCAGAGTTAATATTGATGAGGAAAGACTGAAAGCCTACAAGTTATCTGTATTGCAGGTATTACAGGCTATTCAGACTTCCAACATGGAAATACCGGCCGGAAATGTTGAAAACAAAGAGGCTGTATATTCCGTACGTCTGGCTGCCAAGTATTCAAATCTGAACGACCTCCGCAATACCGTGATTGCCACTACCCCCAACGGTGGAAAAGTGAAAGTGATGGATGTGGCAGAAGTGGAAGATGGAGTAGTGGAGCAAAAGTTGATTAACCGTATCAACGATCGTGATGCCATCGGTATTTCCGTTCAGAAACAAAACGACGCGAACGCGGTAAATGTAGCTGATATGGCTAAGAAAGAACTGAAAGCCGTTGAAGCTGAATATGCTTCCAGCAATGTGAAATTTGAAATTGCAACGGATGATTCGGTATATACCCGTGCATCTGCCAACGGAGTGGTTATTGACCTGGTGCTGGCTATCCTGATTGTGGCATTTGTTTGTTTTATTTTCCTTCATAATATCAGGAGCGCGCTCATTGTAATGGTTGCGGTTCCACTCTCCATTATTCCGGCATTTATTGTTATGTACATGCTGGGTTACTCGCTGAATATGATGTCATTGATGGCGCTGTCGCTGGTAGTCGGTATCTTGGTGGATGACTCTATTGTGGTCATCGAGAACATTTCCCGCCACATGGAAAAAGGAAAAACAAAATGGCAGGCGGCGCTTGATGGCAGCAAACAGATTATGTTTACCTGTCTGGCTATTACGCTTGTAATCGTGGTGGTATTTCTTCCAATGGCCATTAGCGGTGGGTTGATTGGTAATATCCTGAAAGAATTTGCTATGCCTATTGTGATCGCTACCCTGTCCAGTTTGTTGGTATCGTTTACCGTAACCCCGCTTTTGATGTCACGTTTCGGAACGATGCCCGATGATACCCGCATGTCACTGTCGGCAAGATTCTCCCGCTATATTGAACGTACTTTTGATTCAATAAAGAACTGGTATACCGGTTTACTGGCAAAAAGTCTGAAACATAAAGCAACCATACTGGCTGTGACATCGGTTATGTTCATTGCTTCGTTTGCACTGATTCCAACCGGATTTATCGGATTTGCATTTATGCCCGATATGGATAGAGGCGAATACATTGTTACCCTGGATATGAATCCGCAGCTGACGGTGTATGAGAATAATCAACTTACCATGAAGGCTGAAAAGATCATCCGTACTTATCCCGAAGTGTTGAGGGTGTACACCAATGTGGGTATGTCTGCAACTACTACCAAAAACAACATCACCACCATTGCAGTTAAACTGGTGGACAAGGACAAACGTAAAATGGGTGTTGCGGACTTTGCTCAAAAGACCAAAGAAGATATCATGAGACAAATTCCGGGTGTTCGTGCACGTTCCAGTGTATCAGCCGAAAGTTCTGCAAATGAACCAATCCAGTTGATTGTACAGGGAGCCGATTATGAACATGTTCAGCAAACAGCTGCCATGATCCTCGAAATTATCCGTAAAACTCCCGGAACAACGGATGCCAAATATTCCATCGATGATCCGCGTCAGGAAGTTCAGGTTAAACTCGACCGGGAGAAAATGTCGGCGTTGGGATTATCGGTTAGTGATGTGGGTACAACACTTCGTACAGCTTTGACCGGAAATGATAAGTCGAAGTACAAAGAAGGTAATTATGAATACGACATACGTGTAGGTATCGATAATTTTGACCGAACAAAACTGGATGATGTATCAAAACTTGCCTTTATCAATAAAAGAGGAGAGATCATCGAGTTGCGTCAGTTTGCCGCTCTTACTTATGGCCTGGGACCTTCGGCATTGGAACGTACCGACCGTATTTCATCTATCACGGTTAAATCGAATGTAATCGGACGTCCTTCGGGAACAGTTGGTTCTGAAATTAAAGCCGCTATTGCCGGTAAAATCCCATCCGATATCACGATTAAAGAAGGTGGTATGATGGAACAACAGAGTACAGCTTTCGGAAGTCTTGGAGTAGCGTTCTTAGCTGGTATTGTCCTGATTTACCTGATTATGGTTATACTTTATAACTCCCTGACAGATCCACTGATTGTATTGTTCTCTATTCCGTTGTCCATGATCGGAGCTTTACTCGCGTTAGCCCTGACAATGAATACCCTGAACATATTCAGTATTATCGGTATGATTGTGCTGGTCGGGCTGGTGGCGAAGAATGCCATCCTGCTGGTCGATTTCTCCAACCACATGAAATATGATAAGGGTTACACTACTTTCAATGCGCTGATTGCAGCCGGTAATGAACGTATGCGTCCTATCCTGATGACCACTTTCGCCATGATATTCGGTATGTTGCCTATTGCTTTGGCCGCAGGTAACGGCGCCGAGATGAAAAACGGTATGGCCTGGGTAATTATCGGCGGATTAGCCAGTTCGATGATTCTTACATTGATAGTTGTTCCGGTGGTATATTATATCTTTGACCGCTTGGGAGCTAAACGGATTTCCCGACGCAGACAGAAATTGATTAAAAAGGTAAAAGCCAGACAACTCGAAGCAAGCCTTGCGTAAACATAAAATTACGAACAACGACTATGCGTTAACGGGATAGTCGTTGTTCTTTTGTTCATTTATCCTTATCAAACGCTGATAGTAATCAGCCCGAAATTAATAACAAAATATGGACGTAGTAGAAGAAAAATTTTCAAGGATATTCAGATACTTAGGAATCCCCCGGGCGGAAGTCCGTAAGGAGGCATCTTTTGTCACGGATTTTGAATTTAACGAATTCCAGTTTAACTGTCTGGTGATTTATATCAATAACTATTTTCAACTGCATATAAGCGAATGCGAATATACTAAACTGACTACAATTGGCGATACCATAAATTTTGTAAGAGACAAAATGAACTTTCAGGCAATTGAAGCCTAAGATATTTGTAATGAATAACATTCTTAAAAAATAAATTCTTACTCGTAAAGTTATCCAAAAATTGCACCATTTGTTGTACTTTTATGCACAAATACTGATTGTATGAAAAACAAAAAGTTTCGTCCATTCTCTAATATCTCGGCAATAAAATTATCATTAACGATAAGTGTTTTCCTGAGTGCTCTTATGTTTTTAGGGTATATATTCAATAAAGACATTGGGCAGGTTAACTTTATCCGGTTGATTTCAGCCTTCATAAACGATTTTACGCTGTTTTATTTACTTTTCATGTTTAATTTCAAAATAATACAGCTCAGATGGACCAAAGCAGCAAAGGTGAGGGTAATCAGTACAGTATCTTTGTGTATTGCCATTGCAATCAATCTAACCTTCTCGAAACTTTCCATTCGTTTTCTGCCTGAAGTTACTTTTCCCGAAAACCTTCAGATAATGGCAGCTGTCGTAAAAAGTGTAGTTGTATATATGATGGTTTTGTTATTAACCTTCATGTTTTATTCTGTCGATGAACGTCAGCAGACATTGTTTGAAAATGAAAAATTAATTGCTGAGAATATCCGCATCCGTTATGAAGTCCTCAAAAGCCAGGTTGATCCTCATTTCCTGTTTAATTCACTGAATACGCTGGATGGATTGATTGGAACCGATGATGATAAAGCGCATGAATACGTACAGCATTTGTCGACGGTATTTCGTTATGCTATCGGAAATAAGGAAGTGATGCATCTCAGCGAGGAGCTTGATTTTGCCGAATCATTCGCTCATCTGATGAAGATTCGTTACGGCGATAATTTCAGTATCGTTTATAATGTTGATGAAAAGTACAAGAGCTGGTTTATCATGCCTGTGAGTATTCAATTGCTGATAGAAAATGCGGTGAAACACAATGTGATCAGTACAAAGTATCCATTGACCATTACTATTGAAACGACGCCCAAGGATACCATTCGGGTAAAGAATCTGATACATCTGAAAAAAGAAGCTGAACAGGGAGAAGGTATCGGGCTGGCTAATCTTGCCGCAAGGTACGACCTTTTGTTTCAGAAGGAAGTAACCATTACCCAAACGGATTTCTTCTGTGTGGAAATTCCCCTGATAAAACATATTGAACCTGCTAAAACAAATTTGATATGAAAGTAGTAATTGTAGAAGACGAGTTGGTTGCTGCTCAGAAGCTGGAACGCTTAATCAGCCAGTCGACCGACGATATTCAGGTGATTGCCATCCTGCAAAGTGAGGACGAAAGCATTGAATGGTTTACACTGAATACTGCTCCTGATCTGGTTTTTATGGATATTCATCTGGCGGATGGTTCTGCTTTTTCTATTTTTGATAAAGTACAGATTTCATGCCCCATCATATTCACAACAGCCTATGATGAATATGCGCTGAAAGCTTTCGAGGTGAACAGCATTGATTACCTGCTCAAACCGATCAACGAAAAGAGTTTTGAGCATGCTATGAATAAGTTCCGGAATCTGGCTGCTACAAAAAGCTATGATACCGATATGCTGGCAAACGTACTTGCCGCTTTTAAAGACACAAAGAAAGTGTATAAATCGAATTTCTTAATTCCTCACAAAGATAAGTTTATACCATTGGCAGTAGACAGGATTGCCTGTTTATATACTGAAAATAAAATGGTGAAAATTATTACCGGCGATAATCAGACCTATACGATTGACAGTTCGCTTGAAGATATGTATGCTCAGCTTGATCCTGCACAGTTTTTTCGCGCTAACCGCCAGTTTATTGTCTCGCATAAGTCCATTAAGGATATCTCAATCTGGTTTGGGAGTAAACTTTCTGTAAATCTTCATGTTATTGTTCCTGAAAAAATAATTGTCAGCAAAGCGCGTGTTCCGGAGTTTAAAGTTTGGTACACGAAATAAGCTCAAACGCCTTTGCAGCTTGGAAAGAATAAAGATCAGACATTTTAATTTTAAACCAAAAAAACTCCTTCATGTTTTGAAGGAGTTTTTTTGTAAGCATCCCAAATCCGCCGCTTTATAGATTAAAAAAAAACGGACTGGGAGTAACATCACTCTCTAAGTCCGTTTTATCTTTGTTTTATTTGGTTTTATGGGAGCAGTTCTTCCCAGTTTATTGGAGTTTGCAGGGTCGGTATTTTTTCGAGTGTGGAAGTCAACCATGTGTGAGGATCCACACCGGCTTGCAGGCAGCTTCCCAGCAGCGTATAGAATATGCAGTTGTCCTCTGCACCGCTGTCATTGCCTGAGAACAGGTAATTCTTGCGTCCCACAACAAGTGGGCGAATCGCATTTTCTACCCCATTGTTGTCTATCTGATAATATCCTTCTTTGCAATACCGGCTGATACGCGGCCACATCCCAAAAGCATAGCTGATAGCTTTGCCCAGTGGGCTTTTGGGAGTACAACTGTTAAACGCCTGCTTCATCCATGCTTCCATTTGTTGCAATATCGGATACGCTTTCTCTTCACGCTCCCTGCGGATTTGCTCCCAGTCGGCGCCTTCCGCCCTGAGATTTCCCTCCAACATATAAAGCAGGGCAATGTAATCAAGTGCCGGTTTTGCCTCGGGAGTGGTGGTGAGTGCATTTTCAAATTTACGTCTCACATGAGCCATGCAGCCAAGGGGAAGCACACCTTTTTTCTCTTCGAATATACTATAAGCGGCATAACCATCCGTTTGCAGTGCTCCCTGATAGCCTTTCAGCATTTTAAGAACCACCTCCCCGGAACGGGAGCCTTTGTCATAATAAAAGAATACGCCCGGAACCAATACCGAACGAACCACCCAGATATAGCCCTTTCGTGCCGAACCGGGTCGGTCGGTTATCGGATGAGTGGTCTCGTCTACCTGAATGTAGCCGGCCGATAATACCCGCTCCATTTGCGCGGCATAAAGCCCGTAAAGTTTATCTGCCGTGGCATGTACCCAGCGGTTCATGCTCGAAGTGCTTATTTCTACTCCCAGTTCTTTGAAACGTTTTGCCTGCCGGTATTCGGGCAGGTGGTAAAGAAATTTATCAACTATTATCTGGCTTAACAACGACTCACCGGCTATACAGCCCGGCAATATCACGGGCGTTGAAGGTGCCTGAACCAGGGTAGCTGAAAGGGCTTGTTCATCTTGCTTTACCTTGTACACGGGGCGAACGGTACGCTCTACCCAAAACCTGGAAGGCTCAAGCATTAATCTTTCGCTTACATCTTCACCGATTTTAACCCATGTGTCCGGATTTACATTTTCAGGTTCCAGCGCAGTCTCTCTGCGTTCAATATGGAGGGGGATTTTGTAGGAACGTTTCCCGGATACCAAACGTTGCTTTTGCATAGAACGGCGCTGTTCTGCCTTTTGCTTTATATCTTCTACCAAAGTAGTCAGCACCAGGGATTCCTGTTCCAGGGCAGCCTTTCCCTGCTCAGGGTCAAACAGGGATAATTGCGCCTCATTGTAGTCGGGCAGTTTCTTTTCTGAACGGCGGCCAAACAGTTGGCGCTCCAAATAAAGGATGCGCTCATTCTTGCGAAGAAGCTGTTCTTCTTTCAAAAGGATCTGCTCATCTTTCAAAACAAGTTGCTTTTCGATGAAAAGAATTTGCTTTTCGTTGAGAAAAAGTTGTTCGTCTTTCAAAAGAAGTTGCTCTTTCAGCAAAGCATTTTCGCGTAGTATTTGTTGTGTATCCATCCTTGTTTTACAACGTAAAGATACTAATATACAACGAGATATGCAACTATTTTACTGAAAATTATATCGTTTTCTTCGTTTTATTTTCACACTGATTCCCTCCATAAAAAGTACCAGTTCATCCCAACGAATGGTACGAAATCCGACTCCTTCTTTCAAAAAAATCTTGTGGCTGATGCGTCCGCTTTCCATGCGCTTGTAATAAATTACAAAGCCTCCTCGCTCCCAGTGAAGAAGCTTCATCGTTGTACGACTTTTATTCAGGAACACATACACATCTCCATTGACAGGACTCAATGACAAATAACGGATCAATCCGCACAGACCGTCTAATCCCTTGCGCAAATCAACACCTGTCAAACAAACTACAAACCGATTGCCTTCATTCAAACTGAACATACCTTTTTTAAGGCAAAGATCAGTGTTTGATTGTGAAACAGAAATACGGCTGAATTGGGATGCTTACGTTATTTAATCCTGAATGTCGCGATAACTAATTGATTGATTACAACTTACACACATCGTGTTGTTTATCAGATCAAAGATACAATTTTTTGAAAGCAATTCACAACAAGGGTACCAGAGATAAATTTATTTGATAGTTGTTTATCAGATCAAAGATACAATTTTTTGAAAGCTATTCACAATAAGCACTATAAATCAACAAATTACATAGTATTGAGAAACGGTTTAGAACCACTTTGTGCAAAAGAGCTTTTATTTTTGCTGTTGTAGCGTGTTTATTTGCTGTTACTTTCCGTTGATTTCAATTTCTGGAAACAAAAAACCGTTTCTTATTCGTTTCTCAAACGTTTCTCGTCAGAAGGTTTTCGTTTCTCAAACGTTTCTTGTAACAGCAAAAGTACAAAAAATCCCGCACTTTCGGGCGGGATTTTATAGGAGTTCAAATCGTATCGGGATTATTTCAACTTCCACACTGCATAAATGCAGGCTAACAGCAAAGCAAAAAGAGCAAAGCGACCGCACCATATTTGGAAACTCTGCCAACTTGTAAGCGGTGCTTTTACCTGTTTGATTACTTCCACCGGATAGGGAACCCGGATTGTGTCATTGATAAAAATCGAATCTTTTACAATCCTGTTTTTATACAGATACTTGTATCGTTCCAGAATCAAGGTATCGCCTTTATCCTTGACAAAAACAGAATCGTAACGGAAAATTGAGTCTTTGACGAAATTATCCCGGTATTCTATTTTTGTAGTTACTACCGGAATGTATTTGATCGATTTGCAGGAAAGCAACATTGTTGCTATTACTGCGAAAATAAGTTTCTTTTTCATTGGATCTTGATTTTAGTTTGTAGTTTAAAACCTGCCTGTACTGCTGAAATATCAGCGTTCTGTCCGTTCTCAACAAAGCTCATGGCCGCGACAATTAAAATGTAATCAGAGCCATCCCAGGCGGTTAGTTCCTTGTTTCGGGGAACACCCGACCATCTTTCAACATGGGCGATATAACTTTCCGTATTGTTCTCTGTCGGTGGTGCCCATTTAGTTATTATCTTTTCGATTGTGTTCCACCCTCTCGAAAGATAGGTTCCAAGTGTTACAAAGGCGGCTCTGTAACCGTAAGGCATTGACGAGAAAGTTTTAAAACTCGTGTCTCTACCTTTGATTTCTCCTTTAAAATTATCGGCATTGAGCCGGATATTCAACGGATTGTTGTTCCGAAGCCCTCTTGATTTCATGACTATTCCTCCTGCTTTTTTGAGTTTAGAAATGAAATGAGGGTTTGTATCTCCTCTTTGTTTTCAAAGAGTTTGAGCAGGACCTTTTGAATTTCGTCCACGTTTTTAGTTTCCTGCCTGAGGTTCTCAAAAACTGATTTCGCTTCGACAAGGACAATCCCGATAGCTCCTATTACGGTAAAGTATGGCATATCAAAAACCACGCTTGCCACAATATCGGCAATAGAAAGCATGATCATTAAACCAAAGTAGCTGGTCAGTTTGGTAATGGTGCGGCGGTAGCCGAAACTGGTACGGACTATTTTCAGGCGTTTTGCACGCCTTACCCCGAAGAACAGGTCAATCAGTACGGACAGAAAAACACAGGTGTAGAGGACTGCCAGAACAGTCAGGAGCGAATCAAAGTTGCCCCAATCTTTATTCATTATTAATCGTATCATATTTGTTTCAATTTTAATTGATTGTTAGATTTATTGATTCAAAAAAAGCCGCCCGAATGAGCGGCTTTTAATGCAAGAAAACAGATAGTTGCCTACGCTTAGGCCACTACAACAGAACCCAGATAGGAGCTGTTTGCCACGTCTTTACCATCTTCGGTAATGAAGCCCAGGAACACTTCCACGCTTTCACCAACCCAATCGGCAGGAACGGTAATGTCTTCAGTTCCGGCTACACGTTGGTTTCCGCCAGTATCGAAAACAGATTCCGCCCGGGTTGGATTCAGAACAACGATCAGTGCTTTGTCGGTTGCGGTTGCATTACCACTGCCGGAGTTGTCAGCCCAATTCAGGGTAACGACACCATTTGCAGAAGTTGCAACACCGTTCAAAGCTCCGGTGAGTGAACCACGAGAAACAAGTACCTTGGCCATGTCAACGCTGAAATCGGGGTAAGCCCCGGTGATTGCATTGCCCAAAATGTAAGACATTGCAGCGTTGAACGCAGTTTGCTTGGTGGTGTACTTCTTGTAACCAACACGGATAAATCCGGTTATAGGCTTCAAAATTGCTAACACAAGAGCAAACTTGGAACGCTGGCTCATTTGTCCATCGGTGCGGGGATTGCTTACCGAAGTAGCTTTTGCACGCATGTAGCTAATGCCTTTCCATTTGCCACCGACAACGTTTCCCACTTTGCCGGAGAAACTTCCGAGAATACCTAAATTAATCTTTCCCATTTCTTTAAGAATTTATGGAGTGAATACTAAAAATTACTTGGACTTGGTACGGAGGAGAACCCTCTCAGACCTTGACCAGAACAAATGTAATTGGAGTTATTTAGCAGATTATCAGTTTAGAATCCTATGCGTTTCTTTGCTTTAACCTGCCGTTTTCCTCGCGAAAAAACACGTAAAGGAAAAAGAAAATGTAAACACCCTCTTACTGCAATAAAAAGCGAAGAGAAACGGAGCGTTGAGGCTGTCAAGGTTTTTTGCCAGAATACTACCCGAAGTGAAACGAGGTGTGGAGATTGTGGCAAAAACCCGAAGGGCTTGACCTTTACTGACTCATTTTATTGCTGTTATCTTTGTGAACATTTTTTTTTGTCGCATATATCATAATTTAAAATTTTACATGAAATGGAAAATCCTTTTGAAATTATCGAACAAAGACTCAAAAACATTGAAAATCAGCTTTCAGAATTAGTAGGAATGGCAAAAGCCCCCATTCTTAAAGGAGTATCAGAAGAAATAATGACAGTAGAGAAACTTTCGGATTATTTGACAATAGCAAGACAGACCATTTATGAGAAATGCTCAAAAAAAGAGATTCCTTATTTTAAAGCAGGGAAGCGATTGTATTTTAAAAAGAGTGTAATCAACGATTGGATAAATAGTGGTCGGAGATACACAACTGACGAACTCATGCAACAGGCTGAGGAATGGACACGAAAGCATCCCAGAAAGCAATAACATTTACTTTCCCGATTAAATGATTTCATATCAAACTACAACTGCATTATATTAGGGGTGGGTGGTCGGGGGTTGGCGTGGGAGAAGCAGGTTTAAACCGAATAGTAAAAACAGCCTTGAGCCAGCGTGGATAGCAAGGCTGAAATGCGAGTGAAGAGAAACGAAACGAAGTATTCAGCCTGTGCGTTGTGTGCGAGCCGCTGCGAGTGGAGCGAGTGCCCCGGACACAGGAAGCGCGGAGCGCGGTGGACGGGTGCTGCCGGCAGCTGGTTTGGCGCATTTTTTGCCCGAACGGTGCGTTGGAAAAGGCAAGGGCTGGTAGTAATGAACGAATGGAGTGTATTGGAGCGAATGAACGAAAAGGGTGTATGTGTGCGGTGGTGAAGCGGTGTGGAGTGAAACGGAACACGGCTGCAACCACATGGATTTGCAGGGTGGGAAAAGACATATACCCTGAAAGTGAAATGAGTGGAATGAAACGAAATGAGCGAATGAATGACAGCTCTTGCGTGCGGTTGGCGTTGCGGTGTGAGTGAAGGAATGTAGTGAAATAAAATGAACGGAAAGACTGAACGAACACGGCAATAAGCCAACATGGGAAAGTGAGCTGCAAAAAATGTGACAAACCATAACAGCACGAGCGACCGCAGGCGAGCAAAACTCTAAATGGTGGCTGACCCCTACAAACAAATATTATGAGCGTAGCGAATACCTTAATGGGGGTTTAGGGGGCAGGTGCAACCATGACTGAGGAATGACAGAACGTGGTGAACAAAACAAGCTAACACGCCATGACGAGCACCTACCGGAGCGCAGGAGTGAGTGTGGAAGCGGTAGCCACAAGGGCAGCCGAAAAAATACAAGCTGAAGCGTAGCGAAGTCTGGAGATTTTTTACAGGCTGCTTGTTTTACCCTTGTGGGTATGTTTTTGTGAACAAAGTGGCGGAATGACGAAGACCGCTTTACCTATTCGGTTTAAACCTGCGTGGGCAGGATTATTAACGTCTTTTTCCGCTTAAATTGAAAAGAGGATATTGGGGAAATGGAGGAAATGGATTATTTCCTCCATTGGGATTTAGAAATTTAAAGCAACCTATAAATCAACAATTACCTTTTTTAGCTTATCTGTGACTTGCTGCGCTACCTCTCCTAATGCTGGATTTACAATGGCCTGCATTGAGGCTATGGGATTGACGGCAGCGACTTCGATTTCGTTTTCGGCTTGTTCAATAACCAGTACATTGCATGGTAACATAGTTCCGATTTTATCTTCAGCTTGCAATGCTTTGTATGCAAACGGTGGATTACATGCACCAAGTATGGTGTATTTTTTAAAATCAATATCCAACTTTTCTTTCAGTTTTTCGTGCATACGAATTTCTGAAATGACTCCAAAGCCTTCTGATTTCAGGGCTTCGGTAGTTATCTTAATGGCTTCATCAAATGAAACATTAAGCGTTTTGCTAAAATAGTATTCCATAATGATTATAATTAAATGGTTATTTATTGAGTTTTGAAAGTATTGTTTCGTTCAATTCAAAACGGCCAGTCTTTTTATTGATTTTCTGTAACATTTCATCTGAAGTGAATTTGTCACAAACAGCCATGTGGATAGCCGAGTCGGTAAGTACATATTTACGAAGGTTTGCCAACGTGAGCGAATAAATGGTTTTATGATTCCCAAAGCTGAAATAGTAGTAGGTCACAGGTACAGCAATGAACGTGCTACGTGGGCCAACTTGTTTGCTTGTAGCTTTAACTGTTTTGCGTGTGTATATGTACAAACTTGAGGTATCGGCAATGAGGTATGGATCCCGATTTATAAAGCGATAATTTTCACCATTGGTAAGTTGGATTGCAAAAATACTGTCTTTGTAAAATACAGTTTTTTTACCCTGTTCAATAGTAATGATTTCAGGCGAAATAAAGAATTGTTTTAGTTTTATTTTATCACCTGCATGTTGTTTATCAGTTGGACGTGTAAGCTCTCCACTTTTGAAATTATCTGCATTAAGATATATACCTTGTACCTCACTGTTTTGAATTTCTTTTTCACGTTGTGCGAAAAGTTGACTTGTTGCAAGTAGTAAAATTGCTGCAAGAGTTGTTTTTATTATTGTTTTCATTGTTGTATTTTTTAAGTGTAAAGAAAGTAAATTAAAACCATCTGCCGATTTTAAGTAAGTAATTATATATTTTTTCATTCAGCTTACGAAACAGTATTTTCGTAAGATTCTAATAGCATTAAAGACCCGATTAAAGCAACACCCATATCGACAAAAACTGCTTCCAACTATGATTGCAACGCCAAAACACCCAGAATAATGAAAATTAGTTTTACAGCCTTGACAAAATAAATATTCTGTCAAGCAATCGTTCCTATCCTAATGGAAATGTCAATGCAGTTACTACCTTTGAAGGTAAACTTGTCATTAGCAACAATTCTCCTTTTCTTGGATTAAGGGACATTTTACCGAACCATAGCTACAAAACACGCAGCAGTCTCCTTTTTGGGGTTTCAAAACGGTTTTGCAATTCTCACATTGATAAAAGTATTGGCAAGAATCTGTCGGCATTTTTTCTTCTTTTTTGTGTCCACAGTTTGGACAGGTAATTACAGATTTAGTTATAAATTTCATTTTGAAATTCTTATGTCAATTATTCATTGTATTAAGAGCTAAATTAATGCATTGCGCTGTTTTTATTTTCTTAGTATCCTGATAGCATTAAAAACTGCGATTAAAGCTACACCCATATCGCCAAAAACCGCTTCCCACATGGTGGCAATACCGAATACACCCAGTATTATAAAAATGAGCTTAACGCCCATAGCAAAATAGATATTCTGCCAGACAATTTTACGGGTTATTTTTGCGACATTTATAGCAGTAGCTACTTTAGAGGGGGAGTCGGTCATTAGCACCACATCGGCAGTTTCGATAGCGGCATCAGAGCCAAGAGCACCCATAGCAATTCCGACATCAGCACGGGCAATTACAGGGGCATCATTTATTCCATCTCCAACAAAAGCTACTTTTCCCCCTTTGCTTTCCAGCATTAAGTTCTCAATGTGTTTGACTTTATCCTGAGGTAACAATTCAAAGAAGTATTTGTTGATATTTAGTTTTTTGGCGAATGCAGCTGCTGCAAATTGATTATCGCCGGTAAGCATTACCGTTTGAATGTTTTTTGCTCTCAGTGCTTCAATAGCTTTAATTGCATCATCTTTCAGTGTGTCTGAAATGATTATATATCCGGCATAAACTGTATCAATGGCGATATGTACAACTGTTCCTTCCACATTACAAACCGGGTGATCAATATTCTCCCTATGAAGTAATTTATCATTTCCAGCAAGCACCATTTTGTTGTCAACTACCGCTTTAATCCCATGTCCGGAAATTTCTTCAACTTTCTTTATTCTTTGTATTTCAATCTCTTTTGCAAAGGCTTCGGAAATAGATTTAGCAACCGGGTGATTTGAATTGGTTTCGGCATAAGCTGCGTATTCCAATATTTCTTCTTTCGAAAAACCGTTGGACGTAACTACCTCTGAAACTTTGAACTCACCCTTGGTGAGGGTTCCCGTTTTGTCGAAAACTACGGTAGTAACCTGTGTGAGTGCATCCAAAAAATTAGAGCCTTTTACGAGTATTCCTTTACGTGAAGCACTACCAATACCACCGAAATATCCTAAAGGAATACTGATAACCAAAGCACATGGACAGGAAATAACCAATACGACCAACGCACGGTAAATCCATTCGCTGAATGTTTGATCGCTAAACAACAATGGTGGCAAAATGGCTAATAAGAGAGCAGAGATAACCACTACAGGCGTATAGTATTTGGCAAAAGTGGTAATGAATTTCTCTGTTTCTGCTTTCTTGGAAGAAGCATTTTCGACCAATTCTAAAATTTTCGAAACAGACGACTCGCTGAATAATTTTGTAACTTTAATTGTCAGTAGACCTGTTTGATTGATTGTTCCGGATAAAACCAAGTCATTTCTTTTCATTTTTCGCGGCACACTTTCTCCGGTAAGAGCAGAAGTATCTACGAAAGAGTTTCCATCGATAACTTCTCCATCGAGCGGAATTTTCTCTCCAGGCTTCACTATAATTGTATCGCCAACCTGAATGCTTTCGGGTGAAACTTTTGTTGAGTTACCGTCTATTACTAAGTTTGCGAATTCAGGTTTTATTTCGAGCAGTGCTTTGATTGACTTCCGTGAACGATTTACAGCAATATCCTGGAACAATTCACCCACTACATAAAATAACATTACGGCTACTGCTTCAGGCATCTGGTCAATGCTAAATGCTCCAAGGGTAGCAATAGTCATTAAAAACTTTTCGTCAAAAAACTGGCCTCTGATAATGTTTTTAACCGCTGACGAAATTACTTCCCAACCAACGATTAAATAACCAATTCCGAATACCAGGTATTCACCGATATGATAAGGAGTATTGTGTATTTGATTTTCAAATACCATTCCTATAATTAAGAGACAAATACCCAAAATAGCTTTGATAATTGTTTCTTTATTTTCGACAAGTTCACTTTGAGAAATCGTTGTATTCTCAGCATTCAAATCTTCTACAACTACTTCCGGTTCGAGTTTCTTAATTTGCGCTTTAACTTTATCCAGATTATCGGTATCGATAGTCATAGTGGAGTTCGCAAAATTTACAGCTACAAATTTTACTTCTTCCAGTTTTGACAGGCTATTTTCAATCTTAGAAGCGCAGGAAGCGCAATCTAAGTTATTCAATTTGTATTTTTTCATTTTTAGAGTGTCTTGTTTATTTGCAGAAAAATAATTATTAGTCAGGATTTGTTAAATATTGCCCGGTTTAACCGGGCAATATTTACATGGTAATTAATCTTCGCCGTTTTCTAAGCCAGTTCTCACTTTGTACACTTTTTCTACTTCGGAGACATAGATAATTCCATCACCCGGATTTCCTGTTCTTCCTTTAGTGGAAATTATGTTCACAATATTTTCTACCTCACTATCATTACAGACAATTTCAATTTTGGCCACTTTACTATCCGTTATTGAAAAATGAGTTGAAAGTGTTGATTCATCGCTCGCAAAATTTCCTGTTCCTTCGGCCATTGAGGCTGTTATGTTTGGGTAACCTGCCTGAAGTAATTGATTTAAAATGTCATTTACTTTAAAAGGCTTTACAAATGCTTTTATTTCCTTCATGATTGTTTCTTTTTAGAGGTTGATTAGCACGCCATTTCACCTGCATTTTTCTTTGCCGAAAGCAAGTTATATGCTCCTTTTACAATGACTTTTTCAGTTTTAAAATTGTAGTTGTCGGGCAATGTAATTTCGGTATATCCTTCATCCGTCACCCCTTTTTTTACCTGTATCATTCGGTATTCTGTAAAAGGTTTGCCGCTTTCATTTTTGTTACGTTCAAAAACAAAAATATAGTCTTTGTCTTCGAAACTCACAATTGCCTCGGAAGGCACAGCAGTTACTTTGCTGGTAGTGGCTTCAATTACCGCATTTACATACATACCCGGCAATACATTTTTGCATGTCCCCTGAACACTTGCATACACCTTATAGGTTTTATCGGCATCAACGGATTTGGCGGTTTGGTAAATCAGTGCCATGTGCTGTTCGGTTTCATTATTGATAAAAAAGCGTATTTTTTGACCGGTAGAAACCTTGTCAGCATCTTTTTCAAACAGCGTAAGTTGAAGGAAAAGTTTGCTGGTATTTACAATTTCAAATAGCACATCGGAAGCCGAAACCGATTTGCCGATACTTACATTTACCGTTTTTACATATCCGGAAATTGGTGAAACCAATGTAATGGATTTACTGATATTGTTTTCGTTCAATTTATTGGGATTGATACCTAAGATAGACAACTTTTGTTCCAGTGATTTTACCTGCACTTTCAGACTTCTATACTCGGACGTAACTAATTGCATACTCTTCTTTGACGAAACATCACTCTTGTATAGCTCGTTTTGTCGGTTATAATCCGCCTCGGCATATTCAAGTTTGCTTTTTGCTTCGAGATAGTTTTGTTGAATATCAATAAATTCGGAGTTTTCAATAACAGCCAACGTTTGGCCTTTTGAGACTGAATTACCCGGCATAAGGGACGTACTTTTCACAAAGCCACCCATTGGCATGCTTACCATAGCCATGTTTTGAGGTGCAGCGGCAACTACACCGCTCACTTTGAGGGTTCCGCTTAGGGAACGCAATTCAATTGCACCCGTTTCTAAGTTGGCAAGTTTTACCTGATCGCCACTCAGTTCCACAATATTTTCGGGTATAACTTCTGTTTCTTTGGCTTCTACACCCTGTTTTTTATCTCCTTTGCATGACGAAAATGCGAGAAGAGCAGCTAGAATAATGATAGGTGATATAAATTTATATTTTGTCATAATGATTGTTTTTTAGACCCCCAACCCCCAAAGGGGGCTAAAGGTGTGAAATTAATATATTTTTCCGGTAATAAAGTCTATTGAAATAACGGTTTGATTATAATTGTTCTGTGCATCGAGGTAGTTTTGTTTGATACTTAATGCCCGATTCAGACTCAGAATATAATCGAGGTAATCCATTGCTCCGGCTTTGTAACTTCGTGTAGCCTGCTCAATGATTAAATCAGCTTCAGGAATAGCCTGTTTTTCATAATAATCAACACTATTGCTGTTTTTGCTGAATTCAAGCATTAATGAACGATAACTGCCCGAAAGCGATTTTGAATAATACTCCGCATTTGTTTGAGCCACTTTTTCTTTCAACTTTGCAGCCTTTACTTTTGCCGAATAAGGTGCAAACCAGATTGGAACAGCAATACCCGCCTGAATTCCGGTAAACCGGTCGCCCGTACCAAATATACGTGGCACTCCGTTTATTTCCTGAGTTCCCTGCATGGTTTGGCTGAAATATCCGATACTTAAATCGGGTAATATGCGACTGCTTTCCACTTTTTTCTCTAGTCGAGACACTTCAATTTGTTGATTAATATAACTAACCGAAGGATTGGCAGCTAAAACGGATTTGTCGGCAGCAGGTAAATAGTCGATACGGTGTAACACGGTATCGGCAGGGTACAGAGTTGTTTCAACATTTAAAATCGTTTGCAGTTTCTGATTATATATCACCAAATCGGCATTAATCTGTTGCAACTGATTTTTAATTTCGAGACTTTGCGAACGGGCTGAAATCATTTCAAGCCGATTTGTTTCGCCTGTTTTTGCCCTGAGTTCAGCCGCTTTTTGGAAACCAGTATATAAACTATCCTGATATGCGAATAATTTTTGCTTCGAATACAGGTAAGCTAATTGCCAGTAAATTTGTTTCACTTGCGTGGCAATTTCAAGTTGTGAAGTTTTTAGCTGCCATTCACTGCTTTTGATATTAGCTTTAGCCAGTTTGTTTTGGTTTATATAGACTGTAGGAAAAGCAAAGGATTGTGATACGGTAAAACTATTGTCTTTGCTGTAGGAGTTAAATTGTCCGTATTGCCCATCAATGCTAGTTTTTGGAATGTCCCACGAAGCACCCTTTAAGGCTTTTTGAACATCAACAGCATATTTTGACGAACGCACCGATAAATTACTATCCAATGCCATTTGTATTGCTTGCTTCAGATTAATACTTCTGTATTGCTGCGCATTTATTGAATTAAAACCCGCAGAACAAACCACAAGCATCAACAAAATTGACAAGGTTTTCACTGATTTTCTTTTAAAAATGGATCTGAATGAAAAAGTTGAAAAGAATATGTAGAAGATAGGCAAAACAATTAACGTCAGCAAAGTAGCTGTTATTAATCCACCAATAACTACTGTTGCAAGCGGTTTTTGAACTTCAGCTCCTGCCGAAGTGGACAAAGCCATAGGTAGGAAGCCCAGCGAAGCCACGGCAGCTGTCATGATTACAGGTCGTAAACGCGTGTGTAATCCTTTCAATACCCTTTCGGTAATATCTATAATTCCTTCTTCCTTTTCCAGTCGGTTAAACTCGGCAATAAGCACAATGCCATTGAGCACTGCAATACCAAACAGAGCAATAAAACCAACTCCAGCAGAAATAGAGAAATTCATACCGCGCAACCAAAGTGCAATGATGCCACCAATGAGCGACATCGGCACCGCTGTATAGATTAATAAGGTTTGCTTTACGGAATGAAATGTGAAGAATAACAGTACAAATATAAGTAACAACGCTACCGGAACGGCAATAGCGAGACGAGCCTTGGCAGCTTGAAGATTTTCAAATTGACCACCATACTTTACATAATAACCTGTTGGTAGTTGCACTTTTGCATCAATCTGTTTTGTCACATCAGCTATGACACTCTGTACATCTCTGTTACGGACATTGAAACCAATGGTTATACGACGTTTCGTATTTTCACGTGACACCTGTGCAGGACCTGATTTTATTTCAACATTGGCAATTTGTTCAAAAGGAATCTGTCCGCCGTTGGGCAAAGCAACTGAAAGGTTTTTTACATCGTCAATGCTTTGGCGGTAATCCTTATCCATTCGTACCACTAGTCCAAACCGTTTTTCTTCATCGAATACTACTCCCGCCTGACTTCCTGCAAATGCAGTACGCAAGACACGGTTTACTTCTTCTATAGAAAGTCCGTATTGCGCCAATCGATCACGATTATATTCAACCTGAATCTGAGCCAGTCCGGTGACTTTCTCCACATTAATGTCTTCAACGCCTTGCACCTTTTGAATGATTTTTTCCACTTGCGAAGCTTTATCAGCTAGTGTATTCAGGTCATCACCAAATATCTTTATAGCAATGTCCTGTTTTGATCCAGAAAGTAATTCGTTGGTACGCATTTGAATGGGCTGTTGAAACTCAAATTTCACGCCAGCCAACGGAATCAAAGCTTCTTCCATCTTTTCCACCAGTTCCTCACGGGTTTTTGCCGAAGTCCATTCGTGTTTATCTTTGAGCGTAATAATATAATCGCCTGTTTCCATAGGTGTTGGGTCGGTTGGTATTTCGCCGGCACCAATTTTACAAACAACATGTTTTATTTCCGGGAAGTTAGCAAGCAGGATTTTATTAGCTTTTTGAACCTGCTCAACCGTATTGGTAAGCGACCCACCCTGCAAGGTAATTACCCCCGCTGCAAGATCCCCTTCTTCGAGCTGGGGAATGAACTCACCACCCAAACTATTAAAGACAAACAAGCTTGCAATGAAAATGGTAATAACCGAAGCAGAAACAAGCAGCTTGTGATTTAATGCATATCTGATAGCCGGATTAAATATTTTGTGAAACCAATCCATCATCCTGTCTGAAAAATTGGGCTTGTGCTCAGTGCTTTTACTCAAGAATAAGGTTGAAACCATCGGTACATAAGTCAATGATAGAATTGTAGCACCAATCAACGCAAATGACACCACTTGTGCCATTGGGCGAAACATTTTACCTTCGATACCCACCAATGCCATAATTGGGACATATACTATCAGGATAATAACTTGCCCGAATGTTGCTGAACTCATCATTCGTTTTGCCGACTCAAATACTGTTTCATCCATTTGTGGCTGCGAAAGTCTTTTGATGCCCGGATGATGGTGTTTACTCATCGTTATTCGATGCACCACGCTCTCGACAATAATCACAGCCCCATCCACAATCAATCCGAAGTCAATAGCTCCCAGACTCATTAAGTTACCCGATACGCCAAATAGTTGCATCATGGAAACGGCAAACAGCATGGAAAGTGGAATTACTGAGGCAACAATAAGCCCTGCTCGCATATTTCCCAAAAACAATATCAAAATGAAGATAACAATTAATGCGCCTTCAATTAAGTTTCTGGCAACAGTGCTAATAGCACGTCCCACTAAATCAGAACGATTGAGAAACGGTTCAATCTTCACCCCTTTAGGTAATGATTTTTGAATGGTTTCAATGCGGGTTTCTACATTTTTTGTAACTTCATTGGCATTTGCTCCTTTGAGCATCATCACTACGCCACCAACAGCCTCTGTACTATCAATAACCATAGCACCATATCGTGTGGAATTTCCATATTGAACGGTGGCAATGTCTCTAATTAAAACAGGAATACCCGATGAATTGCTCTTTACAACAATCTTTTCGATATCTTCTAATGATTTTACCAACCCAATGCCACGGATAAAATAAGCTGTTGGCTTTTTATCAATATAGGCACTACCTGTATTTTCGTTGTTTCTTTCGAGTGCATCGAAAATGTCGGTGAGTGTAAGGTTCATGCTTCTGAGTCTCTCGGGATTTATGGCTACTTCATATTGCTTTACAAATCCTCCATAGCTATTGATATCGGCCACTCCTGTAGTTCCCAACATCTCGCGGCGAACCGTCCAATCCTGCAAGGTTCTTAACTCCATTGGAGTATATTTGTTTTCATATCCCTTTTCTACAGCAAGGCGGTATTGGTATATTTCGCCCAAGCCGGTAGAAATGGGAGCCATCTCAATTTTTGCGAGACCCGCCGGGATAATGTCCTCGGCTTCTTTTAGCCGTTCTCCTACTTGTTGCCGCGCCCAGTAGATATCTACATTGTCTTTAAACACAATTGTAGTCACCGACAAGCCCAAACGTGAGATGGAGCGAAGCTCAATAATGTTTGGGATATTGGCAATAGCTACCTCGATAGGTGCTGTAATTGAGCTCTCGACTTCCTGAACCGCCAACGATGGGGCAAGCGAAATAACCTGCACCTGGTTGTTGGTTATGTCCGGAGTTGCATCAATAGGTAGCTGTGTAAGCGAATACGTTCCCCAGCCAATTAATGCAATTACAAATAAGCCTATAATAAACTTATTCTTTATTGAAAAATGAATGATACGTTCTATCATAATTTAATTATTTATTTTAAATGTGTTGTAAAAAAGTGTTGAATTCTGGCAAAGATTCCAAAAATGATAATCAAACAGGCGATAGTAATGAAAAACCATTTTATTACTTGTTTTAGCTGGATTTTATTTTTCTTTTTTTTCACAAGTCATTTATTTTTTTGATTTATAATACTGATTAAATGTTTTTCTATTTTGGAAATAAACAATCTCAGGTTCGCCCCGATTTTTCAATCCAATCAAAGCATTAGCTTTGCAAATAGTGTCACCTGATAAGGGATCCGGGATAAATGCATCTTCCTTATAGTGATTAACAAGATGTTCATAGCAGTCACGGTTACAGAAGAAATAGTCTTTTCCTTTATAACTAAGTTTTAAACTTTTATGATTAAGCAGCTTGTCACCATTCATACAAACAAGTTCCGTCGGAACTTCCTTGCCATAAAATGCATATTGACGGTAGGCGAATTTGGTGTCGTACCAAAAAGTATGAAACACTAAGTATAAAATTATAAAAACGAAAAGCAAACCAAAACTAATTCGCAACGTTCGTTTATTCTTTTTATCTTCAAAGATTTGCCTCTTCTGTAATTCCCTCTTTGTAAGTTTCTTTTTACTCATTTTAGAGCCTAATTTAAAACATGAACAAAAACCTGATATTTCTATCAGGGAGTTAAAATGCGAAGTGAAATTAAACTAAGGCAGGAGGACCTCTAAAGGATGGCTCGGATGAAAGATACTGTTTTAATACAACAAGATCTTTAATTGTGTGGAAAGTTAATGAAACTTTGTTGTGGAATTTTACTTCCTCATTGGACGTAATAAAAAGTAAAAGGGAATTAAACGCAGTTTTGTTATCAAAAGTAATTGAGTTGACTTTCTGTATAACAATAGTATTGAGAGCATGACAATGCTTATCGGCTTCCGTCGAAGATTCCCCACGGCTTTGATTGGTGGTGGAATTTGTAGAATTATGGTCGCAGCTCGTATCGAGGTGATGGTGATGAGGGATGGTAGCATGAAGAAGTATTACCAGACCAGCCAGTAATATTAATACAAACTTAGTATTTTTCACCACTCTACTCATAAAATTCTGAATGCGACTATTAAAACAACCGCAAAGATAATATAAAAGTTTATGCAACCAAGTTGCAAAGTTATTCCTTGCAGTTTGCACACGTGCCTTTTACGACCATATTAATGGTTTTGATTTCAAAACCAAGTGGTAATGTGACGGAAGGAATCGGAGTGTCGTTTAAACAATAGGTGTGTTTACATTTGATGCAAAAGAAATGCACATGCAGATCGTGCGGGTTGCATTGGCAATTTTCGGCACACAAAGCATACTTTACCGAGCCTGTGCCGTCGTCAATGCTGTGAATAAGTTTATTTTCTTCGAATGTTTTCAGTGTCCGGTATAAAGTAACTTTGTCAGCTTTATCAAATTTCTTTTCCAGATCAGATAAGCTGATAGCAACGTTCTGTTCAAGCAATGCGTTTAAAACTAATTCACGCATGGCGGTAGGTTTCATGTTCCTACTTATAAGTTTGTCATCGTTGTTTTTCATACTATATTCAATTAAAACAGTCCTAAATCATTGACTACAAAATTACAATTATTTTTTTAATACTGCATTTTGTCGTCTATTGAGAATTGGAGTAAACAATGACATTCACAGAAAGTACAAATTGTTATTTTTAGATATTTGAAGGTATAATAACCCGAGAGTTACATAAAGACAAATAAA
>CALGIG010000121.1 GCA_937915865.1 uncultured Prolixibacteraceae bacterium | reverse complement strand
GTATTGCCTTGGGTACATATTGCAATTAGCAATGCAAAACGGATGTTGCTGGATATACACCATGATATTAAGCCTGAACATTTACAGAACTACCTCAACGAATTCTGCTACAACTTCAATCGAAGATATTTCGGCGAAGCTTTATTTGACAGACTGCTCGTTGCATCAATATCATACAAAAATCAATTTAGGTATAGTTAAGGATATTCATTTTCATTTAAATTGAAACCGCGTTGGGGATCAAAAGCCGACTACCGTGGATCAGGAATTTTTATGCTGAAATAAATTACCTAAACACAAATAAGCGTTTGCTGACACGAATTTTAGTAGTAATGATTGGTTTTTCGTTGGTACTGATCGCAGGTTGCCGCCAGACGGAAAGCACTCACCGAGCAAAACATGTTATTTTGATTGAGCTGGACGGCGTTGGCGCTTACGGGTTTCAACGGGCGCACATCCCAAGAATGAATGAAATGGCCCGGGAAGGCGCCTGAAGCAAAGGCCGACCTGGTAACACGATCGAATAACTTGCTGATGAAATCATGGAAAGAAGACGGCTCGATTTATGAGAATTACAACGGAACAACCGGCCAGGGCAATAATGTAACCAGTGTCGATAGATTCTATCATTGGGGAACCCTGCTTTCGTTTATGTCGTTTACTGAAAATGGCTATTTGGATTAAAGGAAGTAGCCGGAAGTGAGTTGTTTCGGTGTTCATAATCCTTCTCCAGAGTTTATTCCTTGTAGGCAGCAATGTATCCGGTCGGGGTTAGCTTCATAATCCGTTTAAACTGATCGTTGAAATGCGACAGGTTATTAAACCCGCTTTCAATGCTTGCGGTTGAAACAGCCATTTTCCCTTCCACCAGCAGTTTACAGGCATGCCCTATCCTTATTTCATTTAAAAAGTTTAGAAAAGTTTTCCCCGTATGCTTTTTAAAGTACCTGCAAAAAGCTGTTGGCGAAAGATTGACTGCGCCAGCCACTTCTTCCAGCTTTATTGGCTTGTGAAGGTTTAAAATTACGTGTTCGTATATTTTGTTGAACCTGTAAAAGTCATAGGTTTTGATTGTTTTTGAATAACCAATGCTCGACCGGTAATTGTAGGTATCAGACCGTGCCATCATATCGAGCAAAATTAACAGTTCGGTAATCAGGTATATTCCGCTTTGCTGAAACACCTTTTCGATCTGTCTGGCAATTTCTTTTCTGCTTTCACCTGTAAACTGAATACCTCTTTGCGAGCGATCGAGCAAATCTTTAATTGCATTCATTTCGGGTAAACAAACAAAATTCGGCCCGAAAATATCGCGGTTAAATTGAATAATCAGCGCTTTAATTCCCGATTTATCAACACCATCCGAATACTTCTGGTCGCTTTTCCACCAGTGAGGAACATTTTCACCAATAATACTGATTTCTCCCTCAGAAAAACGATGAATACCATCTCCCACATAATTGGTTCCCGAACTCTTAACCACATAAAGTATCTCAATCTCAGGATGAAAATGCCATGGTACCGAAAAATGGGGACGCTCTTCATCGAACAGGATAACCGACTTGGAAGGAGTATTAACCAGTTTCTGGAAAAATGGTTTCATAGATGTAAGTTTTGCAATAAATTACAAAATACCTGTAAAAATGCTAAAATAGCATTATATGTTGGTAAAAACGCAAAATGTACAAGGTAAAATCATTCCTAAGTTTATTCACACTAAACTTCTACAAAACTAACTTACTAAATGAAAGGATTTTCTTACGTCGATTGGATTGTATTTATATGTTATGCGTCCATTATTGTTTTTACCGGCTTATGGGTTTCCCGATCAAAAAAAGGTGAGCAAAAAACAACTTCCGACTATTTCCTGGCCGGACGTTCGCTACCCTGGTGGACCATTGGTGCAGCATTGCTTGCTGCCAACATTTCTGCCGAGCATTTTATCGCCATGTCGGGTTCGGGTTATGCTGTTGGGCTGGCCATTGCAGCTTACGAATGGATTGCCGCTGTGGTACTCATTTTTGTTGCTAAGTATTTCCTTCCTGTATTTATTAAAAAAGGAATTTACACAATGCCTCAGTTTCTGACACAACGGTACGACAAACGGGTGAGTACTGTTATGGCTGTTTTCTGGGTACTGGTATATATATTCGTAAACATGACCGCTGTACTTTACCTGGGCGCCCTCGCTATGGAGCGGATTATTGGTGTTCCTATGATATACGGCATCATTTGTTTCTCGTTCTTTTCGGCCATGTATTCGTTGTGGGGCGGAATGAAAGCCATTGCCTGGACCGACGTAATTAATGTTATTGTACTGATATTCGGAGGAATGGTAACCACATTTCTGGCTGTAAGTGCACTTGGCGACGGGCATGGTTTTATTGCCGGTTTTATTGAATTGCTGCACAAAGCGCCTGAAAAATTTCACATGATTATTGAAAAAGGGACAATTTTCGTTCCCGATGGTGTGGGCGGAAAGAAGGATGCGTTTCTTGACCTTCCGGGGCTTGGCGTTATTCTGGGATCCATGTGGTTAACTAACATCACCTTCTGGGGTTTCAACCAATTCATCATTCAACGCGGGTTAGCCGGAAAAAGCCTGAAAGAGGCACAGTACGGAGTAGTATTCGCCGGATACCTGAAGCTGTTGATTCCGTTGCTTGTGGTCATTCCCGGAATTGCTGCATTTGCACTTGGCGCCAACCTTACAAAATCAGACGCAGCCTACCCTTGGCTACTCAGTAACATTGTCCCGGTGGGAATTAAAGGACTAGCTTTTTCGGCCATTGCCGCTGCCGCAGTTTCGGCGCTAAGTTCCATCGTCAACAGTGTTTCCACAGTATTCACAATGGATATCTACAAAGCGCATTTGAGAAAAGATACCGAAGACAAAAAACTGGTGGTTGTTGGCCGTATTGTGGCACTTATTGCCTTGATCATTTCCACCTGCATTGCCCCACAGTTGCAAACGCTTGACCAGGCTTATCAATACATTCAGGAATATACCGGATACATTTACCCGGGCGAATTCTTAATTTTCTTTTGCGGCCTTTTCTGGCGGCGTTCAACGGCCACAGCAGCCGTTTGGGTGGCCTTGCTTACCATACCTTTCGGAATCCTGTTTAAGGTTTTTACTCCGGATTTGCCATTTATACTGAGAATCGGATATGTGTTTATCATTCTGCTGTTTGTAATGATCGGGTTGAGTTTAATGACCGACAAATCTCACCTTGTTGCCAATCAGTTTAGCGATGCAGATTCGAGGAAAAAAGCCATCCATCAGGGAGTATTTATCGTGAGTGTGGCATTGGTTGTTGGCTTGGTTGCTGCCTTCTTCGTTGTTCCGCTAAAAAATCTGGCACTCGATGCAGTTTACGTTTTGGTTGCCGGTTTTGTACTTATCGGGAGTATCCTTATCATGAACAATACACTCGCTATGATGAACGATAAAGGTCATATTATTGAACGGGGATTATTTAAAACAACCAACACGTTTAATATTGCAGCGATTGGAATCTGCGGAATCCTGGCTGTTCTTTACACTTGTTTTTGGTAATGAAACGAAGAATAAATCATATAAATAACCGAGTTGCGGAATATGTGTTATGGAGTGCAAATTTTAACGCCAAACACGAAACAACTCACAAAAATAACAACATTAAATACTTGTGAATATGGGAACTTTATCATCAAACGATCAAGTTTATAAGAGCAAATTGCATCAGGTTTCACAAACAACACCAACTGTATTGTGGAATGATTCATGCTCAGTTAATGAATTAAGCAATTCAATTGCTGACGGAGCCGTTGGAGCAACCTGTAATCCGGTCATCGTACTCGAAGTACTGAATAAAGAGTGGGACATCTGGGTAAAAAGCATTCAACGCCTCATCGCAGGGCATCCTTCGGCAATAGAAGATGAACTTGCATGGTTACTCATCGAAGAAATGTCGGTAAAAGCAGCCGTTCTTCTGGAACCAATTTTTGAGCGTGAAAAAGGTAAAAACGGACGGCTTTCTATCCAAACCGACCCTCGCTTGTACCGAAACGCACAAAAAATAGTGGAACAAGCCATGCACTTCAGCCAGCTTGCACCAAACATTATTGTGAAAATACCTGCAACAAAAGCCGGTATTGAAGCAATGGAGGAAGTAACTTACAGAGGTGTAAGCGTGAATGCAACGGTGAGCTTTACTCTTCCGCAGGCCATTGCAGTAGCTGAAGCCGTTGAACGTGGATTAACCCGTCGCGAAAAAGAAGGGAAAGACATTAGCACCATGGGGCCGGTTTGCACCCTGATGGTTGGTCGGCTCGACGACGCGCTGAAAATAGTCGCTGACAAGGAAAATATTATTGCAAATCCTGAAATTATGGATTGGGCCGGTGTAGCAACCATGAAAAAAGCCTACCAGATATACAATGAAAGAGGGTACCGCTTACGTCTGTTAAGTGCGGCTTTCAGAAACCACCTGCACTGGTCACAGTTTATAGGTGGCGACGTGGTGATTTCTCCGCCCTACAAATGGCAACAACGGTACAATAGATCTGACGTACCAATTATGAATTACATGGATATTCCGGTTGAACCGAGATTCATCGAGGAACTTGAACGGAAATTTAAAGATTTCAGGCGTGCCTATTACGAAGACGGGATGACTATCGATGAGTTCGACAGTTTTCCAGCCACAGTAACCACCCTGAAACAATTCTGCCAGGCTACAACCGATCTGATTTCAAAAATCAGAAGTTTAATGTTGGTTTAAATTCTGAAGTTATGAACAGAGATAAAAAATGTCCGATTCTGGCCAAACCATCAGGTAATCAGGATGCCTATCAATCCATTACTTCGCAGGAAGCCGGTTGGGAATACCTGAATTTTATGGCCAGGACCATTGAACCCGGACAAAAATGGACGGGCGACACCGGTGAAAATGAACACATGTTCGTTTTACTCGGAGGCAACTTTCTGGCCGAAACATCAGCCGGAACATGGAAGAGCACAAACGGTAGAAAAGATGTATTCAGTGGCTTGCCCCATGGGTTATACCTGCCTCCGCATACCAAATTTGAGATCAGTCCGGCAGGGAATTTTCTCGACATGGCCTGTGGCTGGTGCAAAGCCGATCAAATTCACCCGGCTCATTTTGTAACACCCGACGATGTGGTGGCCATGGAAATTGAACACCGTGGCGGCGACAATGCAAGCCGGCAAATCAACCGTTTATTACCTCCCGGAGCGGCTGCCAGCAAATTGGTATGTGTTGAAGTTTATACCCCTTCAGGAAACTGGAGTTCATTCCCGGCACACAAACACGACAGCCGGAAAATTGATCCGGTTACCGGTGCATTGACCGAAGCCTGCCTGGAAGAAATCTACTTTTATAAAATAGATAAACCCCAGGGATTTGCCATACAGAAGGTTTATACCGACGACCGCAGTTTGAATGAGTTGGCCGAAGCGCAACACAACGATGTGGTTCTGATCCCGAAAGGCTACCACCCGGTGGTGGCCGGGCACGGATACAACGTTTATTACCTGAATTTCCTGGCCGGAAGCGACCAGAGCCTGAAAAGTTCTGACGATCCCGACCATAAATGGATTTATGGAACATGGAAAGGCATGGATCCCAGGGTTCCAGTCGTAACACGGGAAATGAATGGGTTCTAATATAATATTCAACAAACACCTAACAACATTTACGGATGAACACAATTCGATTAACAGTTGGACAAGCTGTCATTGAGTTCCTGAAAAAACAATACGTCGAACGCGACGGTGTTGAAAGCCAGTTCTTTGCCGGGTGCCTCGGAATATTCGGGCATGGCTGTGTAGCCGGAGTAGGCGAAGGTCTTTTGCAAGACACCGATTTTAAATACATAATGACCCGAAACGAGCAGGCCTCGGTGCACATTGCCATGGCTTATGCCAAAATGAAAAACCGGTTGGGTGCTTTTGCCTGCATTTCGTCGATTGGCCCCGGAGCTACCAACATGGTTACCGGCGCTGCCTGTGCTACTATCAACCGGATACCGGTTTTACTGATGCCTGGCGATATTTTTGCACGGCGCAATGTTGCTCCGGTACTTCAACAGCTCGAATCGCCCGGATCACAGGACATTTCGGTAAACGATTGCTTCAAACCCGTTTCAAAATACTGGGACCGCATTAACCGTGCTGAACAATTGATTACCGCTCTGCCCGAAGTAATGCGGGTTTTAACCTCACCGGCCGATACGGGCGCTGTTACCCTGGCCCTTCCACAGGATGTTCAGGCCGAAGCTTATGATTTTCCTGAAGATCTTTTCAGAAAAAAAGTGTGGAAAATTGCACGTCCGCGCCCCGATGTTCGCCTGCTTGCAGAAGCCATAAAACTGATCAAAGCTTCAAAAAAACCGATGATCATTGCCGGTGGTGGCGTAATTTACAGTGAAGCAACCGACATCCTGGCCAAACTGGTTGAACAAACCGGGATTCCGGTTGCCGAAACCTTTGCCGGAAAGGGCTCATTGCCATACAATCATTCGTCGAACCTTGGGGCGGTGGGTGTTACAGGTACACCGGGCGCAATTAAAATCTCGCGCGAAACTGATCTTGTAATAGGCATTGGCACCCGTTACAGCGATTTTACAACTGAATCAAAAACAGCATTTCAGAATCCTGATGTCAAATTCATCAACATCAACGTGGCCGAATTCGATTCGTTCAAACATGGAGCTTTGCCTCTCACTTGCGATGCCAAAGCTTGTTTGGAAGAAATGTGCGAAGCACTGTCAGATTTTAAAGTAGAGGCCGGTTACATAGAACTTGCCGCCCGGCTGAACAAAGAATGGGATGTACAGGTTAGCGAATTTTACAAAGTTAGTGGTGAAAACCCGGTGATGCAGTCGGAAGTGGTTGGCGCGGTTAACGATTTTGCTGGTCCGCGCGATGTAGTGCTTTGTGCAGCCGGAAGTTTGCCGGGCGACTTGCATAAACTCTGGAGAACAAGCGATCCCAAAGGATTTCATTTGGAATACGGTTACTCAACCATGGGTTACGAATGTGCAGCCGGACTGGGAGCCAAAATGGCCTGCCCCGATCGTGAGATTTTTGTGATGGTAGGCGACGGCAATTACCTGATGATGAACAGCGAAATCGTAACTGCCATTCAGGAAGGTGTAAAATCAATCATTATTCTCCTGAACAACAATGGTTTTGCAAGCATTGGCGGCTTGTCTCAATCTATCGGGTCGCAACGGTTTGGCACTAAGTACAGGTATCGCGACGAACAGACGGGCCTAATGACAGGCGAAGTTCTTCCGGTTGATTACGCCCAAAACGCCCGAAGCCTGGGTGCTCATGTCATTGAAGCACACAACATCGAATCGTTGAAAACTGCACTGGTTGAGGCAAAAAAACAAACAAAAACAACAGTCATTGTTATAGAAACCAACATTGCCAAAAGCGTTCCGGGATACGGATGGTGGGAAGTAGCCATTTCTGAAGTTTCTGAAGTTGACACGGTACAGGAAGCATACAACAATTACGTCGAAAACAAGAAAAAACAGAGGTATTATCTCTGATTATTTATAGAAACAGTCATTCTCTTTTTCGCAAGAGACCAATGATTTTTTCCTAAAGCTGAAAACAACAGTAATCATTTAACGACTTAAAAATCATGATACTAAAAAATTACATCAACGGGCAATGGGCTGAGAGCAAGAGTCAGGCAGCGCTCGAAGTAATCAACCCGGCAACCGGGAAACCGGTAGCGAAAGTACCTGCCGGATGTGCTGAAGATATTGAAGATGCCGCTCAATCGGCCCACCATGCCTGGTTATCGTGGCGAAATACCCCGACAACCCAACGTGTTCAGTATTTGTATAAAATGAAACAGGTTCTTGAAGCGCACACCGACGAAATTGCAGAAATCTGCACCAAAGAATGCGGGAAAACATATTCCGAATCGAAAGCTGAAATGGTTCGCGCGGTCGAAAACATTGAAGTTGCCTGTGGCATTCCAACTTTGATTCAGGGCCAGTTCTCGGAAGACATTGCAACAGGTGTCGATGAATTCATGATCCGTCAGCCACTGGGTGTGGGAGCCTGTATTTCCCCGTTCAACTTCCCGATTATGATCCCGTTTTGGTTTATGCCTTATGCACTGGCCTGTGGAAATACATACATTGTAAAACCGTCGGAAAAAGTGCCAATGACCATGACCCGCATATTCGAACTACTCGAAAGCATTCATCTTCCCAAAGGTGTGCTCAATATGGTTCATGGTAGCCGCGAAACGGTTAATGCCATTCTTCAGCATCCGTTTATTCCGGCCATTAGCTTTGTTGGTTCTACTGCAGTGGCCAAATATGTCTATCAAACCGGAACGGCACATGGGAAAAGGGTTCAGGCGCAAGGTGGCGCAAAAAATGCAGTAGTGGTAATGCCCGATGCCGACGAAGATACCACTGTACGGATCATCTCCGACAGCGCCTTTGGATGTGCCGGCCAACGCTGCCTGGCCGCCTCTGTTGTAATTGCTGTAGGTGAGGCAAAAGACAAAATTACCGGAAAACTCATTGACATGGCCCGCAGCAAAAAAACCGGCTATGGCATGGCCTCCGATGTTGACATGGGCCCGGTAATCACCGAGGAGAGTAAAAAACGCATCGAAGAGCTTATTCAGTCGGGAGTTGACAGCGGGGCCGCGCTGTTGCTCGATGGCCGCGATATTCAGGTTCCCGGATTTGAAGAGGGCTATTTTGTTGGTCCAACCATTTTGGGAAATGTGAACCCTGAAAGTGAAGTGTATCAAACCGAAATATTTGGCCCGGTTCTCAGCATTGTAAATGTTGCCATGCTCGACGATGCCATTGAGCTGATCAACAGCAACAAGTACGGAAATTCGGCCTGTATTTTTACCCGAAGCGGATCGGCCGCACGAAAATTCAGACACAATGCTCTGGCCGGAAACATCGGTGTCAACATCGGAGTTGCCGCGCCTATGGCTTTCTTCCCTTTCAGCGGCTGGAAAGAAAGTTTCTTTGGCGATTTGCATGGCCAATCATTCCATGCGGTAGAGTTTTACACACAAACCAAAGTGGTTATCGAACGCTGGAACGACGAATGGACAAGAAAATTCTAAAAAAAAATTTCCCAGGCCTCTCTTTCTGAGGGGCCAGGGAGAGCAATCGTTCACAGTATTTTATTATTTGAAAAATGTATATTGACAAAAACAAAACACGATGATAAAAATAGCAAATGCTCCCTGCTCGTGGGGAGTACTGGAATTCGATCTGGAAGGCAAGGCAGCCGGTTTTGAACAGGTTCTCAACGAAATAAAAGAAACAGGTTATGTGGGCAGCGAACTGGGCGACTGGGGTTTTATGCCTAATGTTCCGGCTGATTTAAGAAAAGAACTCGATCAGCGTAGTTTGGCCATGGTGGGCGCTTTTGTTCCTGTTTTCCTGAAAGACCGGGCCAGGCACCAGGCCGGAGTCGAACTTGCGGTAAAAACCGCCCGGCTAATGGCCGATGCCGGATATCCCGAAGCATTTATTGTTTTGGCTGATGACAACGGATCGGTTGCCGAACGGACCCAAAATGCCGGAAGGGTTACCAAAGAAATGGGACTTTCGTCAGACGAATGGCAAATTTTTGCCGAAGGAGCCAACCTTGTAGCCGCCGAAGTGAAGGAGAAAACCGGACTGCGCACCGTTTTTCATCATCACTGTGCCGGTTATGTTGAAACACCCGAAGAAATTGATCAGTTAATGGCCCTGACCAACCCCTCACTGGTTGGATTGGTGCTCGATATGGGGCACTATCAGTTTGGAGGCGGCGACCCGCTCTATGCACTAAAAAAACACCAAGCACGCATCTGGCATATCCATTTTAAAGATTGTCACCCTGAAATAGCTGCGAAATCGAAAACCGATGGATGGGACTATTTTAAATCTGTAGGAAATGGCGTATTCTGTGAACTTGGAAAAGGATCTGTCGATTTTCCGGCTATCGTTGCCGAGCTAAAAAATCAACAGTATTCAGGTTGGATTGTTGTTGAACAAGATGTGCTCCCGGGCATGGGCGACCCAAAAGTTTGCGCCCAACGAAACCGAGATTATATTCAATCGCTTGGTTTATAAATATACTTAACAAAATAAACTAAATTATTCACATCGTATTGGTTCTGATACATTTTTGCAATGTCGTTACATGACTTTTGCCAATTATTATAGACACAAATTTGCAACCTGCTTTTTTTAGCCTCCCCTTCCCGACAAGTCGGGGCAAGTTACGGGGGGAGGTTTGGAGGAAGCTAATAAATGATAAACACATGAAAAAGTTAAAACTTGGAGTTATAGGCACGGGCCGCATCGGGAAAGTTCACATCGCCACTTTGGTACAGAATGTTCCGCAGGCCGAAGTGATTGCCGTGGCCGACGTGAACATCAGCGGAGCCACCGAAGTGGCCAATGGGTTCGGTATTTCAACTGTTTACAGCAATTATCAGGATATAATTAACCACCCTGACGTTGAGGCTGTTGTGATTTGCTCGCCAACCGATACGCACGCCAAATACATTATTGAAGCTGCAAATGCAGGGAAACATATTTTTTGTGAAAAACCGGTCGATCTTTCACTCAAAGTCATTCAGGGAGCTTTAGATGCGGTCGAAAAAGCGGGAGTAAAACTCATGGTTGGCTTCAACCGCAGGTTCGATCCCAATTTTGCCAAGCTCAAACAACTGGTAGTCGATGGAAAAATCGGTGATCCGCATGTACTCAAAATCACCTCACGCGACCCCGCTCCGCCACCAGCCGAATACAGCGCAGTTTCAGGAGGCATGTTCCTCGACATGACCATTCACGATTTCGACATGGCCCGCTACATCGTGGGCAGCGAAGTAACCGAAGTATTTACCAAAGCATCAGTACTGGTCGATCCTGAAATTGGGAAAGCCGGCGATGTGGATACGGCCATCATCACCCTCACGTTTGCCAATGGCGCCATGGGCGTGATCGACAACAGCCGCAAAGCAGTTTACGGTTACGATCAGCGCGTAGAAATATTTGGATCGAAGGGAATGGCCAATGCCGACAACAATTACCCTGAAAATCATCGGTATTTTGCAGCTGACGGCGTACATGGATCGTTGCCGCTCAACTTTTTCATGGACCGATACCTGGAGGCTTATGCCAACGAAATGAAGATTTTCTGCAACGCTGTTGTAAACAACCAGCCACTTCCTGTTTCAGGCTTCGACGGGCTTCAGTCGGTTGCAATTGCTCTGGCAGCAAAAAAATCGGTTGAAGAAGGCGTCCCTGTAAAAATCGAAAAGATTTTGGGCTAAAGGTGCAAGCAGTAATTTAAGAGTAGGCGGTTAGGATAAAAAACAGTATGGGAAGATGAGAATAACCGCTTATTTTTCGCACCAAAGTAAACACTGGTTTAGATCAATATATTCATCCATATAAATAAAAAGACCATGAAATGTGCTACCATTTCATGGTCAAATAAATAGTACTAGTTTTTATTTATATTAATTTAAAAACCTATGAATTTATGAAAAAAAGGCTGCTAGGTGTTTCCTCATTTAGGGGAAATATGAAAAAGTTAACACGAATTTTGCATTTGTCGTTTGTACTTTCTTTAGGGGCCGTACGAACGGTTTCTGCAGAAAATTATCCGCTTGCCGAAAAAGCGGTAAGTATTAATAATCTCGCTGTAACGCAACAGCAGAAATCGGTAAACGGTAAAGTAACCGATGCTAAAGGTTCTTCTATGCCAGGAGTTTCAATTGTGGTTAAAGGAACAACTATTGGAACAAACACAGATGTTGATGGGAATTTTCAACTCTCAGTTCCGGCAAATGCGACTACCCTGGTATTTTCGTTTGTAGGAATGAAATCGCAGGAAGTTGCTATCAATGGGAAAACTACATTTTCAGTTATTTTGGAAGAAGATGCTATCGGTTTGGAAGAAGTAGTTGCTATTGGTTACGGGAATCAACAGAAAAAAGACATCACCGGCGCTGTTTCTTCAGTGAAAGCTGGCGATTTTAACAAGGGTTTGGTTAACAACCCCGGTCAATTACTTAAAGGAAAAGTGTCGGGTGTTAATGTAACCTCTGCAAGTGGTGCCCCCGGAGCAGGTCAAATGATCATTATCCGAGGTCAGGGTAGCATCCGCCAGGGAACCGGACCATTGTTTGTTGTTGACGGGGTTCCATTTGGATTAGCCGGAACTGGTGTAGGTACCGACCCATTGAACTTTATCAATCCAGAAGATATCGAGTCTATGGATGTTTTGAAAGACGCTTCAGCAACGGCTATCTACGGCTCTCGTGGTGCAAACGGTGTAATCCTGATTACAACTAAAAAAGGAAAATCGGGAACCTCAACGATTTCTGTCGCTTCGAATGTAGGTGTTTCGAACATTGCAAAAAAAATTCCTGTATTTAGCGCCGATGAATTCCGTAAACAAGTTGTTGCTGTTGGCGGCTTGCTAGTTGATCGTGGTGCAAACACCGATTGGCAGGATGAACTTACCAGAACAGCGATAACCAACGATCACAACCTGGTGATGCAGGGTGGTACAGACAAGCTTACGTTCCGTGCTTCGCTGGGTTATCTTGATCAACAGGGTATTGTAATCAATACAGGAATAAAACGTTACAGCGGCAGGGTTAATGCGACTCAAAACCTAATGGATGGCAGATTGAAAATTGAATTTAATCTGGGATCGGTTATTGAGAAAGGCGACAATGCCCAAATGGGAACAGTGGTATCTAACATGCTTTCGTTTAACCCTACTTACCCAGCGCGAGATGCCAATGGCAATCCATCAAAATATACTGATTTGATGAACCCGCTGATTCAGGCTGACTTATTCAAGGATTACACTGAAAATCGCAAATTGATAGCAAATGTCAGCCCGTCATTTCAAATCATAAAAGGTTTAGTATATAAACTTAATATCGGATATAACAATTCGTCGTCTTCGACCGATAACCAGGCGCTTGCCAACACAGATCCGTATGTTGAAGGCTCGTTGACACAGATATTTTCCAATGGCTATAGCACACTCGTTGAAAACTACCTGACTTACGATCTTACTTCAGGTAATCATACTTTAAATTTGCTTGGTGGGCATTCCTACCAGAAAGACTTTAAACGATCTAGTACCTGGAACATAAAAAAAATGGCTGCAAACGGTATCGAGCCGCGTTATAACCCAGGGTTGGGTCAAACTTTAAACCTTGTTGAAACTGCCCCCACCGGAGAAGCCGGAATTAACGAATTACAATCGTTTTTTGGGAGGATTACCTATTCATACAAAGGAAGATATATGTTAACAGGAACAGTAAGGGCCGATGGTTCTTCAAAGTTTGGGAGTAACAACAGATACGGTATATTCCCATCGTTTGCTGCTGGATGGAGAATTTCTGACGAATCATTCATGGCAGGTTCTCCTTTCACAAACCTGAAACTTAGAGCAGGCTGGGGACAAACCGGGAACCAGGAAATCCCATCGAAAATTACACAGGCCCGTTATACCACAGCGGTATCCGGAACATTAAGTTATCCGCTCAGCGAAACAGGAGCCTATCCGGCAGGAACAACCTTTACGCGCCTTGCTAATCCTGACATTCAATGGGAGGTTTCTACACAAACGAACTTGGGAGTTGATTTTGCATTGTTAGGCGGAGCATTATCCGGAGCAGTTGATTATTTCCATAAAGTTTCAAGCAACATTCTTCTTGAAGTTGTACCGGTTGACCCGATTCAACCAGCTCCAACAACCTGGACAAACGTGAAAGGTATGACCATTACCAACCAGGGTGTTGAAGTTTCTTTGGACTATACAAAAAAGATGAGACAAGATATCTCAGTTAATGTTGGCGGAAACATTTCGTTTATCAACAACGATGTTGAAGGTTCTCCATATACAATCATTACAACCGGAGGAGCTTCAGGATCAGGCCTTACCGGCGCTACAATCAATGGTTTGATTAATGGGTACTCAATCGGTTCGTTCTATATGAAGAGATTTTTGGGCATTAACGAAACAACCGGTCTGTCAACTTTCCAGGACGATCCCAAAGATGGCGGACGTATGGTTGTTGGAAGTGCATTGCCTGACAAAACATACAATTTCTACATTAATTTGACTTACAAAAAATTTGATCTGGGATTGAACTTTAACGGCGTTTCGGGCAATATGATATACAACAATACTGCCATGAATAAATTCTACAAGCCATTGCTTGCACACTCACAGAATACGACAGCTAAAGCAACTGAATTCCCGAAAGAAAGTATTACCAACTCATCATCAGTATCAACCAGGTACCTTGAAAATGGTTCGTTCCTTCGTTTGAACAACATGACCCTTGGCTATAAATTCGACACCAAAGCATTGGGTATTGATAACTGGGCTAAACTAATTCGCTTGTCGGTAACCGGACAGAACCTGTTTGTAATTACCAAATATTCAGGATTTGATCCTGAAGTTAACCAGGATAGCTCAAGTGGTGGTATTCAATCGTATGGTATTGATAAAGACGGATATCCTAAAGCCAGAACTTTTGTCGTTGGACTTAACGTAACCTTTTAATTAACTTAAACTGAACATTAAAATGAAAAATACATTTAAAACAGGTTTCTTTGCCTTGATTATGCTGTTTAGCTGGAGTTGTTCTAACCTGGAAGAAAAGGTCCTTGACGAATCTTTATCTGGTGGTGCTGCGGCCAGCAGTCTTGTTGAAAGCAGTGTGGCTCCTGCTTATGCATTACTTCCCGAATTCTTCAGACACACACGATATTTTGCAGTACAGGAAATTTCTACTGACGAAGCCATCCTTCCGTATCGTGGTGGAAGGGACTGGGGTGACAATGGTATCTATCTTGAATTGCACAAGCATACTTACACGCCGAACAACGATAATGTTAAGCAGTGTTGGGATTATCTGACGCAAATGATTTCAAGATCAGTTTCGGCAATAAAAACCTGCGAAGCCGTGAGCGGCTCCGATGCCAAAACCTATTTGGCAGAAATGCGTGGTTTGCGTGCTTATTATAACATGGTTGCGCTCGACTTATGGGGAATCGCTTTTAAGAAAGAGGAACCAAGTGAGCAATCTCAGATTTTGCGCGGAAGCGATGCTTTTGAATATATTCGTTCTGAGTTTGAAGCTGTGGCTGGTAGCTTGAGCAACGATGTTGGCCCTGGCCGATTAACACAAAATGGTGTGTATGGTCTCCTTGCCCGGTTGTACCTGAATGCCACTGTTTACCGCAACCCGGCTGCTGCAACTTTCGAGTTTAAAACTGCCGATATGGATAATGTAGTAAAGTATGCTGACTTGATTATCAATTCTCAGAAATATCAGTTATCTCCTGAATATTTTGCATGTTTCAACAACGATAACCACACCAACAAAGAATTGATCTTTGCAGTTGATCAGCGCCCTGACTTGAATGGGAATAACCGTATGTCATATTTCTCTATGTCAGGTAACTTCTATGGCAATCCATTGTATCCGGCTGGAAATGGTACCGATGGACCAGCTATAACCCCGACTTTCTATCAGTCATGGGTTGATGCTAATGGAACTGTTGATCCGGCAAACGGCGACTGTCGTTTCTGGTGGGAAAGAATGATTATCCCTGCCGACTCAGCGATTTCTGCTACTGCATGGGAAGTAAACCGCGGAATTTACAGAGGTATTCAATATGGATTACAAAATACAGGAACTCAATTGCCATTTATCCAAACATCTGATGGACGTTATAAAATTGGCAAAATTCGCGACTGGAGACGTGTTGAAAAAGCATGGGTCGATTTCACACTTTTCATCGATTTCACCGCATCGGGTAGCGATTACAACCGCGGATATCGTGTTGAAAAATATCAATGGAGTAAATCTTCGACTGATGGTAGAAATAAAGGAGAAGCTGATCTGGTGATTGTTCGCCTTGCAGATATCTATATGATGCGTGCTGAAGCCAAATTACGCAAAGGCGATGCTTCCGGAGCCTTAACCGATGTTAATCTGGTTCGTGCATCTCGTACCTCCCGACCAGCCGTAACTCCAAAACCATTGACTGCAATGACCCTCGACTTACTTTTCCGCGAACGTGGATTTGAATTCTACTGGGAACACCAGAGAAGAACCGACATGATCCGTTTCGGAAAATATGAAGGAACCTGGACCGAAAAATCGGATGCAGACATTCAAAAGCGATTGTTCCCGATTCCACAATCTGCGATTGATGGAGCTTCGAAAAGCGTTGGCTTCCTTGTTCAGAACCCCGGATATTAATAGAAATATTTTGGTTGTTCAATTAAATTTTGGTGAAGGTGGGCAATATTTGCTCACCTTCTATTACGTTGAAATGCTTCATTTATAAATTTGATTGTTAAAAAACTATTGATAAAAACTGGGCTCTGATTAGGGTCAAACGACTTATTATTTATTAAAAGCATTTACAATGGAAATTTCTGCAAATATTATTGGAGTTGATCCGGGAGGAACCAACATTCGCGCGGGAAAAATAATCGACAAGGACATCGTACTGATTCAATCAGCGCCTACACCAGCCATAGAGCCTGAACAAGTAGTTACTTAGGCAATTTTTTCAGTAATCGATCCGTGCATCGACGAACTAACCCAAAGCATCGGCGTAGGCGTATCATCGGTGGTCGATGTCGAAAAAGGCATTGTTAACGACGTGGTAAATATCCCATCGTGGAAAAAAGTTCATCTGAAAGAAATTCTTGAAAGTCGCTATAACCTTCCGGCATACATTAACAACGATGCCAATTGTTTTGCTTTAGAAGAAAAGTATTTTGGCAAAGCCCAGGCATATAAAAGCATTGTTGGGTTAACCATTGGAACCGGAATGGGCAGCGGACTGATTTTCAACGGGAAACTTTATGAAGGAGTGAACTGCGGCGCTGGTGAGTTTGGCAATATTCCCTACCTGAACAGCAATTTCGAACACTATTGCAGCGGGCAGTTTTTTGCTGAAGAGAAACCTATTTCGGCTTACGAAGTTTTCCTGAACGCACAATCTGGCGACAAAGAAGCTTTGGCCATGTTTAACGAATTTGGCTTTCATATAGGGCAAGCCATTAAATCAATCCTGTATGCCTACGATCCTGAAGTAATTGTTTTAGGCGGTTCGCTTAGTAAGTCGTTTGAATTCTTTAAAGACCAGATGTACGAGTCGGTTAAAGGTTTTGCATACAGCAACGTTTTGAAAAACCTAAAAATCGAAGTTTCCGACCTCGAACACTCGGCAATATACGGTGTTGCTGCCTTGTTTTTAAATATAAACGGAAGTCGGACTTTTTCTTAATCAGAAATAATTGCAGTTGCTTCACCTTTATCCATATTAGTTAAAGAAGATTTCTAAGGATAGCATGAATAACCAGTAAACCTGAATCCCGATGGACTGATACTATACATCATATCCAATTTTTTTCTCCAATTTCTGGCATTGCTCTAAAAAATCTATATTTGCCTACCCTAATAATTTCAGTTTTGAGTAGCCAGATGTCAAATAGTGAACTTTTGAGCCTTCTTAAAGAGGGGGACATGCTTGCGTTTGACGCTCTATACGAAAAGTATTGTAAGCGAATTTTTGCTTTTGTAGTTCGATATGTCAAATCTGAAACTGATGCAGAAGAAATAGTGCAGGAAGTCTTTCTTAAAATTTGGGAAAATAAGAACAAGATTGATGTTTACTCTTCCTTTGAATCGTATATTTTTACAATATCCTATAATTCAACCATAAGCCTCATACGAAAACGAGTGACCGAAAAGAAATACATCGACTATTTAAAGAACTTACAAGTAGCTGAAGATGTATTTGAATTGACTGATGAGGTATATTATACTGAATTGAATGGTCAGATACAATCTTTACTTTCTGAATTGACACCAAGGCAAAAAGAGATATTTCTGCTTAGCAGAGAAGAAGGATTAACCCATGATGAAATTGCTAAAAAACTAGGTATATCTTCGAATACTGTAAAAAATCACATTGTTACTACTCTAAACTTCTTAAGATCTAAAATTGATAATGGAATTGTTATCAATGCTTTTTTTGCTTATTTATTTCTTTAAGAAAAAAACAGATTTTCTTTAGTCCTATAGTGCCTGTTATGCGTAATTATAGTATGAATTCGTTTCATATTGTACCAAACTTTTATCGTTGTAAGATTAATGAATGAAGATTTACTGATAAAGTATTTGAATAACCAGTGTAGCCCTGAAGAATTAGAGGTTGTTTTACATTGGATTGAAAATGAGTCTGATAATACATCTAGTCGTGAATTAATTAAAAAAGATTGGAACGACCTTACAGCGGATAAATTCATAGAATATTCTGATGACAGATTTACTTTACTCCTGAATAAGATTCATCATCAAATTAATATAAATAGAAAAATCAGAGTGGCACAAGCTCCTTTGAAAAAAAACAATGTAACATTAAATTGGTTAACCCGGGCGGCAGCGATCCTATTGTTGCCGGTTTTATCTTTTATCTTCTATCTTTTTTCAAATCCGTTCATTCTGACGTCTCAAATTAAAGACGGAGTAGTTGACTCTCTTGAAGTCTCGGCTCCCATTGGATCAAGAACCCTGGTGGAACTGTCAGATGGAACTACTGTCCATTTAAACTGCGGCAGCAAAATAAGGTATCCACGTTTTTTCGTTGGCAAAACACGAGAACTAACTCTAGTTGGGGAAGGATTTTTTGAGGTTAATCATGATCCAAAGCATCCTTTTATTGTACGGGCCAAGAATATGCAAATCAAAGCTTTGGGTACAAGATTTAATGTTCTGACATATCCTGAGAGTGATTTGGTATCAACTACCTTAGTGGATGGAAAGGTTGAATTGGCAGAGAATATTAACGGAAAAACAACTACGCTTGAATCATTAAATCCCGGTCAACACGCTGATTTCGATACAAAGACGAGAAAGATTTCTATAGCAGAGGGCGATATGAAAAAATTTATTTCCTGGAAAGATGGCCTTCTCATTTTTGATAATGCAAATATAAAGGAGGTTTCGGAAAGACTTGGCCGGATATTCAACGTTGATATTGAATTTAGCGAAGATATCAAAGATTATACATATACAGTAAAGTTTGTTGATGAATCGCTTGTACAGATTCTGGAACTTTTAACGTATGCAACACCTGTCAATTTTAAATTATACCCGCGAGAGAAACTTCCTGATGGAACCTATTTGAAGCAAAAAATATTACTGGAAAAAAGAAAGACCCTTTAGAACTAAAACATGTGAAATAAAAGATAATCAAAAAAGGGAAATGGTGACACATTTCCCTCATGAGTTAAATCAGCCCTGATGCAAACAGGGATAATTCTAATTTTAACAATACAAATTTATGAAAAAAAATTATTGTGTTGCTTGGGAGTCGACTGTTCCCATAATGAAAAAACTATTTAAAATTATGAGACTAACCATTTTCTTAATTATGCTTTCTTCTTTAAGCATCTTCGCAAATAACATGTACTCGCAAACGGTTAGCATCAATATTAAAAACGTAGCACTAAAAGAAGTCCTTTCGACGCTTGAAGATAAGTGTAGTTGTAACTTCATGTACAGCGAAAAATTTATTGATGTTAATAGGAAAGTTTCGTTGAACGTTGAAAATAAAAACCTTGATGATGTATTGAGTATCTTATTCTCTGGATGTGATATAAGATTTGAAAGAAAAGATCGGATAATTATTCTCAAAAGTTCTGATAATGGGGGTGCGCCGTCAAACGGTCAACAGAGTAGAAATATTTCAGGGAAAGTAACCGATTCATCAGGAGCTTCACTTCCCGGAGTCTCTGTGGTTGTAAAAGGTACAACAAAGGGTATTATAACTGATGCCGATGGAGTCTATACCCTTAATAATGTATCCAATAATGCTATTTTACAATTTTCATTTGTAGGAATGAAGCCCAAAGAAATTTTGATAGGTGGCAAGACAACAATTGACATCGTGATGGAGGAAGAATCAGTAGGACTTGATGAAGTTGTCGCTATTGGTTATGGTACAACACAAAAAAAAGATTTAACCGGGGCTATTTCTTCTGTAAGTGCAAAAGATATAAAATCAATCGTACTTACAACACCTGATCAGGCATTGCAAGGAAGGGTTGCAGGAGTGCAAGTCCAGACAAATTCACATGCACCGGGCGGCGGTATTTCTGTTCAGGTAAGAGGTACTTCGTCCCTGTCGGCTGGAGGTCAGCCTCTATACGTTGTTGACGGATTCCCGATTTCAAATGAATTTTCTTCAGCCGGTTCTGCCGATGGAAATGTGCTTAGTATTTCTCAGAATCCGTTGAATTCAATTGATCCCTCAAACATCGAGTCCATCGAGGTTTTAAAAGATGCTTCTTCTGCTGCAATTTACGGAGCAAGAGGAGCCAATGGTATAGTTCTGATTACCACAAAAAAAGGAAAGACCGGGAAAGCAACTATCTCTTTTGAAAGTTCAACTTCACTTGATTCTCCATCAAAATATTTGGACTTTCTTACTGCAGAAGAATGGGGAACTCTTGCAAATGAAGCAGACGATGAAAATGGAAATACTCACACATTTACTGATGCTGAAATTGCCAGTATGGGAAAAGGTACTGACTGGCAACGAGAAGTATTACGTACGGCATTGACACAGAACTATAAAATGTCTGTTTCCGGAGGGACTTCTGATGTCCGTTACCTTCTTTCCGGAAGTTATTTAGACCAGCAGGGTATTATTGTAAATTCTGATTTGAAACGTTATTCCATGAATGTAAACCTGGATGCCAATGTTTCGAAAAAATTAAAAGTTGGTACCAATATGATGTTTTCCAATGCGATGAACAATATGGTACCTACGGATTCAAAAGGATATGGGACACAAACAAATGTGATTTGTAATATATTGTTTTCATGGCCGTATATTCCGGCAAGAGATGAAGATGGTAATTATACCTTTTTCAAAAATTATAAAAAAGGAGTTGGTTCGATGGATAATCCTTTATATATGACAAAAGAGTATGATATTCAGGATAATACATCCAGGATTTTGGGGAGTGTATATGGAAATTATGCAATTATGGACGGTCTTGAATTGAGGATTCGCGCTGGTCTTGATTATAGGGATTGGAGATATCATTCTTATTATCCGCTTCAATCGGCAGCAGCAGTAAGTAATGGCGGTGCTGCAAATGTAACCAGTGAACGGACAATAAATTTTTTAAATGAAAATATTTTACAATACAAAAAGAATTTTGGTGAAAAACACCGTCTTGATGCTATGGCTGGTTTTACTAATCAGACCGAAAATGATGAGTTGGTAACGGCAACCGGTTATGGGTTTCCTTCCGATTATTATAAATATAATAATATGGGTATTGCAAAACAACAATATACAAAATCAAATAAAACACAATGGATTTTGCTTTCGTACATAGGCAGGATTAATTACACGTATAATGACAAGTATTTACTAACTGCAACCGGACGCTACGACGGTTCTTCAAAATTTGGGAAGAATAACAAATACGGATTTTTCCCTTCTGTTGCTGTTGCATGGAGATTGTATGAGGAAAATTTTATTAAAAATCTAAATATTTTTAGTAATTTGAAGTTTAGGGCTGGATATGGTAGTGTAGGCAATGAACGGATCGGGCTTTATAAATCAATTTCAACAATTACTACAGCCAAAGATTATAATTCTGGTTATGTTTTTGGCGGGAATCTGGTGGGTGTTGCTTATCCGGGCAATATTCCCAATCCTGATTTATCTTGGGAAAAGACAAAAGACCTTAACTTCGGGTTGGATATGGGCTTTTTCAATAATCGGGTTAGTTTTTCTGTAGATGTGTATAAAAAGAAGACAAAAGATATGCTGGTTGATGTTTCTTTAGCAAGAGAAGGCGGATACAGCAGTGTACTTGAGAATATAGGGTCGATGCAGAACAAGGGAATAGATATTACCTTGAGGACCGTTAATTGCAATTCGAATTCGTTTAACTGGACAACCGATTTAACATTCTCGTTGAATAGGAATAAAGTCCTTGACTTAGGGGGTGCGAGTGAAATATATACCGGCTGGTTAGGTGGAGCTAACAATGGGTTTAACGGGAGCAATGCAGTTCGTCTTACTCCAGGACAACCGGTTGGTAAATTCTGGGGCGTTATTTGGGACGGAATATGGAAATCGCAAGCAGAAATTGATGCTGCCGGAACACAAAAATCAGCAAAACCAGGTTCAGTCCGATTTAGAGATTATGACAAGAGTGGTACTTTCGATAGTAAAGATTGTACTTACGTTGGCGACCCAAATCCTGATTTTACATTCGGATTTAACAACAGTTTTTCATACAAACAATGGTCGCTTATTATAAATACGTATGGATCTATAGGTCAGGATGTACTTAATATTCTTAAGGTTAAGAAAGATGGAGGGACATATTATGGTGCATCCAGAAGAGACCGTTGGTCTCCTTCAAATCTAAATGGTACAACTACTGCTGCTAACGCCAGTTATCCGGGATACGTATCTACCGACAATGTTGAAGATGCTTCGTTTTGGAGGATCCAAATGATTGCTATTGGCTATAATTTGCCTGTTAAATCATTAAATATTAATTGGCTGAGTCGTTTTAACGTTTCTTTGTCAGCAGACAATCCATTTGTTTTTACAAAATACTCAGGATATGATCCGGAAGTAAATTCGTTTGGAACAAACAATTCGGTAAAAGGGATTGACCTTTTTGGCTATCCTGCATCCAGATCGTTCAGACTTGGAATAAAGGTCGATTTCTAAAGTTACTAACCATTTAATTAACATCACATGAAAAAATATATTGAATTCTTATTTCTTATAATCTTCGTTTTGGGGTTTTCCGGCTGCTCTTTAAATGAAGAGATATACAGTAATCAAAACGTGGAAGACTTCTATAAAAGTGAGGAGGAGATTGATTTGGCTCTAAATGGAGCTTATTCTTTGTTCTGGGACGGTTATATATACAAGAATGGAGCTTATGTTCAACTTGGCGACTGGCCTACCGACATCATGACCACTACTCCAAATAAAAGTACCTGGGATTTATTTGCATGGACTGTAAGTGAAAATTATTTCGATCAGCTTTGGGAAGCAAGTTATAAAATGATTAATCGTTGCAACGAAATTATAGAACGAATCAAAAACAGTAATGTAACGGATGCGGAAAAAAACAATGCTATCGGACAATCAGAGTTTTTAAGAGGACTTTGTTATTTCAATTTGGTCAAAGCTTTCGGTGGAGTCCCGTTACATATTACTGCAACTGCAAGTTTGTCTGACGTAAACAAGGCAAGAAGTACAGCGGATGAGGTATATGTACAAATTATTTCGGACTTAAAAGATGCATATACCCGGTTATCTCCGTTTGATATGGCGAAGCATAAAGCTGGCTATGCCACCAACGGTGCGGCAGAAGCTTTGCTGGCCAAAGTTTATCTTCAGCAACGCGATTGGGCTAATGCTGCTGCAACAGCTAAAGAAGTGATTAATATGAAGGTTTATGACTTGTATAAAGATTATTCTCAAATATGGGATCCTGCTTATAAAAACGGATCGGAACAGATTTTTTCTATCCAGCATAATAATGGAGGAGATAATACGACAAACTACGGCGAACACATGACCTTTTTTTTATGCCCGAAGGGGTATTCGCTTGCCGACGGGACTGGGCTTATGTTTACTCTTGACGATAGTAATGCAGGAGCCTGGGAGGTTGACGCCGATTTTTTTAACAAATCTCCAAATACCTACCGGAAATGGTGGTCTATTAGAGATCGCATGCCAAGATATCTTATAACTGGTGCAAAATCAATCAATTGGATAGAAGACACGGTTAGACTACAAAGGGTAAATATTGTGAAGTACTATCACCCTAATTATTCGACTGGATACTTGCAAACAGGTGTAAACTTTACCGTATTAAGGTATTCGGATATGTTACTGACTTATGCAGAAGCATTAAACGAATCAAATAACGGACCCTCAACAGAAGCGTATGATGCCATCAATAAAGTTCGGCGGCGGGCAAGGGCTGTTGGAACTGCATACGAGCAGTCGGAGTCGGTTTATCCGGATCTTTCAGGTCTTACAAAAGACGCGTTCCGAAAAGCTATTCTGAACGAACGTGCTGCTGAGTTTATCGGCGAAGGCGAACGGCGGAATGACCTTAACCGATACGATTTGTTTATTTCTACTGCTGAATCACAGGGCGTAACTGGAATAAAACCCGGATATATTTTGTATCCGATTCCTCAGAATGAAATAAATCTGAATCCATTGCTGAAGCAGAATCCTGATTATTGATGAGATTATTCTATCCTTTACCGAAAAGGAACAGGTAATAACAGTAGGATGACATGTATTTGGATTTTACTGCTTATTTACAAGAAGTATAGCGGAGAAATAAAAACATTCTTCGCTATGTTTTAGTAATTATGTAACCAATATTTATGCGATAGAAATACTTTTACTATTTAAAAAGGCTGCATTTAAAATGCGACCGGATTTAATCTTCTAGTATACAAATTGAAATGCTTAAAATCGCATACTCAGAATTAAAACTTACACAAATGAGAATTAATAGGGCTGTATTGAGAGGTCTAGGTTGGGGTATATATTTGCTGGTTTTCATTGGCTGTAGCACTTCAAAAATAAATAATAACCTTTCTCAGTATAAGTTTGCTCAGCCAGTGAGTAGTAGCCGGGTACACACATGGTGGCACTGGGTAGATGGAATGATATCAAAAGAAGGCATTACCAAAGATTTAG
>CALGIG010000120.1 GCA_937915865.1 uncultured Prolixibacteraceae bacterium | reverse complement strand
GATATGTGCTGAAAATCAGAAATTGTCATTAAAAATCTTTCGACCACCACTAATTACAAATCCTGGGCTAAAGAGTGCCAATTTGTAATTGGCACTAGCGGCTGCACCCCTTGGACACATCCCAAGGAGCGAGCACTAGCGGCTGCCAGTTTTTGTGCATATCCCAATGAGCGAGGGCAAATTAATAGTAAACCTCTTGGTAAAATCATCAAATCCAACAGGTTGCCATCCTTCGCCAGTAATATCAATAGCCGATGTAACTGCCATTTCGCCAAGAGTGATGAGTTTGCGGTTCTTAACCACCCAGGTACCAAATTTACCAATCTCTTTCCCTGCCTTCAATTCAGCGCTGTATTCTCCGGTAAGGCCACCAACAACAGCCGATGAGCCAACATCGAACCAGTCGATTTTCTTCAGCCACGCATCCGAACCTTTATAGCCGTTGGCGTAATTCATGCCTACTTGTATGGCATAATCGGTCATCCAACTTATATCGGCAGCAACAGTATAAGGTAACAATGGCGGACAGAATACGGCAGCTAATATAGTAAAAATGAATTCCCCACTTTCATCATTATATTTCAACGGGTTATTCAAACAATAGCTATACCTGTTCAAATTCTGGGTGTAGTCGGGTTAAAAAATACTGAGCTAAATGGCCAGGAGAACAAATCATGACCACCGGGGGGTTGCAAGTGCCAGCATTCATTCTTTCAGCATATATATATCCATTGATTTTACAAAATCGTTTATCCGCTTACTTTTAAATTCCTCAATACTAAGAATTATAATGCCTTTAGTATTCCTATTCTCATAAGAAGATACTCCGATTGAATTAACAAAAGCCTTTGCTAAACTATCTGTTTTATGCAATGCTTTTGAATCATATCTCAACAAATCAATATAGACAGCTCCTGAATGATCCATTTTCTTTATGTCTGAGTTTTCAAATCCATGCATAATACATGAAAATAAAAAGTACTCTTTTAACATTTCCCTATTTTTGATAATGAATCTGGATTGTCCTTTAGCCGAACAACAGAGAACAATTATGGCCAAAATTAAACATGTCAAATTTCTCATAGTAAATAAATTAGAAATTCCAAAGGTTATATCTGTAAGCGTAAGATCCATTATAACAGTGACCTCCCATACAACCTGTCATATTATATAAGGTTGCATGACCCCATGCTCCAAACCGGGCCGGATAGTTTGCCTGCATTATAAATACTCCACGATTGCCAGCTAATTTCGAGAAATCTGAAGTAGAAATATTTGGTTTACCAAATACAGCAGGTTTAGACATCCATTTGTATAAATCAGAAGCCCTAAAGAAGTAATTTTTACCATCAGCCCCAGTTAAGGTTTGTCCTGGAATTCTTGGTATATCAGTTCCTGCATAATTCAATGCTCTTGATGTTCTTAATGCACAGGCATTTGTATAAGCATTAGGGTCACTATTGTGTTCGGACAGCACATCACCACCAATCAACTCATAAACTTCATTGGCAGGCATATCACCACCTTGACCATTAGTTGGATAATTGGATAATAAATCATCAAAATTAGGTCTTGTTAATCCCTGCTGTAAATGATTTAAGCCAGCAGTCATTAATCCGCTAGCGGCACCTTCCCAAAAATTTCCACCAGAAAGCTCAGCACCTAGTCCTCCACTTAATCCAGAAAAAGCATAATTACCCAAAGTGCTACTGGCAAATCTTCCTCCGTACCTCATAAAAGCAGAACCTCCCAAAGAACCTAACCCTCCAGAAACAAAACCTGACATGAAATCACCACCGGATAATTCAGATATCATTCCATTTGCGAAGCCATGCGTATAAGCTCTTGCTATTTCGCCTCCAATTCCATTACTTCCAATAGCTCCAAAAGCGTTGCCAATGCCAGCAGTAGCAACTCCCGAAATTGCTCCAAGTCCGGCAGATTTACCAAACTGTCCCCAGTTCCAATTATTAAAGCCTCCGTTACTAAAAGCTACGCTTGCAGTATATCCTGCGCCACCTATAACCGCACCCCAACAGGCAGCGTCTATAAACACGCCAATTCCTGGCAATAATGCAGAAAATATAAATTCCCCGCTCTCATCGCTATACTTCAACGGGTTATTCAAACAATAGCTATACCTGTTCAGGTTTTGGGTATAGTCGGGCATTTGCACGTAGGGGTCCACGTTCAGGAAGCGGGCAACCAATGGGTCGTACAGGCGGCCGTTCATGTTGTAGAGGTTAAAGTACGGCAGGTACTCGTGCCCGGTAAAGCCGCGCCCGGCAAACAGTTCGGGTTCGCTGGTTAAGGTATAGCCCCAGTTGGCAGGGTTGCGGCGGCGACCCCAGGCATCGAAACTGTACTCCTGCACCGCATTGGTGCTGGCGTTTACCGTATGGGTAAGGTTACCCAGGTAATCGCGCAACAGGTAGTAGTAGGTGGTGGCGCCGTTTTGTTTAACCGCAACAACCGGCGCGCTGTAGGCATCGCCACCAATATAGGTGTATTCTTTGGTAACGCCGCTGGCGGTTTCCTTCATATAATTGCTGCCCACGTACCAACGGGAAAGGATGTTAGCGCCGTTTTGCACCACGTCCATCCGGGCGCGCTGGTTGTCGGGGTTGTACACGAAGGTGGCGGTAACGGTTCCCTCGTTTAGCGTGTTCACCTTCTCAAACGGGGTATAGGTGGCATTCTGGGTTACAGCCGGTATTACGGTGGCCGTAGCGGTAATCCCGGTAAGGGCATAAGGTCCGGCATTCAGCCCATAGCTGAATTCGATAGTGGGATGTATATCGGTTTTCAGGCGGATGTTGCCGTTGTCCGAGTACTGAACCGTCAGGTTTTGCGGGCCGGTAATGGTGTTCAGGCGGTCGAGCCCGTCGGTGTAGCCAAAGGTTTCCAAAAGGTTTTGTTGGTTGACCCGCCTAAAGTAGTTTTGCCGCGAATTTAGGTTGCCCGTAACCGCGTCGAACGAGTAGCCATAATCCTGTACGCTGCCCGTGGTTGACCGCTTGGGGTAACCATAGGTATCGAATTCCTGAGTGGTGGCCAGGTTTCCGCCATACGTGGCGTTGGTTAACTGCGAGCGTGCGTTCATGCCGGTTACTTCGTATATTTTGGTGGCGCCATTGTCGACCGATACCGAGTTGAAATAGCCATAGCTGTTGTACCCGGTTGTTTCGGTTATGCCCGAGGGGTGGGTGCGGGTTTTAGGCCTGCCCAGCCCGTCGAAGGTAAAGGTAGTCGAAAAAGTTGAACCGGCAATGGTTTCGGCAATGCCGGTTACGCGGCCTTTGGTGTCGTAGGTATAAGTACGGCTTACGCCGGAGGTAGGGTTGCCAACGCCCGAAATTTGCTCGTTGGCGTTGTAGGTGTAGCTGGTCCTTCCTTCCGGGGTATCAACATAGTCGAGTCTCCCGTCGGTCATGTAACGGGTGCTGGTAGTTTGCCCCCGCGCGTTGGTTTGGCTGGTAATCTGTCCAAACCCATCGTAAACATAGCCCATCGTCCCGGCGCTGGGGTCGGTTAGCCGGGTCTGGTTCCGTGCGCCATCATTATACTCCATGCTGGTTACAGCACCATCGGGCGAGGTTATGGTTTTTACCTTGCCATCGGGATAATAAGCATACGTGATATCGCCCCCGTTGTCGTGGGCCTTCGAGAGCAGCCCCTGGCTGTCGGTTTCGGTCCAGCGCACTTTCCCGTCGGTATCAACGGTTGCCTTGTTCTTGTAGTAGCTATAGTTGGTTACACTTCCCGTGTGCCGTTCAGCTTTCTTTAGGCGTCCTTCGGGGTAGTACTCGTATTTGGCCCACTGCGCGGGGCTTGTGCTGGCCGAAGGTTCCGAAACCTGCTGTACCTTTCCGTCGGGGTTGTAATTGGTAACGGTGTAGATGTATTTCCCGTCAAATCCTTTCTCGTCGGAGCGTATCTCGCGCCCCAGCTTATCGTACCATGTTTTCGACTCCGAACCGTCGTTGCCCGAAGTGGTTAGGTTATATACCGAGTTGGTAAACGTATTAATGCCCCAGTTGTACGAATTGGTGGCGACAAAACCATCGGACTGGCTTTTGGTCAATGCACGGCTCAGTCCATCGTAGGTATAGGTAACCGAGTTGCCCAGGTAATCGGTTTCGGTTTGCAGCAAACCTGTGGTTGGAAAATATGTTTGCGTTGTAACGTGTTTCAACGGGTCGATTGACGAATAAACCCTCACGTTATCGGCAGCATAAACATACGAAGTACTGCGCGAAATGCCCCCGGTTTTTGTAATCTGTTTTCTCAGGTTCCCGTTAGGGTAGCAAACTTTACTAAATCTAATCTCTTTATCAGTCCCCGGATAATTAACCTGGGCCGTATCGAGGTTTGTTGTGGCGCTAAATTCGCGGTTAACAATCTGAATAACATTTTCTCCTCCGCGCGAATAGGTTGTAGTCGTTTTTGTAGGTCTTCCCAACAGCCAGTTAGCCACATTTTCGCTTTGGTACTGGTAGCTTACCGTCTGGCTGCCCTCATCGGTTGTTCCGGTTTTAAATATTTTTGTTACCGACTGTGGGTTGCCGTAATTGTCGTAGCCCGAAACGGTGGTGGTAACAGTTTGCCCGGTCAGCGCGTTGGTTTGTGCCAAGGTGGAAACGTAAGGGAAAATGCGTTTGGTTAAATTGTCCAACAGGTTATTAGTCAAGCTGTTGTCCGTAGTTTCAATTAAAATATCGTCAGTTTCGATTGCAGTTCCATTAGTAGCCTTTTTCGTTACAGAAGTGGTTTGCGGATAAAAATAAGTAGGGTCATAACCTGATAATTGGGTTTTCAAATTTATACCTGTAACGTAATCAGTCACATTGATTTGTGAAAATCCAAGAATTCCTTTTCCCTGTCGGTGGATATTCAACCCTTTATAAATATACTCCAGCGATTTGGTTGCTGCCCCATTGTACCAAACCCTGTTTACAACAGTTAAAGGGCCCTGGTAGGTGAATACCGGGAAACGGTTGGTTATTCCCGTTTTCTCGTAACAATATGGATTGGTTAATTTTGAGTAAACGGGCTCGATGGTATTGCCTAATCCATCGCTTAAATATTTTAGTAAATAGTTATTCTCAGTGCCAGTTGTTGTTAGCTTCAGGAACCCCGTAGAAGAGGGAGTTACTAAAATATCGCTTTTACCATCACCGCTGAAGTCGCCTATAGCATAATCGTAATCTCTATTCAGGGAAGAATTCTCTGTATATTGATTTGAAAAATTATCACCGTTCAGATTCGAAATAAAATAGTATTGCCGTGGATTGTTGGCTGAATTTTTACTTAGGGCCAAAATATCAGTTTTGCCATCGCTGTTGAAATCGGCTGTATAAATTTTATCGTCTTTTAAATTGGTTTTCTTTGCAGTAAACTCATGCTTTTCAAAACCAGTTCCAGTTGACAATTGTATTTGCCAGTCTGACCAATCGTTTGAGGAATATCCATAAAGGAACATATCTGTTTTTCCATCGCCGTTGTAGTCGCCTAATTGGAAAAAGTGATCCTTGGTAGGCCATGTCGATGAGTAAATTGAAGTAAGTTTGTTGTTTGTAAGTGTATATATTTTTAATCCTGAGGAGTCAAGTACCCAAATGTCAGACTTTCCATCTCCATTAAAATCAGCAATATAAACATTGTCTCCCCAGGAAGGAATTGTTCCTGATCTATTGTTGGCTAAAAAAGTTGAGCCGATAGTGTTTTTGGTAAATGAATACAGTTCCCAATTTTGTTTATCTGGATAAATTAGTAAATAATTCAATTTTCGCAAGTTCAATAAAACATTGAAAATCAAGTAAAAAGCA
>CALGIG010000119.1 GCA_937915865.1 uncultured Prolixibacteraceae bacterium | reverse complement strand
TAAAGAATAAGAAACGAACTCACCCCCTGCACCTGCGGTGCTTCCCCCTCTCTACTCTGGTAGAGAGGGGGAGGCGGCAAAGCCGACGGGGGGTGAATCCGGAAACGAAGAACAATGAATAAGAAATAAAGAGCAAGGAATAAGGAATTAGAAAGATGAATAATGAATAAAGAATAAGAAACGAACTCACCCTGTGCACCTGCGGTGCTTCCCCCTCTCTACCCAAGTAGAGAGGGGGGTGTCGGCAAAGCCGACAGACGTCGGGGCGAGTCCCGAAACGAAGAACGATGAATAAGAAATAAAGAGCAAAAAATAAGGAATAAGAAAGATGAAAATGAATAAAGAATAAGAAACGAACTCACCCCCTGCACCTGCGGTGCTTCCCCCTCTCTACCCAAGTAGAGAGGGGGGTGTCGGCAAAGCCGACGGGGGGTGAGTCCGCAAAAAAGAAAGAATGAAACAGGAATAAGTAATAACGAACAACAAATAAAAAAATTATACATAATGAACAACGAGAGTAAAATTTTAGAATCTAAAAGAAGTACAATTACTTATTGGGGTAGAATAATGTTATGGCTCACACATTTAAATCTTTCGGATGATGGCGAAGGGGGGGATGATAACGGTCTCGTTAAACCCGTTTTCTTCGACAGGGGAAAGAAAAAACAGGAATACTTCAACGGCCCGGAAAGGGTGCAGCAAATTTTAAAAACCTCTGATGATGAGGTGATATTATATGAAGAATTTAAAGAAGAAGCGGTAATTGCAACCGCAATGAAACAAATTGATAACAACGGATATATGAACAAACATGAATTGAATCTGACTGATTTGTCAGTAGAAAACAGCAACATGTTGGGTTCCTTGTTTCAGTATAAACAGGCATCCGGCCATGTTAAAAATGTTTGGTCGATAAACAAAAGCTTTAGGCGTCTGGGTAAGCTACTTGCAGCAATATTTGTGCTGTTGGCGGCTTCAATTAATTCATTTGCTGATGTTGGACCACTTGATAAAACAGGAGATCAGGTAGTTTGTATTGGGTCAATTGAGCCCTATGGGGTTGAAGATTTATCAGGAGGTACCTCTTCCTTTACCTGGTCAATCAATCCAGCAGATGGTGGTACAATATCAGGAACCACAAACCTAATTGATGTTCATTGGACCAAAGCAGGAACGTATGTTCTTAGTTTAGTTGAGCATAATGCACAGGGTTGTGATGGAGAAGTAGTAAGTATAACAGTAACTGTTATGCCATTGCCAACGGCCACAATTGCATATAGTGGTTCGCCATATTGTGCAAGTGGAACAGCTGTAGTTTCACAAACGGGGCAGGCCGGTGGAACTTACCATTCAACAACAGGCTTGATTGTTGATGCTTCAACAGGAACTGTAGATTTGGTTGCCAGTACTGCTGGAACTTATACGGTAACTTATGATTTTAGTAATGGGACTTGTAGTAGTACAACCGAAGCCAGCATAACAATTAATGCACTTCCAACGGCCACGATTGCATATAGTGGTTCACCATATTGTGCAAGCGGCACAGCTGTAGCTTTACAAACAGGACAGGCCGGTGGAACTTACCATTCAACAACAGGCTTGATTGTTGATGCTTCAACCGGAACTGTTGATTTGGTTGCCAGTACTGCGGGAACCTATACGGTAACTTATGAATTTAGCAATGGGACTTGTAGTAGTACGACCGAAACCAGCATAACAATTAATGCACTTCCAACGGCCACGATTGCATATAGTGGTTCGCCATATTGTGCAAGCGGTACAGCTGTAGTAACACAAACAGGGCAGGCCGGTGGAACTTACAATTCAACAACAGGTTTGGTTGTTAATGCTTCAACCGGAACTGTTGACTTGGTTGCCAGTACTGCGGGAACCTATACAGTAACTTATGATTTTAGTAATGGGACTTGTAGTAGTACAACCGAAGCCAGCATAACAATTAATGCACTTCCAACGGCCACGATTGCATATAGTGGTTCACCATATTGTGCAAGCGGCACAGCTGTAGCTTTACAAACGGGACAGGCCGGTGGAACTTACCATTCAACAACAGGCTTGGTTGTTGATGCTTCAACCGGAACTGTTGACTTGGTTGCCAGTACTGCGGGAACCTATACGGTAACTTATGAATTTAGTAATGGGACTTGTAGTAGTACGACCGAAACCAGTATAACAATTAATGCACTTCCGATGGCCACAATTGCATATAGTGGTTCACCATATTGTGCAAGTGGGACAGCCGTAGTTTTACAAACAGGACAGGCCGGTGGAACTTACCATTCAACAACAGGTTTGGTTGTTAATGCTTCAACCGGAACTGTTGACTTGGTTGCCAGTACTGCGGGAACCTATACAGTAACTTATGATTTTAGTAATGGGACTTGTAGTAGTACAACCGAAGCCAGCATAACAATTAATGCACTTCCAACGGCCACGATTGCATATAGTGGTTCACCATATTGTGCAAGCGGCACAGCTGTAGCTTTACAAACGGGACAGGCCGGTGGAACTTACCATTCAACAACAGGCTTGGTTGTTGATGCTTCAACCGGAACTGTTGACTTGGTTGCCAGTACTGCGGGAACCTATACGGTAACTTATGAATTTAATGATGGGACTTGTAGTAGTACGACCGAAACCAGCATAACAATTAATGCACTTCCAACGGCCACGATTGCATATAGTGGTTCACCATATTGTGCAAGCGGCACAGCCGTAGTTTTACAAACAGGGCAGACCGGTGGAACTTACCATTCAACAACGGGCTTGATTGTTGATGCTTCAACAGGAACTGTTGATTTGGTTGCCAGTACTGCGGGAACTTATACCGTGACTTACGAATTTAGTAATGGGACTTGTTCGAACACAACTGAATCGAGCATTACTATAAATTCTATTCCAGTTGCTACTATCGCTTATAATGGTTCTCCATATTGTGCAACAGGAACAGCTACAGTTACACAAACGGGGCAGGCTGGTGGAACCTATCATTCAATAACGGGACTAGTTATTGATGCCTTAACTGGAACTGTTGATCTTATGGCAAGTACCGTTGGAACCTACACAGTAACCTACGACTTCAGTAATGGAGCTTGTACTAATACTACAGAGACCTCGATAACGATAAAGTCATTGCCTGATCCAACTCTGAATGGCCCAAGTCCGATTTGCGAATCTTCAATTAGTAACATTTACCAAACTGATTCGGGCAAAACCAACTATGTATGGACAGTAAGCACGGGAGGCCAGGTTACCGCTGGAGGTACTGCTTCCGACGGAACTGTTACAGTTACATGGATAACTCCTGGCGACCAGTCGGTAACAGTTAATTATACTGATCAGAATGGGTGTAGTGCGGCTGCGGCAAAAGCTTACAACGTAGTTGTTACCCCGTTGCCAAAAACATCGCCTATTTACCACAAGTAGTATGCGAAATTGAACTAAAATAACCTGGCTCACCCTTCATTCGAAGGGCTTTGCCTCTCCCCCTCTCTTTCGAGAGAGGGGCGGGATGGAGCTAGCGACATCCGGGGTGAGTTAAGAAACAGGAGTAATAAAAAAGAATAAGGAACAAGAAATATGAAAAAGGGAAAGAAAAATAATAAACAAGAAATGAACTCATTCGCTGACGGCTGACTGTTGTGGCGAGTTGAGGAAAACTGATCGTAAAAAGAAAAACGAAGAGAAATTAAGTAATAAGAACAATTTATTGTCGTATTTTAAATGTACTCACCCCGACGTCCGCAAAGCGGCCGTTCTCCCCTCTCTACCAGTGTAGAGAGGGGAAAGCACCGCAGACTTCGACGTGAGCTCAGTCGAACGATGCAGGGGGTGAGTCAGTATAAAAATACCAACATAAGTACGACATTATTTCATTCTCATTACTTAGAAGTACAGGATATTTATATTTGACTTAATATTGTTGCGCTGATGATTAAAAGGTTTCGATATTTAATTCTGATTTTATTTATGGTGGTTGAGGCAATTTTTGTAAGTGCCCAAACCTCCATACCCGACAGGGCATGTGTCGGAACTGAGCGTCGTTACTGGGTCGAAGGTCTTTCAGGTTCAGTATTTACCTGGACCCTGGATGGAGACACGCAAACTGCAACAACCGATTTTATCCACATTCAATGGACAAAACTGGGTACACATACACTCACTGTATTGGAGCACCAGTCAGCCTGCGATGGGCAACTTCAAACCATTAGCATTGAGGTAATTCCGGCGCCTGCATTGGAACAGCCAGCGCCTGTTATTGCTTGTTTTGGCTACATGTTACCCGATGTTTCAGAAATAAAAGGGTCGAATCTTAGCGGGCAACAAGCTTTCTACGATAAAAGCCAGGCCGATGGAGGTACAAAAATTACCGGTTTGCTCGCTCACAGCCAAACAGTTTGGGTGTACGATCCGGGAGAAGAACCTGGTTGTGGAGTTGAAGTAAGTTTTGAAGTCACCATTTATCCTGTACCTAATTTAGTAATTACCGATCCGCAGGAAGTTTGTCTTCCCGAAACAGTTGATCTTACAGCGCCTGCCGTTACCGCCGGAAGCGATCAGGGTTTAACGTACACTTACTGGCTTGATGCCGGTGCAACAGTTACTTTAACAAATGCCGGCACGGTTTCCGAAACAGGAACATACTATATCAAAGCAACCGGCGAGAGCGGGTGCTCGGTTACCTCTACTGTACATGTTACGGTATTGCCTCCGGTTCAACTGGAAGTTCACAATCCTTCGCCTGTTTGCCAGCCTGCTACTGTTGATTTAAGCGCTCCGGAAGTAACGCAGGGAAGTGAAAGTGGGTTAACTTACAGTTATTACCTTGATGAAGCAGCTACTGTAAGCCTGACCAATTATACGGCTATCTCTGATCCGGGAACTTATACCATAACAATTAAGGGGACCAGGGCAAATGGTTGCTCGGTAACAAGTACTGTTACAGTTACTATTTTTTCGCAGCCAAATCTGGTTGTTACCGAACCAGTGCCTTTGTGCGCCCCGCAGACTTTTGATTTGTCATCAGTATTTGCGCCCGGGAATGGGGTAACTTATACTTATTGGAACGATCAGGAAGCAACAATTCCTTTGCTAAACTACAGTACAATTTCTGAAACGGGAACACATACTTATACAATTCAGGCGCAAAGCGCCGATGGTTGTACTGTTACTAAATCGGTAACTGTAACAATTTATTCGCCGCCAACAGTTGCGGTAACCTCTTCCGATATTCTTTGTTCCAATATGCAGTATAAACTTGAAAGTACTGATGCTGCAAATTATAAAGACTTGCTGTGGGTTACTTCGGGCGATGGAGCTTTCGACGATCCAACAATTCTTCATCCAACTTATACACCTGGCGAAAACGATAAGGTCCAGGGAAATGTACGGTTAACAATTTCAGCATCAAGTTTAGGCGGCGGCTGCGAATCGGCTACTGCATCTGTCAATCTTTCGGTAATTCATTTATATGCTGATGTTTCGACAAGTACTGTGAGTTGTAATGGAATGAATGATGGCGTTATTTCTCTTGAAAATATTAAGAATGGTTTAGCACCTTACCGAATATTTATTGATGATGGAAAGGCAATTTCCGGCTGGTTTAATGCTGAAAATTATGCAGGGTTGGGACCGGGGAATTACCATGTAAAAGTAGGTGATGCCAATGGTTGTGAACGTGATTTAAATTCGTACACCATTCTGGAACCATCTCCATTAGTTGCCAATGTCGAGACATCTTCTCCTACCTGTAAGGGAAACGATGGGAAAATCTATGTCTCAAATCCACATAATGCTGTTTCAGAATTAGTTGGTATTCCAGGAACATATAGGTACTTCATTGAAAAAGATGACGGTACGTACAATGAATGGTCGGACGTATTGGGCGCAGCCGATAAATTTACTTCAGGCGATTTGGCAACAGGAACATATACAGTTAAAATTACTGAAGGAACAAATACCAGCTGTGTACAAACACTAACTATGGTAACGTTATACGATGCCATACCTTTGGTTCTGGACGCCGAAATGCACCCCATTGCCTGTCATGATGCAAATAATGGTACACTGGCAATTACAAATGCCACAGGCGGTTCTGGCAGTTTCGAATTTCAGCTGATTGATAAAAATTCGGGGCTTCCCTGGAGCAAAGGCTGGGTTGATTCATCAGAGCTGGTTAATTCAATTTCACCTGGAAATTATAACCTGCAAATGCGCGATCTGAATAGTAAAGACTGTATTGTTACAGCTCCTAAGGTTTATGCGTTTACTGAACCAGATATTCTTTCGGGTACGGCAACTTCGACCAACGAAACCTGCTGGGAGGTGAAAGACGGTACTGTTTCGGTAACAGAAAGCTCGGGAGGATACGGTTCTTATGTGTATTTACTCGAAGGAGTTAATACTGATACATCAACAGGAACTGTTTTCAACAGTGGATGGGTTAAGTCAGGCTTGTTTGAAAAATTATCTCCGGGTTCGTATTATCTGTGGATTGGCGACCAAATGTATCCTGATTGTAAAAGCAAGATTGACACGTTTGACATTAAACCTGCTTCGAAATTACTTGCAGAAGTTACATCGCGTAATATCCTTTGCTATGGCGATAAAAATGGTGAAATTACAATTGCCGGGGCCCGAAATGGTACTGAACCTTATTTGTATTCGATTGACGGAGGAAATAGCTGGACTACAAACACCAATTATACCAGTTTAGCGGAAGGTACTTATACCGTAACAATAAAAGACGGTAATTCTTGTCAGAACGATATTGATATTATTAGCTTCGCCGAACCTCCCAAATTGTATGCTTCATATAATGAATCAGTTGTTTCGGTAAATGGAACCGATGTAGGTACGGTAACAGTTACCAGCCAAACCGGAGGAACTCCATTCCCGGGTCCTGATCCTTACAAGTACAGTAAAGATGAAGGTGTGACCTGGCAAACCAGCCCTGTGTTTACCAACCTCGATCCGGGAAGTTATACAATAACTGTTACCGATGCCAACGATTGTAAGTTCGAAATTGTATTCTTCCTTCGGGGAACTGCAACTGTAAATGCAAAGTATGATATTCTGCCGGTAACTTGTTATGGAAGAAACGATGGTAGCATTACTTTCCATGACTTTAGTGGTTCGTATAGCGGAAATTATGAGTTGAGTACCGATAACGGGTTAACGTGGCTTTTGGTTGATAATAATCCGTTTGTTGTTTCTAATTTGTCGGCAGGAACATACACCCTGATGTTACGCGAGAAGGATTTTGCCACCTCTGAAACTATACTGGGAAAGGCAGTGGTAGAAGAACCTGCGCTAATTGTGGCAAACGTAACGATGGCAGAACCTGAAATAGGTCACACCAAAAATGGAGTTGTCGAGGTTGCTTCGGCTACCGGAGGGTTAGGTGCCCTGGAGTATCGGATCAATGGTTCGTTGTGGCAAACAACTACCCGTTTCTATGGATTGGAAAAAGGTGATTATGTAGTCGATATCAGGGACCCCAAATCTTCATATCCCGATTGCTATGTTAGTCAAAGTGTTACTGTTGATCGAATCAAAGAACTATCGGCAACTGTAAGTTTTGTTCAACCTCGGTGCTATGGATTGAACGGAGTCTTCACAATAAATGCCGCAGGAGTCCAGAATCTTGAGTATGCAAGTATACCTGCTGGCGGAAGTATTGAAAATGTAACAGCATGGGGCAAGAGTAATGTTGTTGAGGTGGCTGAAGGTGAGTATGTTCTGGCTATTCGTGATGCCGATTATCATCCAAATTCGCTTTTGATTACCGGACCTCTTCCCTCCGGAACATGGACTGTTATTCAACCTCCGAAACTTGAATTGAAATATTCTTATGACTCTTATCCTTCTTGTTCGCAGGATTATTCAGTAATATCAGTTTGGGGCGAAGGTGGTACAGGCCAGATTTTAGGCGATGTAGGAAGCCATACTTTAAAGGCTGGAGAAACAGCAACGTATACAATTTACGATCAAAACTATATTGTTGGGCAGGAAGGATGTATAGTTCAGCAAGAACTGGAATCGCCCAGGAATTTGCCAATTACTTTTGAGGCAGTTCCAACACATGCCAGATGTTATGGCGATTTTGGTAAAATTACTTTCACTTATCCCGAAAATGGCAGGCCGCCTTACTCTTATTCTGTAACGGGCCAAACTGTAAGCAGAACCAGTACCGACAACCTGGTGTTTAATGATTTAATGTCGGGTGAAACTTATACGTGTTCAGTTACCGATGGGAACGGATGTATAAGCCAGGTTACAGTGCAATTAGGCCCGATGGCTCCGGTAACAATGACGGTAACACCTTTAACTTCGCTTTGTACGAAAGGTACAGCTGACGTAATGGTAAAAGTAAACGGGGGTACTCCTGAATATTTGTTAAATGGAAGTGCACTTAAGGATTCTGTTAAGTTGACTGTTGATTTGAATTTAGGGCCGCAATTGTATACTGTTGCTGACAACAATGGTTGTACAGTAACAACAACAATAGGTCCGGCAGAACCGCCTGCTTTAGAGGTCGTTTCTCCGCTTCTTGCCTGCGACGATAAAACCGCAGAGTTGAAAGTTATAAGCCCTGGATACGACCCATTGAAATACCAGTATAGTTTAAATGGCGGAAGCTGGACATCAACTACAACATGGAAACAACTTGCAGTAAGTACAATGAACGAGGTAAGTGTTATGGACAAGTACACCAAGTGTGTCAGCCAAACTTCTGTGATGACCGAGGAATTGCCAATTCCTTCGTTGCCGGTGGTGGTAATGACCCAAACCCCGACATGTACCCACGATTTTGCAATTCTGGACATAACTTCCCCGATTGGTCCACGGTATGCCTACCAGATTACCGGGGAAGAGAATTTTACGAATGGTTATACACAAACATCAACAACTTTTACGGATATTTCTACCGACACATATAATATAAGGCTTGTTAATACAGTAAATAATTGTAAATCAGAACCAGTTTTTATCGAAGTTCCATGGAGCCCGCCAACGCCGGTTGTCGATGTAAAAGCTGTCAGTCCTGGTTGCTTTGGCGAAACATTTACCATTACAATTACGGTTCCTGATATTGTAAAACGAGGTACAACATACAATTTCGATGGTGTTTATACTTTCTATTTTAATGCAAATGAAAAATTTGATAATGTGACAATTGAAAATGGTGTTGCTACAATTACCGGAACTTATACACAGAGTAAATACCTTGAGAATATAAGGTTTGAGGCAAATGGTTGTATGTCGTCGGGTACAAATACGAGTGTAATGATTGTTGTTCCCGAACTACTTCAAATTACTGGGTCAACGGTAATCGAGCAGCCATATACAAAAATTAGAATGGGAGAAATTGATCTGGAAGTTACCGGGGGGGTAAAACCCTATAATTTTTTATGGACCAGTAACATGTTTGCAGGTACAGTAACAGTTACAACTGCCGATTTCGCAAATTTGTACAGCGGAAATTATTCGGTTTCGGTTGTCGATCAGCACAACTGTTCTGTGACGAAAGATTTTTATGTGCCATTAAATTATCCGCCGGTAGCTGTGTCCGATAATTATGTATATGTGTGTACGCCAATCAACGAAAATATTCTTGTAAACGATTATGATCCTGATCCTAAGGAATTAAATGATTACATTACTATTAATACTCAACCGCTGGTTTCTCCTCAACATGCCAAAAATTTTGAAATAGGAACCGACGGAACATTTAAATACGAAGTTGTTTTTGGATATACCGGTCTCGATTCTTTCGTCTATGAAATTTATGACAAATTTGGACAAACAGCAACTGCTGTTGTTACAATTGATGTAGTTTCGGATATGGATGGTGATGACATTGGCGACCAGGATGACCTTGATGCTGATGGCGATGGAATTTTGAATGTTGATGAAGCTCTTCCTGGTCAGGATTGGAAAACAGCCGATTACGATAATGATGGACATCCGAACTGGCTGGATATTGATTCAGATAATGATGGTATCATCGATAACATTGAAGCGCAAGCTACGGCAAATTACATTCCACCTTCGGGCGTCGACTTGAATCACAACGGAGTTGACGACGCTTATGATCCTGATGAGGGTGGAGTAAGAATTATTCCTGTTAATACCGATAGTGTCCTTTATATGCCTGATGATATTCCTGATTTCCTTGATGTCGACTCGGATAACGATCAGGTTGCTGACTATATCGAAGGACACGATGCAAATAGTGATGGTTATCCTGATGTTATTATTTTAGGAAGGGATTCGGATGGCGATGGGTTGGACGACGCCTTTGATACCACCATTCGTGGTTGTAACAACGAAAATTCCACTGGCAGTAATGCCTCGTTGCAAGACTTTGACCATGACGGAATTCCAGACTGGTGTGACGATAATGACGATGGCGATGAATTCCCGACTCGTCTGGAAGATTTGAATGCCGATGGCGATTTCAGCGATGATGAATTAGGACATATAGGGCATCCCGAATATTTATGGTACGGGCGTGACTGCGAATTATTTATACCTGATGCATTCTCTCCAAATGGTGATAATGTTCACGATTATTTCCAGATATTTTGCATAGAAAGGTATCCTAATGCTGTGATTTATATATTTGATCAACAGGGAAATAAATTGTTCGAAAAAGACCATTACGGGAATATCGATTATTGGGGTTCCAGCGAAAAAGCCTGGTGGGATGGAACAACAAATAATCGGACAGTAAGTGTATATGGCAATAAAGTTATACCGGGAACGTACTACTATGTACTGAGGCTTGGTAACGGAGAAGTAAAGAAGAGTTTTGTTTTTGTTTCCTACTAATGGATTGTATTTTACTGATGACACGTAAACTAAAATATATTATCATTCTTGTTTTGTCAATTCTGACAACATCAACAATGCTTTTGAAGGCGCAGGAATTTCCCTGGACATTACAATATTTAACCAATATGAATACCATTAACCCTGCATTTGTCGGTATGCATGATAAGGCAGGATTGATGGTCTCTTTGAGAAGGGATTATGTGTGGATTGCTGGATCTAACATGTTTCAACAATGCTCGTACCAGACACCGATTCGTGACACAAAAAGTAGTGTTGCCCTGAACTTGACCAAGAGAAATATCGGGTACGAAAAGCAATTGTTTCTTACGTTTGACTATTCTTATCAAATAAGGCTCGATTTATACAATTACCTTCGTTTCGGTTTTAGGGCTGGTGTGGCAAATTATGGAAACAATATGTCTGATTATCGCCTGTATCCCGATGGAATTCCTGATTCTCAGTTTATGGCCGATGTTAACAATTATTATATGACAGCTTTTGGCGTTGGAGCTTTGGTTTTTAATGATGATTACTATGTTAGTGTGTCGGTACCGCAAGTAGTTAATAATACGTTTCAGGTTAATCGTACCGGATACTCTTCACTTCAGGAGTTTAAAACTTTATATTTAATGGGGGGGTATGTTATTAAGCTTCCGTTTGGCTTTCAGTTGAGGCCTAATGTTTTACTGGTTGGTACTGTTAGCAAACCTTTGTCTTTTGATATGGGAGCTGTTTTATATATGCCCAATAACCTGAATCTTGGGATAAATGCCCGAAGTAATGGTTCGTTTTGTCTTTCCGGGCAATATGTTTTCCAGAATAATTTAAAAATGGGATTTGCTGCTGATTATTCAGTATTTCAGGATATTCGGAAATTCCAGATTGGTACTTATGAAGTAAACGTTACTTACGAGTTTAATATATACCGAAAGTCGGGCGGGCGGCCTAATTATTTCTAAAGGTGAAAAAGAATTCGCTCTTTCAAACAGAGCGAATTCTTTTTTTTGTATATCAATTTCCTAATTCCGACATAAACTTAATACGCATAAGCCTGATGTCGTTTTCAGAGTAGTACTCTTCTCCGAGTTCCTTCAAAGCTGCTTCAATACAATCGTCTTCAGCTTCCCTGAAATACTCAAATATTTCTTCCTGATGATCTTCATCCAGCGTTTCGTCGAGGTAATAATCAATGTTGATTTTTGTTCCGGAATTTACGATTGTCTCAATTTCCGAAATCAGGTCTTTCATTTCAAAGCCGTTAGCATCAGCAATATCTTCAAGCGATAACTTTCGGTCGATACTTTGGATTATCGCAATCTTGGTTTTCGATTTGTTAGCTACCGTTTTAACAACCATATCAATTGGCCGTTCTATTTCATTTTCTTCGACATACGATTTTATGAGATCAACGAACTCTTTGCCATAGCGTTTTGCTTTACCTTCTCCAACTCCCTGGATATTTTTTAGTTCATCTATTGTAACCGGATATTGCAAAGCCATGTCGGCCAGCGAAGGATCCTGAAAAATGACAAATGGCGGAAGGTTTAGCTTTTTTGATATCTTTTTTCTGAGATCTTTAAGCATGGCAAATAATTCCGGGTCACCGGCTCCACTAGCCTGGCCTGCAGCAGCGCTGGCTTCTTCTTCTGCAATAGCATCATAATCGTGGTTGCGAACCAATAGAAAGTCGTAAGGTTTTTCAAGAAAATCATACCCTTTCCTGGTCATTTTCAACAATCCGTAGTTTTCAATGTCTTTGCTTATAAGTCCGGCAATCATACTTTGGCGGAAAACTGCTGCCCAGAACTTTTCACCATGGTCGTTACCCGAATTGAAGGCTTCGAGGTCGTCGTGCCTGAACGATTTAACTGCGGCAGTCATTTTACCTGTCAGAATATCAATCAGATGCTCAGTTTTGTATTTTTCTTTTACTTCAATTATAGCCTGTAGCGCCCTGCATATTTCGTCTTTTGCTTCAACTTGTTCTTTTGGGCTGAGACAGTTATCACAATTTCCACATGGTTCTTCCAGCGTTTCACCAAAATAATTCAGGAGAAGAATTCTTCGGCATATCGCTGTTTCGGCGTACGATGCAGTATCGAGTAAAAGCTGGCGTCCAATCTCCTGTTCGGCAACTGGTTTACCCTGCATAAATTTTTCGAGTTTCTGAATATCTTTTGGCGAATATAAGGTAATACACTTTCCTTCTCCTCCATCGCGTCCGGCGCGTCCGGTTTCCTGGTAATAACCTTCAAGGCTTTTCGGAATATCATAATGGATTACAAAACGAACATCAGGTTTGTCAATTCCCATTCCAAATGCAATAGTTGCTACAATAACGTCAACTTCCTCCATCAGGAATTTATCTTGGTTCCCCGATCTTGTTGCAGAGTCCATCCCTGCATGATAAGGTAAAGCTTTAATTCCGTTAACAACAAGTATATCGGCAAGCTCTTCAACTTTTTTGCGGCTAAGGCAATAAATAATCCCCGATTTTCCCTCGTTTTCCTTGATGAACTTGATAATCTGGTTTTCCGGTTTCGATTTTGGTTTTACTTCGTAATACAGGTTGGGCCGGTTAAATGAAGCTTTGAAAACTTTGGCATTTTGCATTCCAAGGGTTTTCTGTATGTCGTGCTGAACTTTAGCCGTAGCTGTAGCCGTTAATGCAATGATTGGCGCTACGCCAATTTCAGTAACAATAGGACGTATCCGTCGGTATTCAGGACGGAAATCGTGCCCCCATTCTGAAATACAATGTGCTTCGTCGATAGCGTAAAACGAAATCTTTACATTTTTGAGAAATTCAATATTGTCTTCTTTCGTAAGGCTTTCCGGAGCAACATAAAGCAATTTGGTTTTTCCACTCATTACATCATCGCGAACCTTTTGAGCGGCAGCCTTCGTTAACGATGAATTTAAAAAGTGAGCAATGCCATCGTCGGTGCCAAAACTCCTGATCGAATCCACCTGGTTTTTCATTAAAGCAATAAGTGGCGAAATTACTATTGCTGTGCCTTCCAAAATTAATGCAGGCAACTGGTAACATAACGATTTTCCTCCTCCTGTTGGCATTAATACAAATGTATCGCATCCATCCAACACACTTTTGATCACTTCTTCCTGTTGGCCTTTGAAACGATCAAAGCCAAAATGTTGTTGAAGAAGGTCAGTCAACTTAATATCATTTCCCATAAAACAGACCGTTTTCAGATCAAAATAATCCTGTTTTTTCTTTTAGCATCCCGAAGGTATATAAAATATCAATTGAAAATTAACGTCACTGAATGAAAATGAATAGTTTTAAGAGCCATTTAAGTAAAATTAAGATACAGCCTTCCGGTGCAATTCGGAATATAAGCTATATTTGTGCGAACTTTTTTAAACCAATCAGACTATAAATTTTGCTGAAAATATGCCTGAAGAATCATATACCGAAGAACAATCAACGAAAAAAAAGAAAAGTAACAATGCTGGGGAAATGTCGTTTCTCGATCATTTGGAAGCCCTGAGGTGGCATATTATTCGTTCAATTGTTGCCATTATTGTTTTCGCTTCTCTTGCCTATATTTATAGTGATATTATCTGGAATTCAATTTTGCTGGCGCCCAAAAGTCCCGACTTCTGGACCAGTAAAATGATAATAAAACTTAGTAACTTTTTAGGGGGACAATCGCAAGGCTTAAATGCCAAACCGCTTCAGTTGATTAACTTTGATATGGCCGGACAGTTTAATATTGATGTATGGACTGCCATTGTTGCCGGTTTTATTATTGCATTTCCTTATGTCGTTTTTCAGTTCTGGAGTTTTATTAAACCTGCACTCTATGAAAACGAAAGGCGTTATGCTTCGGGGGCAGTTTTGGTTATGTCGGGCCTTTTCTTTGTTGGAGTTTTATTTGGGTACTATTTAATTACACCTTTCTCAATCGATTGGCTGGCTAGTTACAGCATTAGCAATGAGGTAGTAAATCAGATTAATATTCGTTCGTACATTAGTATGGTTACTTCCATTGTACTTTCGGGAGGTATTGCTTTTGAATTGCCTGTTGTTGTATATTTTCTGAGCAAAATTGGAATTTTAACTCCCAAATTCCTCAGAAAGTACCGGAAACATGCTTATATAGTTTTGTTAATTATAGCAGCTATTATTACTCCACCCGATGTATTGAGCCAGATGATTGTTACTGTTCCTCTGGTTATTTTATATGAAATAAGTATATTTATTTCAGCACGTATTGAAAAAGCAAATAAACGTAAGCTGGACGAAATGTAATAAGCGCTGATTTGAATATGAAATTAAGAGCCGAAAATATTGTCAAAAAATATAAAAAACGCACAGTAGTAAAAGGTGTTTCGTTTGAAGTAAACCAAGGTGAAATTGTTGGCTTGCTTGGCCCAAACGGTGCTGGTAAAACTACTTCGTTTTACATGATTGTTGGCCTGATAAAACCTTTTTCAGGAAGGATATTTCTTGATGATGAAGAAATTACAATGATTCCGGTATATAAAAGGGCACAAAAAGGAATTGGCTACCTGGCTCAGGAAGCTTCTGTTTTCAGGCAAATGAGTGTTGAAGACAATATAATGTCGGTACTCGAAATGACCAAATTTCCTAAAAAATACCAACTGGAAAAAGTTGAAACACTTTTGACTGAATTTGGTCTGCACCATATCAGAAAAAGTAAAGGATTTCAGCTTTCAGGAGGTGAGCGGCGGCGTACGGAGATTGCCAGGGCATTAGCAATCGACCCTAAATTTATTCTCCTTGATGAACCTTTTGCCGGAGTTGATCCAATTGCTGTCGAGGATATTCAGTCGATCATTAAAAAACTAAAGGATAAAAATATTGGTGTATTGATTACCGACCACAATGTTCATGAAACACTTACCATAACCGACCGTTCTTACTTATTGTACGAAGGTTCTATCATGAAGGCTGGTAATGCCGAAGAGCTTGCTTCGGATGAAGAAGTTCGCCGTGTCTATCTTGGGCAAAATTTCGAACTTCGTTAATCTTATTTTTGCCAAAAAAACATTTAAAAGATTGTGGTTGCCTGTTGTAGGTGAAAGAAAATTAGCATACATTTGCACCGCATTTAGCGGGCGTGGCGAAATTGGTAGACGTGCCAGACTTAGGATCTGGTGCCTTGCGGCGTGGGGGTTCGAGTCCCTTCGCCCGCACAACAGAAATGATAACCGCCTTGCTTTACCTGTAAAGGATAAGCAAGCGGTTTGTTAATTTAAAATAGTAGGTTTTGAAACCTGAATATTAGTGGAAGTATTTATTCCTTCCTCATTTTCAGTAATTTTAAGTTTAGAGTATGAATATTACCAGAGAAAACATCGACGAATTGAATGCAATTCTCACCGTTTCGATTGAGAAAAATGACTACGAAGCTAACGTAAACGATGTTCTGAAGAATTATCGTAAGAAAGCAAATATGCCTGGGTTCCGTCCCGGAATGGTTCCTGCGGGTTTGATCAAAAAAATGTATGGAAAAGCAGCTTTGGCCGAAGAAGTGAACAAGATACTTTCGAAGAGCCTTACCGACTATATTATTTCTGAAAACTTAAATGTGTTGGGAGAACCACTTCCAAACGACGAAAAGCAACAAACTATCGATTGGGATAACCAGGCTGATTTCAGCTTTGTATTTGATTTGGCAGTCGCTCCTGCATTCGAAGTAATACTGGAAAACTTGGCTGCTTTGCCTTATTACAATATTGTTGCTGACGAAGCAATGGTTGAAAAACAGCTGGATGCTTATGCAAGTCGTTTAGGCCAGAACATAGTTGTTGAAGCGATTGAAGAAAAAGATACTGTTCGCGGTACTTTTGTCCAACTGAACGAAGATGGCAGCGAGATGGAAGGCGGTATTGTAGCCGAAAAAGTCGTAATTGCAATCGACCTGATGAAAGATGAAGAAATTAAAGCTTCATTCATTGGCAAAAAAGCAGGCGATGTAGTTATTTTCGATCCGGTTAAAGCCTACGATAATAGACATGAAGTGAGCCATTTACTGAATATTTCGCACGAAGCTGCTGAAACACTTTCTGGAAATTTCTCATTTGAAATCGTTGAAGTACTTCGTTTTGAAAAAGCTGAGTTGAACCCGGACTTATTTTCGAAAATCTACGGCGAAGATTCAGGAATAGCAACAATCGAAGAATTTAAGGCCAGAATAAAATCAGAGATCGAAGAAAATTTCGGTTATTCAAGCAATTACAAGTTTGCGTTAGATAGCCGCGATACTTTGTTGAAAGCTATTCCTTTCGAACTTCCAAAGGCTTTCCTGAAACGCTGGATTAAAGCTACCAACGAAAAAATGACTGACGAGCAGATTGAAGGCGATTTTGATAATTTCATGGTCGACCTGAGATGGCAACTGATTAAAGATAAAATAGTAAAAGACAATAGTCTGAAAATTACCGAGGACGACGTTTATTCGTTGGCTAAAGAAATGGCAGTGATGCAGTTCCGTCAGTACGGTTTGAACAATGTGGGAGATGAGCACATTGAAAATTACGCTAATCACATGTTGAAAAACGAAGAAGAACGCCGCAAACTCGTTGCCCGCAAGATGGAAGATGTGATTGTTGCAACGATCAAGGAAAAAGTTTCGCTCGACATTAAAGAGATTAGTTATGACGAGTTTAACAAAATGCTGGAGAATTAATTCATTAGCGATATAGCCATTGGCTTATTTTTATAACTTTGTGAAAGTCGGAGGACCGTTGCGGGACGATGATTTTCACAAAGTTTTTTTTTACAGGAGAATAACATTATGAGTAACGGAAACGAATTTAACAAATATGCTACGAAGCATTTGGGAATCAGTAGCCTGACTATGCATCGTTATAACTCGATTTTTACTGATAGCTTAACGCCTTATATTATCGAAGAGCGCCAGCTAAACGTGGCTTCGATGGACGTTTTTTCGCGGTTGATGATGGATCGTATCATCTTTTTAGGTACGCCTATTGATGATTATATTGCCAACATCGTTCAGGCACAGTTACTCTTTCTCGAATCGGCCGACCCAAGTAAAGATATTCAGATTTATTTTAATACACCTGGTGGTTCTGTTCATGCTGGTTTGGGTATTTATGATACTATGCAGATTATTTCGCCTGATATTGCAACAATTTGTACCGGAATGGCGGCCTCGATGGGTGCTGTGCTGCTTACCGCCGGAACACACGGAAAACGTTCTGCTTTGAAACATTCAAGGGTTATGATTCATCAGCCAATGGGCGGGGCTTCAGGCCAGGCTTCTGACATTGAAATTACAGCCCGTGAAATCTCAAAACTCAAAAAGGAACTTTATGACATTATCGCTATTCACAGCGGAAAATCTTATGAACAAGTTGAGAAAGACGCCGACCGCGACTATTGGATGACATCGACGGAAGCCAGGGAATACGGAATGATCGACGAAGTTTTAGTTAGACACAAATAATTAATTGAGGGCTTTAGAGATGAAGATGGATAAATGTTCGTTTTGCGGGCGCGAAAAGAAGGAAGTTAACCTGCTGATTGCCGGCCTGGAGGGACATATTTGCGACAGTTGTGTTGAACAGGCCTATGCTATTGTCGAAGAGGAATTTAAAAAGGATAGTACTTTCTCTACCAAAGAATTTAATGTGATGAAGCCCAAGGAAATTAAGGATTTCCTTGATCAGTATGTGATTGGGCAGGAACATGCCAAGCGAATTCTTTCAGTAGCTGTGTATAACCATTACAAACGGCTAAATCAGCCAGTCTCATCCGACGAAACTGAAATTGAAAAGTCGAATATTGTGATGGTTGGCGAAACTGGTACCGGGAAGACGCTTTTAGCCCGAACCATTGCCCGAATGCTGCACGTACCATTTACCATTGTTGATGCTACAGTTTTGACTGAGGCTGGATATGTGGGTGAGGATATTGAGAGTTTGCTTACCCGTTTGCTTCAGGCCGCCGATTACAATGTTGACGCTGCCGAGCGCGGAATTGTATTCATTGATGAGATAGATAAAATCGCACGTAAAGGCGATAACCCTTCAATTACACGAGATGTTTCAGGCGAAGGAGTTCAGCAAGGTTTGCTTAAATTGCTCGAAGGTTCGGTGGTAAATGTTCCTCCTCAGGGTGGGCGAAAACATCCCGAGCAAAAAATGATTGCCGTGAATACGAAAAATATTCTCTTCATTTGCGGTGGGGCTTTCGATGGAATTGACAGGAAAATTGCCCAACGTTTGAATACTAAAATTGTTGGTTATGGAGCTCAGAAAAAAGTAGATGCCATCGACCGCAATAACATGATTCAGTATATTTCACCACAGGACCTAAAATCGTTTGGGCTTATCCCTGAAATTATTGGCCGTATGCCGGTACTTACATATCTGGAACCACTTGACCGCCTGGCCCTGCGAAATATTTTAACTGAGCCTAAGAATTCACTTATCAAGCAGTATGTTAAGCTTTTTGAACTCGATCATATCGATTTGAGTTTTGATGAAGACGCCCTTGAATTTATCGTTGATAAAGCCATCGAATTTAAACTGGGGGCGCGAGGGTTACGTTCGATTTGCGAAAACATTATGAATGACGCCATGTTTGATGCTCCTTCTGAAAATGTTAACCAAATGCGTATAACACGGGAATATGCACAGGAAAAAATTGACGGGACGACAGCCGTTCGCTTAAAAGCAAGCTAGTTATTTATTAGTATATTTCTAAATGCAATCATTTTTTGGTTGCATTTTTTATTTAGGTTAAATTCAAAAATATATACGGGGATGGATGAACTTCCTTTTGTAAAAGGCGATTTCGTTCGGGTTGACGGAATAAATGCCGTAGTTGTTGCCACCGAAGAAGACGACAATATTCCGCATGATCATATTGCTGTTTTCTTTGGATCAGAATTTGCCAAACGCGAGTCGGAAGGAGGAGACGGAAACACAAATCCTGTTGTTTGGGTAATACCAATTGATTTGTGCGAGGATGGACTGGAACCCGAATTTCGCGATGCTTAATCGTCTTCTTCATTAAGCTTGTCAGATGATAGCTTTTTAGTCGTTCTTGCACCGAGTTTTCGGATACTTTCAGCGCGACGGACCAAGTTCCCGGTGCCTAAATGAAGCTTGTTCAAAGCCGAATCGTAAGTTCGTCTGGTATTGTCGATACTTTTTCCAATAGCTTCCATATCACCTACAAAAGCAACAAATTTATCATACAATGCACCGCTTTGTCTTGCTATTTCCTGCGCATTACGTGTTTGGTTTTCCTGCTGCCAGATGGATGCTATGGTTCTTAAAGTTGCCAGAAGGGTCGATGGACTTACAATCACTACTTTGCTTTCCCATGCAAACGCGAATAAATCCTGATCTTCCTGCACTGCAATACTGAACGACGATTCGATAGGTACAAATAATAAAACGAAGTCGGGACTGTTGAACGAATTGGATTGTTGGTAATGCTTGTCGCTCAAACCTTTAATGTGGCTTCGTATGCTTTGTAAATGTTCTTTGGCAAACTGGGCACGGTCTTTTTCATTGTCAGAATTCACCAGTCGTTCGTAAGCAACCAACGAAACTTTGGAATCGATGATGATATGCTTTTGGTCGGGTAGGTGCACAACCACATCAGGTTGGAAACGCTGTCCATGATCGTCGGTAAAATTCTCCTGCTTTTTGTATTCGCGTCCTTCAGTAAGTCCCGAACGTTCAAGTATCCGTTCCAGGATAACTTCGCCCCAATTGCCTTGTTTCTTTACATCGCCTTTTAGGGCTTTGGTTAAATTGTGAGCTTCGTCGCTAATTTTCAGGTTCAGATCGTGTAGTTTCTTTAGCTCAGCTTTCAAATCGGTTTGATCTTTTAACCCTTTTTCGTAAGTGTCTTCAACTTTCTTTTCAAAAGTCAGGATTTTTTCTTTGAGTGGGTTTAGTAATTCTAAAATGTTTTTCTGATGAGTAGCCGAGAAATCGAGTGTGTTTTGTTTCAATATTTTAGCTGCAATGTTCTCAAACTCGACAGTGAACTTCTGCTGTACCGTTTCCATCTCTTTTTGTTGCGATTCAACTTTTCCCTGAAGATTGGAGAAATCGGCTTCTGCCCGCGCCAACTGCTGGCTTTGAATGGAATTTTCAGTCCGTAGTTGTTGAATCTGCCGCATCAGCTCTTCTTTTTCATTCTGTAGCGATTGATTGCGGTCGGCATAAATCAACTTTTCCTTTTCAAGCTCGAATTTTCGCCTTGCAAATATCTGGTTTAGTAAAACATACATTAGAAGTGACCCTAAGCACAGACCAGCTAAAACATACAGAATTTCCATAGTGCATAATTTGGATTAAAAATACCAAATTAATTTTCACCATAGATTACTCAGATAAGCACAGATTTGTAATCTTTGTGTCTGGCCAAAATGAATAAGAGAATGGCTACTTTTTGATCAAATTTAGAAATCACTATGGATGTAAAAATTGAGCAAAGTTGGAAGGTACAACTTCAGGAAGAGTTTGATAAACCGTATTTTAAGCAATTAACCGAGTTTGTGCGGTTAGAATACCAGGCACAGAAAATTTTCCCGCCAGCGAAGCTGATTTTTAACGCGTTCGACCAATGTCCGTTTGATCAGGTAAAAGTGGTTATCCTTGGACAAGACCCGTATCACGGGCCTGGACAGGCACATGGGTTATGTTTCTCGGTGAACGACGGCGTGGAGTTTCCGCCCAGTTTGCGGAATATTTTTAAAGAAATACACGACGATACCGGCGCCTCAATTCCTGCAAGCGGAAACCTCACGCGCTGGGCGCAGCAAGGGGTTTTGCTCCTGAATGCCACGCTTACGGTTCGCGCACATTTGGCTGGTTCGCACCAGAAAAAAGGTTGGGAGCAATTTACCGATTCGGTGATCCGACTGGTTTCAGATCGGCTGGAGCATGTGGTTTTTATCCTTTGGGGAAACTACGCCATCAGCAAGTCGGAATTCATAAACCCGCAAAAGCACTTAATCCTGAAATCGGTTCATCCTTCGCCACTCTCTGCCAGCCGGGGCTTCTTCGGAAATAAGCAATTCTCAACAGCCAATACGTATTTGCAGCAGTGGGGAAAAGAGGGGATTGTGTGGTAGTGGATAACCTCAATTCAAACCATTTGAAGAAAATGAAAATAATGAACTTGCCTGTATTGGCCTTGAAAAATGCTTCTGACATAAATGAGTTTATTGTCTTCTGGTCGAAATTGTATGATTATCCTCAGGAACATTTATACAATGAAGCAATCAAGAAACCTCATTTTTCAGTAGATGATATACAAAATCTTTTTGTTTGGAAAAATGGAATGACATTGAGTATTTTGAAGCAGAATTCTTTAGACAAGAATGTTAAATCTAAGATTGAAATTATCAATATTTATAAAGATCATGATAAGTTCGATTTGTCAGATTTTTTTCGGGAATTTAGGAGAATGTCTGCGGTTTGGAAAATATTTTTATTGCATATTATAAAGCCAACTAGTGTTGTGTTAATTTAAAATTGACGGATAAAGTCTTTTAAGTTTT
>CALGIG010000118.1 GCA_937915865.1 uncultured Prolixibacteraceae bacterium | reverse complement strand
AATTTATTAATTAATCTTCTGAATTTAAATTACTTTCATCAGTAATTTCATTATTGTTGTCTGCGTTTTCCGATAATTCATCAGTTTCATCCTCAGCTGAAGGAACAATGGTTATTGAAGCAATCTGATCCCCTTCTTTCAAATTAATCAAACGAACGCCTTGAGCTGTTCTACCTAAAATTCGAAGTTCGGCGATTGAGAGCCTTATTGTTAATCCAGTTTGGGTAATAATCATCAAATCAGAGGAATCGTTTACACTCTTAATCGAAATCAACTCACCTGTTTTTTCGGTGATATTTATAGTTTTAACCCCTTTACCTCCTCTATTGGTTAATCTATAATCGCCAATCTTTGAGCGCTTCCCATAACCATTTTCAGAAACAACAAGAATATCTTCATTTTCGGTTTCAACACAAACCATGCCAACAACTTCATCTTGTTCATGACCAAGTGTGATTCCACGAACGCCGGAAGCAGTTCTACCAATTGGTCTTACACTTGAATCTTCAAATTTTACAGCTTTACCTGAACGTACAGCCATCATAATATGATTAGTTCCATTAGTCATTCGAGCTTCCAAAAGCTGGTCGTCTTCCCGGATAGTAATTGCATTAACACCATTTTGACGTGGACGTGAATAAGCCTCAAGTGAAGTTTTTTTAATAATACCTTTCTTGGTACAGAGTATGATGTAATTGTTATTGATATATTCAGAATCAGTAAGATTATTTACATTGATATATGCTAAAATCTTATCATCCTGCTCAATATTTATTACATTTTGTATAGCTCTTCCTTTTGACGTTTTAGTTCCCTCAGGAATTTCAAATACTTTCAACCAGAAACACTTACCTTTTTCGGAAAATAACAGTAGTGTATTGTGCATTGAAGCGTTAAACATGTGTTCGAGAAAATCTGAATCTCGTGTGGTGCTTCCTTTTGAGCCAACTCCTCCCCTGCCCTGAGTTTTAAAATCAGATAATGGGGTACGTTTTATATATCCCAAGTGTGAAATAGTAATGACCATTTCTTCGTCTGCATAGAAATCTTCCGGATTAAACTCCTCTGCATTAGGAACAATCTCTGTCTTTCGACTATCTCCATATTTTTCTTTGATCTCCAAAAGTTCTTCTTTAATAATCTTCATTCGTAAACTGAGATCGGCCAATACACTTTTAAGGTAGTCAATTTGCTTCAAAAGCTCTTCATATTCCTGATGTAATTTATCCTGTTCCAGCCCTGTCAATTGACGAAGACGCATTTCAACAATGGCGCGGGCCTGAATCTCAGTTAGGCTAAAGCGTTCCATTAACTGAACTCTGGCTTCGTCGGGATTTTTCGATCCTCTGATAATTGCAATAACTTCTTCGATGTTATCACTTGCAATGATTAATCCTTCCAGAATATGGGCACGCTTTTCAGCTTGATCTAATTCAAACTTTGTACGACGAACAACTACATCGTGCCGGTGTTCAACGAAATAATGAATTAACTCCTTTAAGTTCAACAACCTTGGACGTCCATTTACCAAGGCAATATTATTTACGCTAAAACTACTTTGTAACTGTGTGTATTTAAATAACTTATTCAGAACAACATTTGAAATTTCATCGCGCTTAATGTCAAAAACGATCCGCATACCCTCACGGTCAGATTCGTCGTTTACATTAGAAATCCCTTCTATTTTTTTCTCGTTAATCAACTCAGCAGTCTTCATAATTAATTCTGCTTTATTGACCATATAAGGAATTTCGGTCACTATTATTTTTTCACGTCCGTTGGGTGTAGTTTCTATATGAGCCTTACCACGTATTACAATTCGCCCACGACCTGTTTCAAAAGCTTCCTGAACGCCCCGATAACCATAAATAATACCTCCGGTCGGAAAATCAGGCGCTTTAATAATTGGTATTAATTCCTGAACCTCAATTTCTGGATTATTTATATATGCCACAATGGCATCAATTGTATCGGACAAGTTGTGAGGTGGCATGTTTGTAGCCATACCAACTGCAATACCTGAAGTGCCATTTACAAGTAACTGTGGTATCCGAGTAGGTAAAACTGTAGGTTCGCTTAACGATTCGTCAAAATTAGGAATGAAATCAACTGTATTTTTTTCTAAATCAGCGAGAGTTTCTTCTGCAATACGTGACAATCTGGCTTCAGTATAACGCATTGCTGCCGGGCTGTCTCCATCTATCGAACCAAAATTACCCTGACCATCAATCAATGTATAACGTAACGACCAAACTTGAGCCATACGTACCATAGTAAAATAGACTGATGAATCGCCGTGCGGGTGATATTTACCTAATACTTCACCAACTATCCTGGCCGATTTTTTATATGGCTTGTTTGACAAATTACCGAGTTCATTCATTCCAAATAAAACACGACGATGAACAGGCTTAAAACCATCCCGAACATCAGGAAGAGCCCTCGAAACAATGACAGACATCGAATAATCGATGTATGCAGTTTTCATTTGCTCTTCAATATTTATCTTTATAATTTTTTCACCTTCAGACATTTAATCCTCCTTAATAAGTTTTCTGCTTTAAAATTTTGCATGACAAAAATACAAAAATACTTTATGAATCAAGCAATTATTAAGCTTTTAGTAGGGATTTTAAAATTAAGATTTTAACAACCTAATGTTTGTAAAATCAGGCTTTTAAATTCAATGATTTCATATAATTCAGTAATTTTGATAACAAGAAATAAGATGACAACTACGCATACATTAACTTTTAGGAATACTTTTTGTTATTTTTGGAAACGTATAAATAATGTGACAAAAAATATATGGATTCTCAATTTTCACCACGAATTAAAGATGTTCTTTCATACAGCCGGGAAGAAGCAATTCGACTTGGTAATGACAGTATTGGGCTTGAACACATTTTTCTTGGTATTCTTAGGGATGGAGAAGGCGTTGCAATTGATATTTTAACGAATCTGAATGTTAACTTGTCAGAAATAAAGCAAACTATTGAAGAAAAGCTTAGGACTGGTAAAGATATTGATTCACAAGCGTCAGTTCAACTATTGAAATCTGCTGAAAAAGCTTTAAAACTAGTTTACCTCGAAGCACGGGCATTTAACAGCCCTACAATCAACACCGGTCATTTATTATTGGCTATTATAAAAGATAAAGAAAGCCTTATTAGTACAATACTTAATCAGTACCACATAAATTATTACATTTTGAAATCACGATTAGAAGATTATAAAAATCCGGAAGCAAAATCAGATTTTGATGATGAAGATTCTGACGATGATAGTTTTTCCAGATCTACTGGCGGGCAGTCGTCATCTTCATCTGCTAAAAAACCTGCAAATCCGAAATCGGACACGCCTGTATTAGATAATTTTGGTGTCGATATTACCAAAGCTGCTGAAGAAAATAACCTCGATCCGATTGTTGGGCGTGAACGTGAAATTGAACGATTGGCCCAAATTTTATCTCGTCGGAAAAAGAATAATCCAATTCTTATTGGTGAACCTGGTGTTGGTAAATCAGCAATAGCCGAAGGACTTGCATTGCGCATCGTTCAAAAAAAAGTTTCAAGAATTCTTTTTGACAAAAGAGTTGTTAGCCTTGATATTGCCTCAATTGTAGCCGGAACAAAATACCGTGGACAATTTGAAGAACGGATGAAAGCTATTCTGAACGAGCTTTCAAAAGTAAGCAACGTCATCCTGTTTATCGACGAAATACACACCATTGTTGGTGCAGGCGGTGCTACTGGATCGCTCGATGCTGCCAATATGCTTAAACCTGCTTTGGCAAGAGGCGAAATACAATGTATTGGTGCTACTACCCTTGACGAATACAGACAACAAATTGAAAAAGATGGCGCTTTGGAGAGACGGTTTCAGAAAATTATGGTAGAACCTACCTCGGTTGACGAAACCATTGAGATACTTAACAATATAAAACAGCGATACGAGGACCATCACAATGTAATCTATGCGCCCGAAGCCATTGAAGCCTGTGTACGTCTTACTGCAAGATATATTACAGATCGTTTTCTTCCGGATAAAGCCATTGATGCGTTGGACGAAGCTGGTTCCAGAGTTCACATCTCAAACATCAATGTACCTGATCGTATTTTAAAGCTTGAAGAAAAGATTGAAAAGACTAAAGAGGAAAAAATAAAAGCTGTTAAGAGTCAGAATTTTGAATTAGCAGCGAACCACCGTGATAAGGAAAAAAATTTAATGCAACTTCTGGAACAGGAAAAAGAAGAATGGGAAAAAGAACTGATTAACCATCGAGAAACTGTTACCGAAGAAAAAGTAGCTGAGGTCGTAGCAATGATGTCGGGGGTACCAATTCAGCGAATTGCCCAAGCCGAAGGGAAACGCCTTATGGATATGGGTAAACAACTGAGAGGAAGTGTGATTGGACAGGATGAAGCTATTGTAAAAATAGTTAAAGCTATTCAACGAAATAGAGCAGGATTAAAAGACCCCAATAAACCAATTGGCTCATTCATCTTCCTTGGTCCAACCGGAGTTGGGAAAACTCAATTAGCCAAAATCATTGCCAAATATTTGTTTGATAGTGTTGATTCGCTTATCCGGGTGGACATGAGTGAGTATATGGAAAAATTTTCTGTATCTCGTTTGGTTGGAGCGCCTCCCGGCTATGTTGGATATGAAGAAGGTGGACAATTAACCGAAAAAGTCCGTAGAAAACCATATTGTGTCGTTCTTTTAGATGAAATTGAGAAAGCTCATCCAGATGTATTTCACTTACTTCTTCAGGTATTGGACGAAGGTCGATTAACTGATAGTTTGGGACGTAATATTGATTTTAAGAATACAATTATTATTATGACTTCCAATATTGGTTCAAGGCAACTATCAGAATTTGGCCGTGGTGTTGGGTTTAATACTCAAAGTCGAGGCATTGACGAAGGTGAAAATTCGAAATATATTGTTGAGAAAGCATTAAAAAAAGCATTTGCACCAGAGTTCTTAAACAGAATTGATGATGTAATCATGTTTAATGCATTAACGAAAGAGCATATTCACCAAATAATTGATATTGAATTAAAAGGTTTATATGAGCGTGTTGAATCGCTAAACTACAAATTAAAAATATCGCCCGCGGCTAAAGATTTTATAGCCGAAAAAGGATATGATCCGCAATTTGGCGCTCGTCCATTAAAACGAGCTATCCAAAAATATCTTGAAGATGAAATGGCTGAGGCAATTATAAAGGCATCTGTTGTTCAGGGAGATACAATTTCTGTAGGATTTGACAAAAAGACTGAGAAAATTATAATTAAAATTTTATCGATAAAAGAAAAAAAATAATACCACAGCCAGGTCTATCTAAACCTGGCTTTTTGTTTTCTTTAAATATCTAAATGCAAGTATAGAAATATCATCAGATTGAGGACTGTCTCCTTTAAAAATCTTTATACTATTAAGTAATTTATTCACAATCTCTTCGGAAAATAAATCAGTAAGGTTATGGATATTTTTGCCCAAACGCTCAGTACCATAGTATTGAGACTTATCGTCGGTAGCATTAATAACCCCATCAGTATAAAGAATCAGTGTATCATTTTGCTGAAGCTCAAATGTGCTGCTTTTGTATGTTTTATCACGATATATTCCCAAAGGTAAACCATGACTTTTTGATAAAACATGTACTTGTCCATCCGCTTTCAATATGTAAGGATAGTTATGAGCGGCATTACAATAATCTAAAATTCCTGTAGTCATATCTATAACACCTACAAACAGAGTTATAAAATACTGATCAGAATTCCGTGTATTTAATTCTCGATTAACTTCAGCAACAATATCTTTTGAAGATAAAATTCTTGCATTGGTTTTGATCAATGTACTGGCTACTGCCATAAAAAGAGATGCAGGTATTCCTTTTCCGGAGACATCTCCAATTGCTAACAACAAATGATTATCATCAATAAGGAAATAATCGTATAAGTCACCTCCAACCTTTCCTGCCGGCATTAAGGTCGCAAACAAATCAATTTCAGGATGATTTGGGAAAAAAGCTTTACCCTCAGGAACAATATTTTGTTGAATTTCCCGTGCTGATTTAAGTTCCCTTTCCAGCTTTTTCTTTTCATCCTCATTTTGAGTCTTTTCTTTGATTAAAGAACCATATTTTACTTGCCAACTGATCAAACTATCTTTTAAAATTTTTATTTCGTCCCTGGTATTGTTGTCATGCATAGTTTCCGGAGTAGATGAAAACTCATGAATTGCCTCCGCAACCTGAGCTAATGGTCTTAATATCTTTCTGAAAATCATCATATTAAGTAGAAAAAGCACCAAAATACCTAGACCACAGACCCAAAGAATTTTCTTAAAAATCAATTGAATTTCTTGAAATAAATTAGCTTCAGGAATAGCAATCACTACCATCCAACTTGTATTTCTTAAAGGAGCAAAATAAAACCAAGCCGGTTGATTATTTAAATATTCTGCCCTACCATGAAATACTCCAAATTTCTCTTTTAGAAGATGGGCATGAAAATCTTCAATTTTATCAGGGAAAAAAGAAGGATTTGTGAAAATATTCTTTTTCAATATCCAATCCACGCATGGATGGGTAAGATAATTACCATCCTTATCTATAATAAAAGCATATCCGTTATGACTAATAACCATTTGAGACAACATTTGTCTCATCCTTTTAAGGGAAATTTCACAAAAGACATGGCCTAGAACCTGATTGGTACCTGGTTTAAAAATTGGATATTTAAACGTAACCAGTAAATGCAAACTATCATTTAAACATAAAAAAGGCGTTGACCATACCCCTCTCTCTATTGAATCACTTTCATTTAAAAAAATATTCTTTGAAAGATTACATTTATGGGAACAATGTATTCCTGTACTACAACATGAATAGTCGTGATTTTTTTCCTTTAGAAAATTAATATGAACACTTTCAAGCAGGGGATTAGCTTCTAAAACCTCCTTTAAAAAAATATCTATATCGTTGTGTTTGTAGTAATAAAGTGCCTGGAAAGATACATTTCTGGCAATTTCCTCTGTTCCAATAGTAATTCGTGAAATACCAGAAATAACCAAATTACTTTGATTTATAGCTCCTTCTTCAATTTTACCAATAAGTATTTTATTACTGTAATGAAAATTGATGTAAACAACAATTGTAATAATCAATACTGCAAATACTGTTACATGAGAATTCAAACGAAAAGAAATACCTTTTTGATTCATTAGATTTAATTATTCCTAGTAACTAAGATAATACATATAAAAGTAATTCTTACTTCTTTAAAATTCTTTTTGCAAAAAAAAGCCGAGGATATTCCCCGGCAAACATATTATAATTAATATACAATAATACAATTAGGTATTCATTGCCCCACAAACATTAATTACCTGACCACTAACATACGACGACAGATCGGATGCCAGGAACAAAGCCACTTTAGCTACTTCCTCTGGTGAACCACCGCGTCTCATAGGAATGTTAGCTTCCCATTGTTTACGAGCATCTTCAGGAATTTTAGCTGTCATTTCAGTAATAATGAATCCTGGAGCGATTGCATTTGAGCGGATTCCCCTAGAACCAAGTTCTTTGGCAATTGATTTAGTAAAACCAATGATGCCTGCTTTTGAAGCTGAATAGTTTGATTGACCAGCATTTCCGCTAACCCCTACCACTGAACTTAAATTAATAATCGAACCAGATTTTTGTTTCAACATAATTTTCTGAGCAGCTTTAGTAAAATTGAATACCGATTTCAGGTTTACATTAATAACTGCATCCCATTGATCCTCAGTCATTCGCATTAACAATGCATCTTTAGTGATACCGGCGTTATTTACTAATGCATCAATTGCTCCGAAATCATCAACAATCTCATTTACAACGCGATCTGTATCTTCAAAGTTGGCTGCGTTCGACGCATATCCTTTTGCCTTCACACCTAAAGCAGTAATTTCTGCTTCAGTATTTTTCATATTTTCGTCAGCAAAAAGATCTGTGAAAGCAATATTGCAACCTTCTTCAGCAAATTTTAGAGCAATTGCTTTTCCAATTCCTCGAGATGCGCCTGTTACAATGGCTGTTTTTCCTTCAAGAAGTTTCATGTTTTTTTTATTTTATTTTTGACTTTCAAAGTTCGGACAAAAGTAATAAAATATGGCAATATGGTTTTTGGGTAGGTATTAATTGATTCTTTTTAAACAAAATTCCAAGCAATGCATTGAATTTTTAACCTGTATTTTCGAAATCTCTATAAATTATTTTCCCTTGTTTTGAAGTTTTGTAATTAACTACATGTACCTTAAAACTTAATGAGAAAACAGTATTATCAGTATAACTCTATTTAACATAAAACAAAACTAATAGCTTTAAATATTATAACTTTAACCGTTCAATTAATCAAGCATGTATAACCAATTAACTATTTGTGCCATAGCAACTTCACCTGGAATAGGTGCCATTGCCACAATTCGTCTTTCAGGAGAAAATGCCATTGAAATTGTCGATATGGTTTTTGTGTCGCCAAAAGCAGGAAAACGATTAGCACAACAAAAGGCTAATACATTACATTTTGGAAGTATTTTTGATGGAAGTGAAATAATTGACGATGTAGTGGTTTCTCTTTTCAGGTCGCCGCATTCTTTTACAGGCGAAGATGTGGTTGAAATAAACTGCCACGGGTCGGTGTATATACAACAACGCATTCTACAACTTCTTATAGCAAAAGGAGCAACGATAGCCAACCCTGGAGAATTTACACAACGTGCATTTTTAAACGGCAAAATGGATTTATCGCAGGCCGAAGCTGTTGCCGATCTAATATACTCAACGACAAAAGCAGCACAAAAAGTAGCCATAAACCAAATGCGTGGCGGTTTTTCGTCAGAATTGGTAAGATTACGCGGTGAACTTCTAAATTTTATATCATTAATTGAACTCGAACTTGATTTTAGTGAAGAGGATGTTGAATTTGCTGATCGTAAACAACTACGATCTTTGGTATCTAATATCGAAAAAATAATCAGAAAATTAAGGGATTCGTTTAAGCTGGGCAATGTGATAAAAAATGGCATTCCGGTTGCTATTGTAGGCGAAACCAATGTAGGAAAATCGACATTACTAAACGCTCTTTTAAACGAAGAGAAAGCTATTGTTTCTAATATTCACGGAACAACGCGCGACGTGATTGAAGATGTGGTAAATATTCATGGTACTGCCTTCCGCTTCTTCGACACGGCAGGGATAAGGGAAACAACCGACGAGATTGAAACCATTGGTATTGAGCGTAGCTACAGCAAGTTAGATCAGGCAACCATTGTCATTTTAGTTGTTGACACGCAAAGTGACTTTGATATTATCAACTCAAGAATTCGGAAGATAAGGGAAAGAATTATCGACCAGCATTTGATTATTGCTGCAAATAAAGTTGATAAAGGAAATGCTGAGACCATTGCTGCTTTAAAAGAATTGCAATTGCAACCAGACGAAAAACTAATATTTATAGCGGCTAAACAAAAAACAAATCTCGATGAACTAATATGTGAAATGCAAAAAGCTGTTTCACTTGAGTCAGTAGATGAAGATGCTGTTATTGTTACAAATGTGAGGCATTTCGAAGCCCTTTCCAAAGCCCACGAATCGATAACCCGGGTACAACAAGGGCTTGAGAGTTTCATCTCAGGAGACTTTTTAGCCCAGGATATTCGCGAATGCCTGTACTTTCTTGGAGAGATTACCGGGCAAATTTCAACCGACGAAATACTGGGGAACATCTTCAAAAATTTCTGTATCGGAAAATAACCATTGATAATCAACAACTTATAAATACAATTATTTATCACCAAGTCGCTATCTTATAGCGACTTTTGTTTTTTTAATTATACTTCTTAATAATTGATATTAAGCCATTTTGATACATATTTTGTATCGTATTTGTACCGCGTTTCAAAAAAATCTTATATTTGTAATTGTTAAGTCATAGATAGTACATGATTGGAACACTATGAAACATGATGAAACACCATGAAACAAAATTCGGAGAGTTTATGAACAGTGATACTAGAATTCAAAAGAGGTGCGAATGGTGTAGCAATTTATTTATTGCACAAAAACTGACTACACGTTATTGTTCTCATGCTTGCAATTCGAAAGCTTACAAAGCAAAAAAAAGAGAAGAGGCTATAAAAAGATTTGATGAAGAAGCAGGAAAGCAATATAAAATGACAGGAATCAGCTATGCAACTATTCAGGAAATAGAAAGGATAAGCAATACCTATGAAAATATAAAGGACAAAGAGTACCTTTCTGTTTCCGAAACGGCTTTCCTGCTAAGTGTAGGAAGAACAACTATTTATCGTTATTTGCATGATGGCACATTGGCAGCATTTCAAACGAATGGCAAAACTTTTATTAGAAAGATTGATATCGATGCTATGTTTGATAATTCGGAGGAATACAGAGCCAGACCCCAAAAAGAAAGAAAACCTGTTACTGAATTTTATACCATTGAAGAGATAAAAGAAAAATTTAATGTCAAGGAATCGTGGATTTTTAGAATTGCGAAAGAAAATAATGTTCCAAAGACCTTAGTCAGGGGTAAGTCTTATTTCAGCAAAAAGCATTTCGACCGATACTTTGAAAAAAAAGGTTTTGAAAATATACACCTAATTGAAAAATGGTATAGTGTGAAAGATATTCAAGATAAATACAGCCTTTCGCTTCCTGCAATTTATAGTTTTGTTTCCGAAAACAATATTCCCCGGAAAAAGGATGGCCGGAATGTGCTGTATTCAAAAAAACATTTTGATGAAGCTAAAGGGTATGTCAAGCCTGAATATTATACGGTTGAAGAGGCTATGAATAAATACAATCTGACCCGCGATTCTTTGTATCATCATTTGAAATCATTAGTGACCGACAAAATTTTTTAAGATAACAGGTTGATCCAGCGAAGC